>JAJDNE010000104.1 GCA_022340825.1 Acidiferrobacterales bacterium | reverse complement strand
AGGAAGGCCGGATGACTGGTAATTGTTCGTAATCCAGGCCGAGTAGGCTTCACTGCAGGCTCTATCGGTGCAACTCTCGATCGCATGTGAAGTCGTTGGCGTTGTAAGAAAAATAAAAAATAGAATCGGCGTGATTCTAGGCAGCAATTGTTGGATCATGTTGTCTCTGCAGTCTAGTAATTGTTCTCAGACAGTTCTGTGGATCCGAAGTGTGTTTTGGCGAGGCTCGGAGCGCACCAAAACGCGGCAGCACAGAAAGTACTGGAGTTAAATTTATACTGCGGGAAACGGAATTACCGATATAGACCCATTAGACCAAGTCTTGCGATATTCGCGAAATCCTCCCCTGATTTGGAATTGTCCTGAGCTTGTTGCTTCCTTGACGTGCCCCTGGTCCAATTCCTTTACGCATGGTCTCGAAATCCAATACGAGCGTCAAATATTTTTTTAACTAGTACAAATTACTTAAAGAAGGTCGTCTAACCAAATATATTTCAGTTAGATTAATTTGATTCTAATGGAATGTTTCGACTGCCAAATTGCGAATCTTTGGCATGGCTCAAGCGGATCTAGAATTCGATATAAATTACTGCGCCACCAAGCGGACTTTCGTCCAGCCTTATTTCACCACCATATAAACCAACGATCTCGACGACGATGGAGAGACCGATGCCATGACCGGGTACGGATTCATCACTTCGTTTACCTCGCCCCAAAACTGATTCTCGATCGACCTCGGCAATGCCCGGGCCATCGTCTTCAATGATTAACTTGAGCCGCTTCCTACCGGTACCAGCAACAGAGATGTTGCTGGCAGCTATTTGAATTTTATTTGCACACCACTTGAATGCATTTTCCAGCAGATTGCCAAGTACTTCATACAGGTCGTCTTCGTTGCCAAAGAAACGTATGTCGTTGTTTATTTCCAACGACACGGTCACGACACGTTCGGGATGGGCCTTGTTGAGCGCCGACACAATCTTTTCTGCAATCGGTTTAACAGCGACTGGAGCCGTTAATGGCATCGAGCCCGATGCCGCGGCACGATTGAGTTGGTAATCGATCGACTGTGACATGCGATCGACCTGGTCTTGCGTGGTCTTTCGAATTGCCGTGACATCAGTTTCTTTTTCCGTTGTGCTGCGCAGAACCGCGAGCGGAGTCTTGAGGCTGTGCGCAAGATTGCCCAGCGAATCGCGATAGCGCTTCAGTTGCGCGCGTGAACTCACCAGCAACTGGTTCAGGTTATTGGTCAGCCCCTGTAATTCTTTTGGATAAGTACCGGTGAGCGTTTCCGCCTCGCCGGATTCAATGGCGGCAAGATCCTGTTCGGCCTGGCGTAGCGGTTTCAGGCTCCAGCGCAGTATTGCGCCCTGGAGCGCGAGCAATACCAATGCGGCGGCGGCGAGCCAGACTGAAAGGCTGCGGCGAAACTGTTTTATCTCGGCGAGATAACTTTCCAGGCTACTGGCGACATAGAAGGTGTAACGCTGCTCTGTATTTTTAATCTGCCAGCTGACGCCATAGCCGAGTACAAATACTTCGGAGCCGTCGGCGAGGCGTGATCGGCTGAAGTTCGATTGACCGACATCGACGGGCGTGCTGACTGGAAAGTCTGCGCCAAGTAGTGATCGGGAGCGCCACACTGATTTGCCGTTGTGATCGATCACCTGGGCGTAAAGACCGGATTGGGCGACCGAAAAGCGCGGATCCGGTAACTCATCCGGCATAAACAGCATGATGCCGGCATCGATCTCGGCCGCGGCCAGCAGCACGTAGACGTGGGTCTGTAAACGTTCCTGGACGCCGCTCTCGGCGCTATCGCGGAACGCCTTGTCCAGCACCAGTCCGGTGAGACCAAAGAAAAAGAGCAGGACAACGGAGGCGACCGCAAGCAGGCGCGAATGAAGCGAGAGGTTCACGAGGTGTTCTGGTTCAGCGTAAAGCGATAGCCACGACCACGAAGGGTCTCGATGGGTTGATAGCTGTTGTCAGGATCAAGCTTCTTACGAAGGCGGCCGACAAAGACCTCAATGACATTGCTGTCACGGTCGAAGTCCTGATCGTAGATATGTTCAGTGAGTACGGTTTTGGAGATGACGTCACCGCTGTGCAGCATCAGATACTCCAGCAACTTGTACTCGTAGGCGGTGAGTTCGATGGAATCACCGTTGACCATGACTGACTGCGCGCTGGTATCCAGTGTGATTGGCCCGAAATCCAGTTTCGCTTTGGCGACACCCACCGAGCGACGAAGTAGCGCCTTTAGCCGAGCCAGCAATTCCTCCAGCTGAAACGGTTTAACCAGGTAGTCGTCGGCGCCGGCTTCGAGCCCTTCGACTTTGTCTTGCCAGCGACCGCGCGCCGTCAGTACCAGAATAGGGTAGGTTTTGCCTTCGTCGCGCAGGGTCTGAATTACCTCGACGCCGTTGACCTTGGGCAGACCAAGGTCAACGATGGCCACATCAAACGGGTATTCGCGACCCATGAACAGTCCTTCCTGGCCATCGGCAGCAACATCGACCGCATAACCCTCTGCCCGTAACTGTTGCTGCAACTGGTTGCGCAGAGCGTCTTCGTCTTCAACGATCAGGACACGCATGATTGTCTGGCCCCGCCCCTAGTCCATCTCGCCGGTGGCGGCGTCTACCCGGACGATGCGCACATGACCGGAGGGTAGCAATACCTTGATGCGGTAGCTGGTGCGTCCGCCTTTGGTCTCGGCCCGGGCCGAGAGAATGCGTCCACCGGTTTCTTTGCGTACCTTAGCGGCTGCCTGGTCCAGGCTCAGCTGGTTGGAGTTAGCCGCAAGATATAACGGTTGGGCGTAGAAGAGCGGCGGCGGTGTTGCCTGGCTCGGCAGGCAAAAAACCAGTGTGGTGAAGAAAGGTATTAGAAACAGCGATCTTTTTTTGGTCATCTGAATCGGCCCCGGTAGAAACGGAGCCGGGGCTTTGATCAGCCCCGGCTTGTTGTTTCGACCAAGCATATCCGAGCCCGGTCCATGCCTCCAGTGTCGAGGCGCAGTACTAGCGACGGTGTGGACGAATCACGGTAACGCGCTCGTAGCGGTTACGCGAGGCGTCGGCTGCAATTACCGCACCCATCACCGCACCAACCGCTGCTGCACCACGATCACCGCCCGACAGCTCACTGCCGATGACACCACCGATAATACTGCCGACGATCACCGGCGCGGCGGAGCCGTGATGATAGTGTCGAGTCACGACTACCCGGCGCGGACCGTGGTCGTGATAGTAAACACGCGCATGACGATCACGCTTGTACCACTTCCAGTGTGCCTGCGGGCCGTGGCCACGATAGGGGGCAGCGTGGCCAGGGCGATAGTCGTGCTTGTCGTGCTTCCCGTAACGATGGTCG
>JAJDNE010000093.1 GCA_022340825.1 Acidiferrobacterales bacterium | reverse complement strand
CGCCCCCCCGCGCCCCAAAGCCCCGCCCGAACAATTCTTCGAAGAAGGCACTATGGTCGGCGGAGCCCGCCGTATAGCCACCCCCGCTGAACTCGAAACCGGCATCCCAGTCCGGTGGCGGGTGAAATTCCTGGCCCGCCTGCCATCCCCGGCCGAGCTGATCGTAGGCCGCCCGTTTCTCGGGGTCTTTCAGTACCTCGTAGGCTTCGCCGACCTCCTTGAAGCGTTCTTCGGCATCCGGCTCCTTGCTCACGTCCGGGTGATACTTTCGGGCCAGTTTGCGATACGCCCGCTTGATCTGGTCCTGAGTGGCGTCGTGCTCGACGCCCATAATCGCGTAGTAATCTTTATATTCCATGCGGGTCCGTCTCGTCGTCGCTGAAAACGTCTGTTCGCCCCCGCACCCCGGCGCGGCAATCCTCCTGAGGCCCAGGCCAACAGACTGAATCAAAACCTATTTGAGGCCGCGAGTCCAGTCACCTGGAGCGGCACATGACCGGTCTCACTATTGAAGTACGACAGCGCCAGCAGGACTACCTTGCTCGCTCACGCCTGGTACAGTCAGAGGAGGTGGATGCCTGGCCCATGCGGCGGCGCCTGTGGACCAACACTCTCGCGACGCTGGGTCCACTACTGTAGAACCTATAGCCTGTTCGGTAACGACTGTATTTTTTTAACACATGTTACCGTACTTCAGTTGTTTCCGATCCTTTTACAGGATCAATAAGACACGCTCACGCCGATAAACGGGCCTTGTAAATGGGTTATCGCCTTATACATGTTCTGCCCGTCTTCGATATCAATGGAAAAATTCACCAGGCGATAACCTCCCACAAGGTCCCATTTAATTTCCTTGTCGGAAAGCCGGTAACCGAAGTCTATCGTGTAGTCCGAATACCCCACTTCAACGCCGGTGAATGATGCACTTATGGCGTTAAAGTTAAAACCATAAAGAAATCGCTGATAGTTATTCGCCATATAAACACTGAGAAAGCCAAAGGGCTGATAACCTTTATAGATAATCGAATTGCCGACCTGGGGTATGATATTAAGGTCTATCTGTGTACGCCCCAAGCCGACGCCGACGCCGAATCTCGAGCTTTGGGTTTGGATGATGTCATAAGTCAATTTTCCCAGTAATAAATCAATGTCAATATCAGTGTTCAATGGTGTCTTCGCTAGTACGCCTGCCTGGTTGCCTGTCAAGGTTACAATGGCATAGCCCTGTCCACTGAAAGAGGTGGGCATATAATTTAATCCCATACGCCATTTTTTGTACTGCGCTGCCAACGTATACATAAAGGTATCGCTGGTATCCAGATTCATGGAATCGCCAGTGGCAACCAGATCACCAAATGTGTCATTAGCGATAGCGGTTGTTTCAGTAATGGAGCCGTCCAGTGTTCTTGAACTATAGGAAATATTGGCGAAAAAGTGCCAGTCACGATGACTTGATGTGTTTTCTAATGGTGCCACCTGTTCTGCTGACCGTGCGGATGGCATAACGAACGCAAATACCAGGACAGATACGGCAAAAAATTTATTCATTACAAACCCTTTTGCAAGAAAGCGCTGACAGCGCCACCGACACCCCCAATAAGCATTTGTACGCCTATCACTGCGAGAATAAGTCCCATCAGGCGAGTCACAACCTTGATTCCGTTATCGCCGAGGTACTTGACGAAACGTTCACCCGAGATGAAAAACATGTAAGTGATGACACAGAGAATGAAGAATGCGGCAATCGTGACAAGCATTTCCAAGATGCCACCAGTAGAGGCGAAAATCATGGCGGTGGCAATGGTTCCGGGTCCGGCGAGTATCGGCATGGCGAGCGGCGTGATAGCGACCTCAAGTTCTGCATCCAGGCTCTTCTGTTTGTCTTCCTCGGTGGGATGTTGAACTAAAGAGTGCTCGCCTCCTTGTAACATGTGGTAACCGACCAGCCCCACCAGCAGTCCGCCCATGATGCGAAACGCGGGCAGGGTAATACCAAAGAGTTGGAAGATCAGCTTACCCATAACAGAGAAAACCACAATGATGATGAAGCTGAGGATCAGAGCCTTGGCAGCAACCTTGCGCCTGGTTTCCGGTTTATCTTCGGCAGTGAGCGCCAGGAACACAGGTGTGTTGGCGATGGGATTCATGATAGCGAAGAACCCCATAAATACTGAGAGTGCATGGCTGATGTGGGCATCCATGGCGTTCGTCACCTCTAAAATAACATTATGCCTTTCATTTTATCTCGAGGTTGTTGTTATCCAGAAAACTCGAGCAGGACATTGTTCATCGCCATAATAACAAGACTCGCAACCAAAAGTCCCAAAAATGGTATATCGCTAAAATTAAGAATAGATCTATTTATCCATCTTGGGGATTTAAAAATAAATTTGCACACTTCTTGGAAAAATCTCATTTTCAATTTGTGTCGATCACCGATCTTGAAACTATCTAAATGTTAGGATGTTTGTTATCCTTTTTTACAAGGTATTAGATATTTTGTGTAACAGCCCTGCACATTTTATATGCAAAATACACTTACAGAAATGGCGCTAATGAAAAGGCGAAATACATAGAACAACTCGCGCGCCACTATGGTTCCTCAATCCAGCAATCATCGTGCTTTGTCCACTTTGCGTCCGCTACGACGAGCAGGTCACAAAACCAGAATTATCCAGGCATTTATGTTGATGTTGCTTTGTAGTGCCGCGACTGCGGTACTTGAAGCGAATGAACCGTACCGGGTGCTCGTGTTGCACTCGTTCAGAAGCAGCCTGCCGGTGACTTCCGACTGGTATGCAGGTATCGTACGGGGCTTTTCTTCGGCACCTGACTTGCATGTTGAGATTGATAGTGAATCCCCGAATCTAGCGCGGCTTATTAACACAGACTCGACACAGATTGCGGACAAGGAGCAATTAACCTGGCTACTCGATTTCTACCGTAAGAACTATCAGGATCATAAACCGCATTTGATTATTTCGACCGACACGCCTGCCTTGCGGTTCCTGCTCATACACGGAGAGGACCTGTTTCCCGACGTGCCGATTGTGTTTGCTGACGCTGATCGCGACTTCGTGGCTGCGCAGAAACTGCCCCCGAACGTAACAGGTGTAACCAACTTTCTCGATATCTCGGGGACACTGGAACTTGCACTGCGTCTCCATCCCGACACACAACGCGTGGCTATGATTGTCGGATCCGCCCAATATGACAAGGCAATGGAGCGTGTTGCACAGTCGGCTATTGAATCCTTTGCAGACCGGGTTGAGTTTGTCTGGCTGCGAGGTATGCCGGTTGATGAACTCGTCGAAGCACTCAACGCATTGCCTGAACGGACAGTGGCCTTATACCTGGTCCAGACCCAGGATCGGCTTGGAAAACAATACGTCCCGCGAGCGATGCTGCAAGCGTTTTCAGTCGCAGCAAAAGTGCCGGTTTACGGCCTGTGGGACACCTTGCTTGAACACGGCATTGTCGGCGGTAATCTGGTTACAGTCGAGGGGGACGGCTATCAGGCGGCGAAGTTGGCAGTGCGTATCTTTCGGGGCGAAGCGCCGGCAGATCTGCCTGTCGTCGACAGGTTAGTAAATCCTTCAATATTCGATGGGGTCGAACTCGCACGCTGGCATATCAAGGAAAGCCGATTGCCTGCGGGCAGCCAGATACGTCATCACCCGATCTCTACATGGGATAGGTACAGGACAGAGATCATGATCGCGCTTGCAATCATCGTCGTGCAGGGCGTTATGATCGCCGCGCTCATCCTGAGTCGTCGCAGGCTGCGGCAGGCCCAAACAGCACTGCATAACGAGAATGACCGGCGCGGGAAGGCGGAGACACTTGCCGCCCGCCTGCGGGAAAGGATCGCACGATTCAGCAAGCAACGCAGCCTGGGAACCATGGCCACCACCATTGCCCATGAGATCAACCAACCGTTAATCGCGATTCAGAACTACGCGCAGGCGGCCAAGCGACGGATTGAGACTGACGTTGACGACAAACCCAGGCTCATCGAGCTGTTCGCAAAAATCGAAGGTCAGGCAGAGAGGGCGGGTACCATCACCCAGCGCGTTCGATCGCTGGTCAACAGTAGCGAGCCGCAGTTGTCCCGATCATTTCTCTCCCCCTTGATCGAAGAGGTCATCGGGATGATGGAACTGGAGTGTGAAACCCACGGTTGTCGCCTCGTATTTGGGTCTGCCGTCGACCTTCCTGCCGTTTTCGCCGACACCCTGCAAGTCCAGCTGGCGCTGGTTAATCTGCTACACAATGCCATACAAAGTTTTTCCGTGAGCGATGAGAGAGACAAACTGATCTCCGTGGAAGTGTGCCAGCTCGACGACCAGGAATTACAGGTCAGCGTGATCGATCAAGGTGCTGGCGTTCCGCCAGAACGGGTTAATAGTATTTTCGAACCTCTGTATTCGGACACCAGCACGGGTATGGGGATGGGACTGGCGATTTGCCGGGATATTATAGAAGCACACGATGGACGAATATGGTATGAGCCGAATCCTGACGGTGGCGCCATCTTTCGATTCACATTGCGGATAGCCGATTGATGAGTAATACGCCGGAGCAAACAGTTTTTATCATCGATGATGATGAAGCAGTACGTGACTCGATCAAGGAACTGCTCGAATCCGTGGGTCTTCAAGCCGAGTGTTACGACTCCGCACTGGCATTCCTTAATAATCTTGAGCCGGAGCGCCCGGGCTGCATTGTTCTCGACGTGCGGATGGCAGAAATGAGTGGTTTGGTGCTCCAGTCAAAACTCAATGATCTGGGATTTACGACGCCCGTTATCGTGATCACCGGCCATGGGGACGTCCCGATGGCCGTCCAGGCGATGAAAAATGGTGCCGTCGATTTTATCCAGAAACCCTATCGGGAGCAGTTCCTGTTGGACAGCATTAATTCTGCATTGGAGCAGGACGCTGCTACCAGGCATTTATCCACAGTGGAGTACAGCCTCGATCAGCATCTTGCCGAGCTGACTAAGCGTGAAAAGGAAGTACTCACCCATATGCAGGCAGGAAGAACCGCCAAGGAGATTGCCAGGGCACTTTCCATCAGCCCACGTACCGCGGAGGCGCACCGCCGTAACCTGCTACACAAACTGGGGATCTCTTCTGCAAAAGAGTTGATCCTTCATCTCACGCCCCAGAAAGAGAGAAATCAGGATTCATAAGCACATCACATATCTTCCTTGCACGTCCCCTATCTGACCCGCGCAAGCTGCGGGTACGAATCACGGCAACCAGGCACGTACGTAGACTGCGTAATCAAACCGATATTTTCCGCTTCAAGTCTTGGCTAAGGTTATTCATCTGGAATCCATCAGGACAATATCGTGAGTGTGTCCATTCCTACCATCAAACTCGTGACGGGCAAAGTCTGGAGGCGCATGTATGGCATGCCATACAGTATTCATCATCAGTAACGAAGCTGCGATCCGTGATGTGCTTGTAGAACTGGTTGTCGCGGCGGGGCTGCATGCCGTGACACTATCCTCATTGAAAGCCTGTCTCGAGGCACTTCGCTCTGAGTCGCATTGCTGCCTCGTACTGGATGGTGGCATTGACGACAAGCTTGAGCCGGACAGGCAGGTAAACTTTGCTTCGGTATGCTCGAAGATACCGGTTCTGGTACTCACCGAACGTGGTGACATTCCTACGGCAGTGCATGCAATCAGGCAAGGCGCGTTGGATGTAATACAAAAGCCGCTACAGCATGAAAGCATCCTTGAACGTATCAAATCGGTCGTCGCTGCAAATATCATATGTTAGTACGAAAGTATGATATTTCCCTATCTGAATACGTACGTAACCTAGGTAGCAGTGCGAATGGTAGCGTTGTTGGCTAAGCTATAAATTTAGTGAAGAGGCGAAGCCAGCGCGCACTCTTTGCGAAGTAATAATAAACTCACCCAACTTATGGTTAATCAGTAAACACGATATACCGTATCAGGATGGACTATAGCGAAATAATAATTAAATATTATTTATGTAATGTTCAAGTAAGTGTGTTTTTCTTCATTCCAGATTAACAACCAATAAAACCGGTCATGGGAGGATAGACAATGAAGTCTAAATATCTTTTAGTTTTAATTGCGATCATGGGATTTGTCCTCGCACTACCTGCCCAGGCAGCGCAGAAACCAAACATAGTCTTCATCATGGGCGATGACATCGGTATGTGGAATATCGGTGCGTATCATCGCGGCCTGATGGCGGGGAAAACTCCCAACATCGATCAACTCGCGGCTGAAGGTGCCATCTTTACTGATTATTATGCCGAGGCCAGTTGCACGGCCGGCCGCGCCAACTTTATCACCGGTGAGTTACCGATCCGTACCGGACTGACGACAGTGGGCCAGGCCGGTGCCACGATTGGCATGCCGGCCAAGGCGCCAACTATTGCCACCGCGCTCAAAGAGTTGGGTTACGCCACCGGGCAATTCGGCAAAAATCATTTGGGAGATCGGAACGAGTTTTTACCCTGTCTACACGGATTCGACAAATTCTGGGGATACTTGTATCACCTTGATGCAATGGAGGATCCCTGGCATCCGAACTATCCCAAGGAGCTGTTGAACAAGGTCGGACCGCGCAACGTTGTGCAGTGCGTTGCCACCAATAAAGATGACTCTACGGTCGATCCCCGCTGGGGTAAGGTGGGTAAGCAGAAGATCACTGACGAGGGGCCATTGCCGCCGCATCCCACCAAGGGCGTCAAATTAAATATGGAGACGGTCGACGATGTGATCCTGGAGCATACTTTCAATTTCATGGATAAGGCCAAGAAGGACAAGAAGCCTTTCTTCGTGTGGCTCAACCCGACCCGTATGCACGTGTTCACCCATCTGTCTCCCAAGTACGAAAAGATGCGGACACCGGAAAACGCCTGGACTGTCCAGGAAGCCGGCATGGCCCAGTTCGACGACATTATCGGTAGCGTGATGAAGCAGCTTAAAGAGATGGGTATAGCAGACAACACCATCGTCGTTGTCACCACTGACAACGGTGCCGAGGGATTCAGCTGGCCGGATGGTGGTACCACACCATTTAAAGGCTGGAAGGGTATGGGCACCGAGGGCGGTTTCCGGGTGCCTGCCGTCATCCGCTGGCCGGGTAAGGTCAAACCCAACCAGGTCATCAACGGCGTGATGTCCGGGATGGACTGGTTCCCGACCTTCGTCCACGCGGCGGGCTATAAGGGTGACATCGCCGCGGACTTGAGAAAAGGCAAATCGCTCAATGGCACGAAGTACAAAGTCCATCTCGATGGCTACGATCAGACGAATATGCTGACCAAGGGCAGCAAGTCGGCGCGCAACGAGCTTTGGTACTTTACGGAGTCCACGCTGGCAGCTGCCCGGGTTGGCGATTACAAGTACATGTTCATCGATCAGCCCGACGGGTGGTTTGGCCCCAAGGTTAAGCTCGATTGGCCGGGCATTTACAACCTGCGCCTCGATCCATTCGAGAAAATGAACCTCAATGAATCCCTGTTCGCTGCAGATTGGTGGGCGTTCGAGTTCTGGCGTTTCGTTTTCGTCCAGCAGGAGGTCGGAAAACTGGCGAAGACCGCGATCGATTATCCGCCCATGCAGCCGGGTGCCAGTTTCAATCTCTCCGCGGTCAAGGCCAAGATTGAAAAGGCGATGGCGAATCGAGCCGGCAATTAATGGTTCGATCTGGTTTGACTCGCGATTTTCTGAGGCAAGGCAGGCTCCTCTCAACATGAGGGGCCTGCTGCACCCCGGGAAGAGCACCGACCCGAAATGAAACAAGCCGGTGATTATCCTCTCCTCATCATTGCCAGCCGTGACAGTGACACTGCGGCATTCGTTTGTTGCCAACTAACGAACAAGTGTATGTGCGGTTGTTCGATTCTTTCATCCGCTCACTGGAATGAGAGGACAAACAAATGAAGCGTGTATTTCAGCAATCGCTGTTGCTCAGTATTGCCGTCGTATTTTTGTATGCAGCAACCGCGCAGGCTGCTGATCCGCTGCCCTCCTGGAACGACGGTCCCACCAAAAC
>JAJDNE010000068.1 GCA_022340825.1 Acidiferrobacterales bacterium | reverse complement strand
ATCTGGATGAGATGCTCGCGCTCTTGCCCGCCGGTTGGGTGTGGCAGGCATCACAACGCAATCCCTTGTGACCGCCCATCAGCAGAAAACCGGTCTGTCGATTGTGGTCAAACTTCCAGTAGCGCCAGTTACGCGCGTTGTGGCACTGCTCACACTGAGTGCCCAGGCGTCCCTTGTGCTCGTCGTCTTTCTTATGACAGGCGTAACACGCTACCGGGGCATCCTTGAAGGTTGACTTGGGATGACAGTCCTTGCACTTGACCTTGATGTGTTTGCCCAGCAACGGAAACGCGACAAGACCATGATCGAATCGAGCGCTAGTCCAGCGACTCTCGTTGTGACATTGTTGGCACTCCCTGCCCTCCTGTCCTTTATGCACATCATCAATCAAATGACAGGCAATGCATTGTGACTTCAGTTTTTGTTTGTGCAGATTTCCGGTGTGGCATGTTTTGCACGCAATCGTTTTGTGTTTACCGCGCAACGGGTAACGAGTTAGTCGATCGTGATTGAACAGATTGATTCCCCAGTCCCTGGGCGTATGACAGGTCTTGCAATCACTACCAAAGTTACCGCGATGTTCGTCGTCGCCCCGGTGACAGGCGATACAGGTCGTAGGTGTGTTTTTATGGTCGGTATTCTTGTGGCAAGCGCTGCACTTTACATCAAGGTGCTTGCCCACCAGCGGGTATTTTGTCTTGCTGTGATCGAACCGCACCTGCTTCCAGCCTTCCGCAACATGGCAGGAACCACAATCTTTGCCCAATGACCCCTTGTGTGAATCGTCCTTGCGGTGGCAACTGAAGCAATCCGATGGCGCCTCGCGAAACTTTTTTAATGGCTGGTGACACTGCTTGCATTCAATCGAGCTACTGCGGTGCTTGCCGATCAGCCTGAAGTCGGTCTTCGCGTGATCGAAGGTGCGTTGGTTGATATGTACAATCTTCGCCGATCGCCCCTTGTGTTCAGTGTGACAAGAGCGACATTCCTGGTTGCGAATTCGCCCGTGGTACCCCATGCGGTTTTTCACATCGGCAGCGATGTCACGATGGTCATGACAGCTCAAACACATCTCGTTTTGTTTGTCTTTGTTGAAAGGCTTGTGACAGTTCTTGCAGTCCTTTTCCAGACTCACATGCTCCCTGCTCAGGTCACCGGGATTGACCATGACATCGAGCGGGCCAGCCGACAGCGCACTGGTCAACAACATCAATACACCGCCCAGTAATAGCTGATGAAGTTCAGGTGTTTCAGGCAATCGCATCGCATGGGCCATCAGTACATGTGTACCGCCAGCACGTGAATCACAGCTGCGATGATCAGGAGAAAGAGCAATGGCACGTGCAGTACGTGCCAGAGTGAGAACAGGCGCTCAAAGGCGTGAAAGCTGGCGACACTGCGGACCGAGTCCAGGTATTGCCGAATGATACGTTTGCCGAATCGGATACGACGCCGAATTTTGCTACGCGGCCATTTTTTTTCGCGGCCAACTGTTTTCAGCAGACGACGCAAATCCTTCGTTGCCTGGCGGTAAACCCAGACCTGCCAGAGACTCAGCGCGGGAAGGAAAAGAATATTGCCGGTCCGGGCGGCATCATCGGCAAGCACTTTCTGCTCAAAACGGTTCAACCGTTGTTCGATAAGTGGTGCGAAATGGAATTTCGAGTGAATTTCTTCCTCGGTCATGCCAAGGCGTGACTTGGTGTCCTCGAACTCCAGTCGACGCCCGTACAGCCCCTTGTGGATGCGCGTGTAAATGATGCGGCCAATCAGGCCACTGCTAAATACGGCAAGCATGCAGATTAGCGCGACGCCGCCGGTAACCGAGGAAAATCGGAAGTTGGAGTGATACAACACGAGCACCGGCCCGATGACACCAAGCAGCATATGCAGCCGGAACCAGTACCGAATCGGCAACCAGGTGCGCATAAAGCGAATGCGCTTGCGTACTGGATACAGCAGGAGTACCAGCATCATGCTGGCACCAACCAGGCCGAGGTAGTAGCCCACATCTGATCCGGGCTTGTAAAACTTGAATCGATCGATGTACCAGGCGCCGAAACACAGCAGCGCAATCAACAACAGGTACCAGCTCTCGCGGCTCTTGCGCGCTGACTCAGGTATCAGTTTTTGTTGTCCGGCATTACGCGAACGATTACTGGAAAGCGCCGGCTCAACGGCGCTTGCGGCTTGTTCTTGCACAAAGTACCTCCCAATCCTTTGCACCCCTGAACACCCGCTAAATCAACATGCGGTATGTTTGTCTTTTCTAGTTATTATCAGCTGCGAAACCGATTCAGCATGACTACTCCTTTACTAAACGACAAATATCAATAAAAGGTTCCAATCAAAAACAACTTTTTAAACATTTGAAGCCGGGCTGTTTATTTGTAGTACAAAAAACTCCAGGAATCTGACAAGAACAATAGACGGCTGATTTCGGACTGACATTATCAGGCGGACCAGTGGAGTGAACGGTCCGACTATTAACAGGGCTAAATTGATTTCCGCCTACCAGAATAGAATAAGTGGCGCGTTGCCATTTCAATAACTCATATATAAACGAGTCGCCAATGACAGAGACACAGAGTTACCTCGTTTTCGCAGTGATTTGCGTAGTCGTGATTGTGTTTTATGTCTGGATGCATAAACGCGGCGATCGCAAAAATCGTGCGGCCCTCGCCACGGCAAGTGCATCCGGTCTGACTGAACCGGTTTCATTACACCCGGTCATCGACCCGACCAAGTGTTTGGGCTCTGGATCCTGTGTCACGGCCTGCCCGGAGGGTGATGTACTCGGCCTGGTGCGCCGCAAAGCAGCGCTGATTAATCCCAACCATTGTATTGGTCATGGTGCGTGCGCCAGGGCCTGTCCACATGACGCCATTACCCTGGTCTTTGGTAGCGAGAAGCGCGGCGTCGATATTCCCAACGTCAGCCCGGACTTCGAGACCAATGTCCCGGGCATCTTTATAGCCGGGGAGCTGGGTGGTATGGGCCTGATTCGTAACGCCATCGAGCAAGGTCGACAGGCGATGGACGTCATTGCCAAGCGCAAGGACAAAGGCTTTGACTATGACGTGGCTGTCATTGGCGCTGGCCCGGCGGGTTTTGCAGCATCACTGGGTGCCAAATATAAAGGCTTGCGTTATGTGACGCTGGAACAGGACAACCTGGGAGGAACCGTAGCGCATTTTCCCCGTGGCAAGCTGGTGATGACGCAACCCGCGCAACTGCCGATCATTGGCAAAGTAAATTTTCGCGAGACATCCAAGGAGGCGCTACTCGAGTTCTGGCAGGGCGTTCAGAAGAAGACCGGGATCACTATCAATTTCGGCGAACGCATGGAAGCTATCGAACAGGATGGAAAGGGGTTCCTGGTTAAATCCGGCAAGGCACAATACCGGGCACGCAACGTCTTGCTCGCCATTGGCCGGCGTGGCACGCCGCGCAAACTGGGTGTTCCGGGTGAAGAACTGGGTAAGGTGGTCTATCGGTTGATCGATGCCGAGCAGTACCGGAATCAACATGTACTGGTTGTCGGTGGCGGCGACGCGGCGCTGGAAGCCGCACTTGGCATTGCCGAAGAACCGGGTACAACGGTTACCCTATCCTATCGTAGCCCGTCGTTTTCACGCGCCAAAGAGAAAAATCGAACTCGCATTGAAGCCATGGCAGGGACCGGCAGGCTGAACGTCTTGCTGAAATCGAATGTAAAAACGATTCACACCGATCGGGTCGACATCGACCAGGAAGGAAAGCTGTATCGACTACCCAATGATGCAGTAATCGTGTGTGCTGGCGGGGTACTACCGACACCGTTCCTGAAACAGATTGGCATCGAGGTTGAAACCAAATTCGGTACGGCGTAGCCGTGCGGATCAGGCCTGGGCTGCCTCGGCTTCCATCTCGGCGTGCGCAAACGGCATGACCTTCAAACCCAGCTCCTTGAATAGCGCCAGATCCCGATCAGTCTCCGGGTTCCCGGTGGTCAGCAATTTCTCACCGTAGAAAATCGAATTGGCACCGGCGAGGAAACAGAGTGCCTGCAGGTAGTCCGGCATTTCCTGGCGACCGGCAGAGAGGCGAACGATGCTTCCCGGCAAGGCGATACGGGCGACTGCAATGGTGCGAACGAATTCAAGTGGCTCCAGGGAAGGCTGATCCTCAAGCGGTGTGCCCGGTATTTTCACCAGCAGATTGATCGGCACGCTTTCCGGTTGTGGGCTAAGTGCCGCCAACTCGGCAATCAGGCCAGCGCGCTGGGGGCGAGACTCACCCATACCAACGATGCCACCACAGCAGACTTTCATACCGGCTTCACGAACCTTGCCGAGCGTGTCGAGGCGATCATCCTGACCGTGGGTACCAATTACCTCGCCATAAAAATCGGATGCGGTATCAAGATTATGGTTGTAGTAGTCGAGCCCGGCGTCGGCCAACTGCTGGGCCTGGCCCTCCTTGAGCATGCCGAGGGTCGCGCAGGTTTCCAGCCCCAGACCTCGAACAGCCTTGACCATCTCCACGACTGGCTGAAGATCCTTGTCCTTGGGTCCGCGCCAGGCGGCGCCCATGCAGAAACGGGTGGCGCCCTTGGCTTTTGCCGCCCTGGCCGCCTCCACCACATCTTCCACTGCCATCAGTCCCTCGCGTTCCAGGCCAGTGTCGTGACGCGCCGACTGGGAACAGTAACCACAATCCTCGGAACAGCCGCCGGTCTTTATCGACAGCAGCGTGCTGACCTGCACCGCATTGGCGTCAAAGTGCTGACGATGCACCGTCTGCGCCTGAAAAATCAGGTCGTTGAAAGGCTGGGCAAACAGGTTCTCGATATCGGCTCTGGATAAAGACATGGGGATTATTTGGCAGTGTCGGGGCCCAGAAACTAGGCGAAGCCGGTTTGGTTGTCAACTCACAGGCAAGCCTGCGGTTGACCATTAATTCGAGAATTTGTGGGTCGGGATATTGATTGCGCCGGTACCGGCAACCGCCGCCAGGCGTACCGAATCAAGAATCTGGATACGCCGACCATCGACCGCCAGCAGACCTTCATCCTGAAAACGGGAAAATAACCGGCTGACCGTTTCCAGCGCCAGGCCGAGGTAATCGCCCAGGTCCTGTCTGGACATACTCAGTTTGAAGTCAGAGCTCGAATATCCGAGTTCCTGAAAACGGTGGGAAAAGCTCAGCAGGCAGACGGCGAGTCGCTCTTCGGCGTTCATCTTGCCCAACATCAGCAAGTGCTCGCTGTCGTGAACAATCTCGCGGCTGAATATTTTGAACAGCTGGTGTTGCAGGCCAGGCACGTCGTGCGCGAGTTGTTCCAGCTTGTCGAACGGGATCTCGCAGACCTCGGTCGACTCCAGCGCCACTGCGTCGCAGTGATGGCGATCGGCACTAATGCCATCCACACCCAGTAACTCACCAGCCAGATGAAATCCGGTTATCTGCACCTCGCCGGTGGCGGCGATCTCGCAGGTCTTGGCGCTGCCTGCACGAATCGCGTAGAGCGACGTCAGCGGCTGACCAATCTGGTAAACAAATTCGCCCTTCTTCAGCTTGCGTGTACGCTTGATCAGGGAATCGAGCGCGGACAAATCGTTGGCATTCAGACCCAGCGGCAGGCACAACTCACGCAAGGAACAATCCTGGCAAGCTGCCTTGACGCTCTCGAGTTTTACAACTTTTCCGCCCTCGGTCTTTTTCATGCCGTTCAGCCAGTAATTGATTAAAGAACAAATCTAATCCGGCCGGGTATTTCACCAAGAAAGAGGTCGCACGTCCAATATTTATTGGCTTATTTATGTGCGGAGAACAACCATACGAAGTGGGTGGGAACTGCGAACGAGAATCGGGCGCTATATCACCTTGGAGTAACGCTGCTTGCGCTGGCTGAGATAGGCATCGAATACCATGCAAATATTACGTATCAGTAACATTCCGGTGGGCGAGACCTCGATACCACGATCACTGATGGTCAATAGACCGTCCTCCTGCATCTCGGCCAGTGCCGCCAGTTCATCGGCAAAATATTCGGCAAAGACAACATCAAATTGCTGCTCGATCGCGGCAAACTCGAGCCGGAAATGGCAAATCAACTGGGAGATGACCTCGCGCCTCAGCAGGTCGTCAGCATTCAACTCGTAACCGCGCAGCAACGGCAGTTTTTGCTGGTCCAGCGCCTGGTAGTATTCGTCCTCAGTGCGCACGTTCTGACTGAAGCTGTTACCGATACTGCCGATGGCGGTCACGCCCATACCGACCATGTCGCAACTGGCGTGGGTGGAGTACCCCTGGAAGTTTCGGTAGAGACTGCCCTCGCGTTGGGCAACGGCAAGCTCGTCTTCCGGCTTGGCGAAGTGGTCCATACCAATATAGACGTACCCTGCGCCAATCAGCATATCGATGGATGCCTGCAGGATATTGAGCTTTTCTTCCGGGCTGGGCAGATCTTCCACGTTGATCCGGCGCTGTGGCTTGAACATCTCGGGCAGGTGCGCGTAGTTGAAAACTGACAACCGATCTGGATCGGCAGCGATCACCTGCTCAAGGGTATCGGTGAACGTTTGTACCGTCTGGTGCGGCAGTCCATAGATCAGGTCCATATTGATGGAACCAAAACCCAGGTCCCGGGCTTCGCCAAGTACTTCCAGGGTTTTTTCTTTTGGCTGAATGCGATTGACCGCCTTTTGTACGACCGCGTTAAAGTCCTGCACACCCATGCTCAGGCGATTGAATCCGAGCTCGCGTAAAAGCGGCAAGGTACCAGGTCCGACTTCGCGCGGGTCGACTTCAATGGAATACTCACCGGAATCATCGTCGTAGAGATTGAAGTGCTTACGCGTTTGCTCCATTAGCGCGCGCATTTCATCGTTGCTGATAAATGTCGGTGTGCCCCCGCCCCAATGCAACTGGTCCACCGCGCGCTTGCGATCGAATAACTCTCCCTGCAGTGCAACCTCACGATGCAGGCGCTCAAGATACGGTGCCGCGCGACTGCGGTCCTTTGTCACGATCTTGTTACAACCGCAGTAGTAGCAAACGGTATTACAGAACGGCAAGTGAAAATACAGGGACAGTGGCCGCGCATTCGCGCCGGTATTGGTCGCAGCAGCAATCTCGCGATAGCGCGCTTCATTGAATTGCTCGTGAAACTGAATTGCGGTCGGATAGGAGGTATAACGCGGGCCGCTCTTGTCGTAACGACGTATTAGCGCAGCGTCAAATTTTACCGTTTGCTTCATTTAGGGAAATATTCAGTTCAGGCAGTCGCCTGTCAGGATCGGGTGTTTCTAACAGTTGTGACGAATCGCTCGGGAAACGAAGCCGACATCTAAGCGTCGGGCAATATCGCGACAGGCTTCCAGGTCTACATCCGGCACACCACTCATCGCCGTGACCACCACCTTCGGCACGAAGTTCCGCGCACGCTCTGTAAAATCCAGGACCGCTTCATAGGCGTGACCCATTTTTGGCCTGCACAAGCGTTCATAGGCTTCACTATTGTGTGCCTTGAGCCCAACAACCAGGGTGTCGACATTGCCTTCCAGGTCCGGGGTGATATCGCGACCAAAGAAGAGATTGGCGAGCCCATCCGTCTCCAGTCTTACACGACCACCACGCTCGTGCACACGACGAGATACCTCGAGCACATCGTACAGTCGCAATGTAGGTTCACCGAAGCCGGAAAAGACCACCTCGTTCCAGACAGAAGGATTGCCTACTGCATCAACCAGCTCGCTGACCGTTGGTTCACGCAATAGCCGCAAATTGTGATTCGCGAATCCCCAGTCGCCGCTGAATTTTGGGCAATGCTCACACTGTAGGGTGCAACGGTTAGTGATATTGAGATATCGATCGCCATCGATACTGTAACCAAAAATAGGTTGATACTCCTCCCGCACGTTCAGACCTCGCTCTCTCCCAATTTGACCAGGATTCTTATTATTTTTAGCGCAATATAGTGGGATTACTCCTAACCTGCTTTGACCTGTGTCAAGCTACCAAACGAATCGGACTCTGTGCCGTCGGTCGTAGAAACCGGGTACACTCTGCGGCTTCTACCTTCATGGTCAGACGCGGCCCTTAAGGAGAAATATTCCGTGCCCGGAAAGAGTTCAAGATGGCCAACAACGAAACCCTGTTAATCATCGAGCAACTGAGCAAGTCCTTCGGCAAGCTAATTGCGGTCGACGGGATCTCGTTTCACATCCGGCGCGGCAGCTGTGTCGGCCTGCTCGGACCCAACGGGGCCGGGAAGACCACCACGGTAGAAATGCTGGAAGGGATCAAGCAACCGAGCGGCGGCACCATACTATATAAAGGTAACCCGCTGGATGCCGATTTCCGCCAGGAAGCCGGCATCATGTTTCAGTCCACCGCCCTGCCTGACTTTATTACCGCCTACGAAACCCTGAAGATGTTTCGCGACCTGTATCCGCGATCGATACCGATTGAGCAACTGGTAGAAGCATGTTCGCTGCAGGAATTTCTGGATCGCGATGCCAAGCGCCTCTCCGGAGGTCAGCGTCAGCGGCTGTTGCTCGCCATTGCCCTGATCAACGATCCGGAAATTGTCTTTCTCGATGAACCGACCACCGGGCTCGACCCGCAGGCACGACGAAATTTCTGGAAACTGATCCGGGAAATTGGCGAACGGGGCAAAACCGTGGTGCTGACCACGCATTATATGGAAGAGGCCTATGAGCTCTGTGACGAGATCCTGATCATGGATCACGGCAAAATCATCGCCGAAGGAACGCCCGACTCGCTGCTGGCGAAGCATTTTAACGACGTCGTCGTGCAGCTGCCGGCGGATGACCTGCCCGAACACTTCGATGCCAGGGATATGGATATTTTTCGGGCAAATGGTTCAGTCGAAATTGTGACCTCCGATGTAAATGCCGCCATCGAGATGTTGATGTCGAACCATGTCTCGTTAAAGCGCCTGAAGGTACGTCAACGAACACTGGAAGACCTGTTTCTTGAGCTTACCGGCAAGGAGTTGCGCGATGAGTCCTAAACGTTTGCTTGCTGTTTTTATCGCCCGCAACAAGGAGTTCCTGCGTGACCGATCGGCGCTGGCGTGGAACATCCTGTTTCCGGTGCTGATTGTTGGCGGCTTTGCCATTGCCTTTTCCGGCGAGTCGATGGACGTCTACAAAGTGGCCCTGTATCAGGACAAGGGAAGCGAACAGGTGGCGGGCCAGGAATTCCTAAACACGGAATATATCCAGTTTATCGAGACCGATGATCTTGATCACGAGATTACCAATGTTGAGCGTCACCAGGTCGATATGCTGCTCGATCGCAATACTCAACGCTACTGGGTCAACACAACCTCGCCCAAGGGCTATATGCTCGAACGCGTGCTGAAGGGAACCATTGGCAATTCATTCAAGCGCCAGGAGGTGACTGGCGGCGAAATTCGCTATGTCGACTGGTTGCTGCCGGGTGTGATTGGCATGAACATGATGTTCAGTGCCCTGTTCGGCGTCGGTTACGTGCTCGTGCGCTATCGTAAAAACGGGGTACTCAAACGCCTGAAGGCGACACCGCTGAGTGCCGTGGAATTCCTTACCGCGCAAGTAGCATCGCGCATGCTACTGATCATGGCAGTCGTCGTGGTGGTCTATTTTGGTACCGATATTTTTGTCGACTTCGCCATGTTTGGCTCCTACTTCAATCTGTTCCTGATATTTGCGTTGGGTGCGATCAGCCTCGTCAGCCTGGGGTTACTCATTGCCTCGCGCACCGCCAGCGAGGAATTTGCCGGTGGCATGCTCAACGTCATCAGCTGGCCGATGATGTTTCTCTCCGGCGTCTGGTTTTCACTCGAAGGTACGGCACCCTGGGTGCAAAAGCTGGCGCTGATCTTTCCACTAACCCATGTGACCTCTGCCGCACGCGCCATCATGATTGATGGTGCCAGTCTGTCACAGCTTTCCGGGCACATCATCGCCCTGCTCGCCATGACTGCGGTGTTTCTGTTGCTTGGCGCAGTAACATTTAAATGGGAGTGATTGTTGGGAGACGATACAAAAACAGAATCCCATTGGTTCGTGTACATGCTCCACTGTGATGACGGCAGTCTGTATACCGGCATTACCACAGACTTAACGCGCCGCTTGGTCGAACACAACGACAATAAACTTGGGGCGCGTTACACGCGCGCTCGACGCCCGGTAAAACTTGCCTGGTTTGAACGCTGTGAAACCCGCAGCCACGCTTCAGTCCGCGAAGCAGAGATCAAGAAACTGGACCGAAATCAGAAAAAGTTGCTGATCGCCCTATCGTGGAAGAAATACAAATCTGCTTTCAGGAAAGCAGGCGCCGATCAGACCGTTCTTGGGAATTTGTAACTTGCTGTGTCCGCTATCGGCCAGATAGCGGACGGTATTAAACTCAATTTGCAATCAATAGTTAGACTAGAAATCGAAGTATTCAGTGCTATCAATTTCGTCTGGGTTTGGAGCACGAAGCAATACTTTTAATCTTCTGTCGGCAATCCATGTGAGTTTTAGAAACGCATCTTTGTCTACTTTTATGTCCGGAAGCTTCTTTTCTGTCTCCAAGTTGACTATCTCAATCGTGAGCTCACAACCGCCGTGCCAGCAATTGGGAATAGCTACTAACGTATTACTTTTATTGAAGATTGGTTGTCCCGTTACTGTCATTGATCTCGTAACTGTACCCGCTTTCAAGAACTCAAGCTTGTGAACAGTCTTGTAGCCCTCATACACCCAGTGCCAATGCATACGTAGAACCCGACCAGAATCCAGATCAAGGTTCGTTGTAATGGTTTCCTGAGGTTCGTCAGCCGTAGCCGAAAATGAAACCACTACCGCAATAATTAGCAGAATCTTTCTCATATTTATTGTTTTGTCCGCTTTGGGTCGTTAGCAGAAAGTTTAGCTAAAAATGACCGCTTTTGCGTCTGGGCGTCCGGGATCGGCCATTGGCAGTCACTGACTTTTATTGGAAGCAGACATATAGCGTCTGCTTAACCCGCGTTTTCGGAGCAGTGAGGAGAATAACGT
>JAJDNE010000066.1 GCA_022340825.1 Acidiferrobacterales bacterium | reverse complement strand
GTCTGCAGATTTTGCGTGCACAGGCGCCCGGTTTGCCAACAGTTGCACTGGACGTTGTTGGCTGGCATCACGAACGTTACGATGGCAGTGGCTACATGAGTGGTGCAAAGGGCAACGAGATCAGCCAGTTCGGCCACATTGGCGGCATTACTGACCATTTCGATGCCCTCACCAGTGATCGACCCTGGCGGAAAGGTGCTGCCCACCATACGACGTTGATGAAAATGTATGACCAGCGCGGAAAGTTGTTCCACCCCGTCCTGATTGAACAGTTTATTCGTAGCATGGGGGTGTATCCGATAGGCAGCGTGGTACAGCTCAATACAGGTGAGGCTGGTGTCGTGATTACCCGTAATCGCAACCGGCATTTGAGGCCACGTGTAGTGGTGGCGTCCAAGGCGGACAACAGTCTCTACGATGAAGCCAGGACCGTCGATCTGACTAAAGATCGGGCGCCAGATGGACGTATGTACGAGATTGTTCGGGTACTTGGTCCGGACGAACATTCGATCAACCCGATAGATCATCTGCCGGTGCTCGCCGCGTAACGCTAGCTCGCAAACCTCGCCAATCTTCCCAGAGCACAGATTCTCCCGTACGTCGTGAAAGGGCAGATATACTGCGCGCGCCACGTCATTTGCCACGCGCCAAAAGATAAGCGACAGCTCGGTAGAAGCTATCGCCAGGAAATGCCGTTAAAACAGGCAAAAATCGCAATTACCACATTTCACCAGTCCCCTCTTAATTGGGCGTCTCCGGCATAGTTCTTGCTGAAGTACTGTAGATATTACTCAAGTTGGTGAATCCGGCAGGTGCCATGTGGATTCGGGGTGCGGAATGAAGTCTGAAAAACTGATTGACCTGATCAAGACGCTGGCGCGGAGCCCGGCAAGCCGGATGTATCTGGCTTTCGGTGCAGGTGCATCGGCGCTGGCTTTCTCGGCCGTGCTGTTGGCGAATCGGTTTTTTCCTGAATTGGGTAAATATGCGGGCGATTTTATTATTGCCACGATAACACTTGCAGTCTTTCCGGCAATTGCTTTTGCCGGTTTCTATATACGTCGTCCCGACACAGTACTCCGCCAATTCAGCGATTTTATCGCACGACTCGATGGTGATGCGGTTGATGAGTTAGATATTCGTACGCACAGTCCGGAGGTACGGCGCCTGAGCGAGGAACTAAACAAAGTATCGCAACGTTTTTATGCGAGGCGTCAGGAGCTCGAGCGTTCTTGTCAGGAGCTCGAGCAAATTGCCGGACTTGCCGACGAATCACCCAGCGTGATTATTACTATCGACCATTTTGGTGATTTGCGTTATCTCAATGCCAGGGCGCACCAGGTGATAAGCTCTCTCGGCCTAAGCCAAAGCGACCTCTCACTGTTATTGCCGAGACCGATGTTAGAACTGGTTGAGGCCTGCATCACCAACCAGGAAACCTTGAGCAATATAGAATTGTCCTACAATGACTACTCATTTCTGTGGACGGTAAAGCCGGTGAAAGGCAAAGCACTGCTGCAGGCTCATGCGACGGTTGTCAGCAACAATAAAAAGCACAAGACCCAGA
The DNA here is from genome assembly GCA_022340825.1 of Acidiferrobacterales bacterium. Classification (GTDB taxonomy): domain Bacteria; phylum Pseudomonadota; class Gammaproteobacteria; order Acidiferrobacterales; family JAJDNE01; genus JAJDNE01. The sequence goes on along the minus strand of JAJDNE010000066.1, from coordinate 17,396 downwards.
CCCAGGACGATTCCCGGTTCGCGGAATCCATACCCAATAATCCGCCGCACCTGTATGCAATCAGCAAGCACCCGGATTATAAACACAAGAGTAAAACGATTTTAGTGATCGATGACGACCCGATGGTGCATGATCTGATGAGTCGGTACTTTATCCGTGAAGGCTACGATGTCCATTGTGCTGACGGGGGTGATGTCGGGCTGGAGCTGGCAGCCAAGTTGCAACCGGATCTGATTATCCTGGATATTATGATGCCAGGAAAGAATGGCTGGATTGTGCTGAGCACACTGAAGGAAAACCCGAAGTTGGCTGGCATACCGGTTATCGTCGTTTCTGGAGTCGGTAATCAGCAATTTGTACATGCCATGGGCGCAGAAGATTATGTGCCCAAACCGGTAGATTGGAACGAACTTGGTCGTAAGGTTGCCAGTCTCTCGAGCAAACGCAGTGCCCGCAAAGTCACCCCGTAGATTGCCTATATCTCTGATTTAGTGCGGTTTTATCGAGATTACGACTACGAATACAGTGCGACCAGTGCTGAAAAAACCGGTTCAGAAGGGCAGGGCAGTGACTCCCGATTCTGCCCTAACTGACCGAGGTGAAAGGTAAAATCATCCAAAAAAAGCACGGCAGACCGGCTATATTTAAGTATCAAGGACGCTGATATTTTGCAACGGAACAAAAGAGATCCTGACCCGGTTTGCGCAAACGCCAACGACATTTAAGCCTGCAACTGGTATTCCTTTTCACCCTGTTACTGGGTGGCAGTATCCTCTCGTTTGCGTTTTATGCTGCCAACTACGAAACCCGAAATATTTCATCCAACATGCGGCAGCAGGCACAAGTGCTGGCCACCAACCTGGCTGCAACCGGCGCCGACCTGATGTTGAGTCGGGATTACACCGCGGCAGAGCATATGCTGCAACGCGCTGCGATGTATCCCGGCATTCTTGAGCTCCAGTTAATTGACGTTCACGGTAAACGCCTGGGTGACGTCGTCCGCTCAGCTGGTGGTGACCCCGTTGCAATGTATGGTCGCGAAGTATTCGAGCTGCCGAAAAATCCGCAATCATTTATCGATGCCAGAAACGACCGAATGGTGGTCTGGAAGCCGTTAATTCTGGGTGAATTGATTGGTTGGGTGCGTATCGTCTACAGCCTGGACGCTATTGCCGACGCGAAACTCCACATCTGGCAGCAGAGTATCGGGATCGGGACACTGATTCTGTCTATCGCTGTCGTATTGGTCCTGCTTTTCTTAAGACGCCCGATCGCATCAATTGAGCGCTACACAGATTTCGCTGATCAACTGGACGAGCACGCTGGTGAGAAGGTGGTCGTTGACTCCGGTTCGATTGAACTGGCGCGGCTCGGAAACGCTTTGAATCTGGCGTCGGAACGCCTGCAAGAGCAGGCGGGGGAGATTGAGCTTTCAATATCAATGCTGGAGCGAGTCGCCGCGTTTGCCGAGAATTCTCCAAACATTGCCTTATCGATCAATGAGCAGGGTGAGTTGCTGTATATCAATCCTCGTGGCGTTAAGTTGCTTGATGAGCTAAGGATAGACCCGGACAATTTCCGGGAGTTGTTGCCCGAGTCTCCTGCAGAGTTGGTCAACAAATGTATCCGTAACCAGCAGACGTTGAGTGAGCTGGATATCGCTCATGGTGGCAGACATTTCCTGTGGACGTTTGCGCCTGTGGTAAATCAGAAGATTCTTCATGGTTATGGCGTGGAAATCACCAAGCGCAAGCGAGCCGAGGAGCAGGCGCATAATGCCTTGATTGACAAGTTGCAGGCTGAAAGTGCCAATGAAGCCAAAAGCCGGTTCCTTGCCAACGTCAGTCACGAATTGCGCACACCATTGAATGCCATTATTGGATACAGTGAAATGTTAACTGAAGATGCGGTGGTTGACGGCGATCAGCAGGCTGTACTGGATCTGCAGCGCATACAGACGTCCGCACGCCATTTGCTGCATCTGATCAATGAGGTACTTGATGTCTCCAAGATCGAAGCAGGCCGCATCGAGTTTTATTATGAGAATTTTGCGATACGACCGATGGTCGATGACATCGTGGCAACAATCAGGCATCTGGCGGAAAAAAACAATAACAAGCTGGAAGTGGAGGTTGACGATGACGTTGGCGAAATGCACTCGGATATTGTCCGCATCCGCCAGACTCTGTTAAACCTTATCAGCAATGCAGCCAAGTTCACTGAAAATGGCGCAATCACCATTCATGTCAGCCGGGACGAAAAGGCGGGCGTGCCGTGGGTGACATTCAGCGTCAGCGATACTGGCATCGGCATGACGGAAGAGCAGCAGAAAAAACTGTTCCAGCCGTTTGTGCAGGCAGATGCCTCGACCACCCGTAAATACGGTGGTACCGGTCTGGGTCTCTACATCAGCCGCAGATTCTGTGAGATGCTCGGCGGTGAGCTAAGTGTGGTCAGTCAGGCGAATGGTGGTTCCGAATTTATCATGCGCTTGCCGGCAGTTGCTGATAACAGGGCAGAGCAGGCAGAGAGTCTCCAGTTTCCTGCCCCGGATCCGAAAGAGGTGCGAGCCGGTGACAAATCGTATCAGGAAGATCGACGAAGCAAGATTAGCAATATCCTGGTGGTGGATGATGACCCGATGGTGCAGGACCTGATGACACGTCAGTTTCAAAAGGAAGGATTCCGGGTCAGTTGCGCCAGCGACGGTAATGAAGCCCTGGAGATGGCGGCCAGGCTGCTTCCCGAGCTGATAACAATGGATATTATGATGCCAAACAAGAATGGATGGATGGCGCTTGGCAAGCTGAAAGAAAATCCAAAGCTGGCCCGCATACCGGTGATTGTTGTCAGCAGTGTCGGCAGCGAGCAAATCGTGCGCGCCATGGGTGCAGAAGAATTTGTGCCGAAGCCAATCGATTGGCAGGTGCTGATGACCAGGGTAAAAAGTCTGATCCGGAATACGGCGACGGTGAACAGCTAGTTAGCCAGTACTCGCAATCGCATCCGCGATAAATTGCTCGACAAACGACAGTGATTTCGCGCCGCTAAAACGGCCATGCTCCTCGCCGTTGATAAATGCAATAATCGTGGGAAAACCCCGAACCTGGTAGCGACCCGCAATTTTCATATTGTCGCCTTCGTCAACCTCCAGTTTTGCCAGTTCGATTTCCGATTCCCACGCGTTCACGGCCTTTTCCATGATCGGTGCAATGGCGATACAGGGCGGACACCAGTCAGCCCAGAAGTCGACCAATACCGGGTGATGTGACGAGACCTCAATCACGCGGGACTCAAAGTCGTCCAGGTTCACGTTAAATATACGATCACTGTTTTCAGCTTGTTCGGCCATATCACTACTCATTCAATAATCTTTCAATTTTATCTACTGGTGATTTTTCATCCCAGTCTATTGCTCCCGGGCTCCCATAACGAATGTGCCCACTTTTGTCGATCAGGAAATTCGTCGGGTACACATAGACCTTCCATTCGTTATATACCGATCCGTCTCGATCGAGTAGCACCGGAAAAGTCGTCTTCATTATTGTATTAAATCGACGTATATCGGCCTCGTCTTCACCAACGTCAATAGCCAGGATCTCGAACGGTCTGCCCTTCATTTGTGTATATAGGCGCTGCATGGACGGCATTTCTTCGAGGCACGGCGGGCACCAGCTGGCCCAGAAATTCAGCAGTACCACTTTGCCGCGGTATTGTTCCAGTGTGACACGCTTGCCAGACATGTTCTCAAGCGAGAAGACTGGCGCACGGTATGGCTTATCAAATATTTTCAGTCCGGAGGTCATATCAGCGCGCCTTTCGGGCACGATTTTCCCGGAATCCCTGGCAGCGTGAGTGACCCGCGGCTGCATGGTAAGCAGTTTCACTGCCTTTACCATATTGCCTGGCAGTTGCTGGCGAGCGAGCCGGTCCTTCGGGCTGATGTCTTCATCCGGCCGAAGGTGAAATCCGAATGCTACATCAGGTAGCGGATGGACAAAGACTGAGGCGCCACCTTCACTCAAGGTGGCGCGCAATCTCGGCAAGCGCATGTAGGTGGTGGAGCGTAGCGGCTGGAAAATGTAAATCGGCAGGTTGGTAGAGTGTGCGATCGGCAGGTACTCCGCATCTTCACCCAGACGCGGCCGATCCAGGTAGAGGCTGGGGTGGAACAGAATCAAGCCCCGAATGGCGGATTGGCCGGCGTGGCTCAGCTGCCATTCGCGCGCACCGCTTAGAATCAACCGGGTAGCGCGGCCCGAGCTGGCAAGGAAGACATTGGACTTGCCACGCGCTACCGCCGCATCGACCAGCTTGCCAATGTCCGCCACCGGAAAATTATTGCTGCTATAGCGCCCGGTTGGAACAAAGTAGGCAGTGTGCAGGTCAGCGATCCAGACCTCGATGCCCTGTTTGGCCAGAGCCGCCGCCACCGGCCCTTGCGGCGGTTGAATCCCGAAATCTGACGGGGTCCAGATAATGACGCGGTCGCCACTGGCAGCATACTGTTCGACGGGCACTTCCTCGCCGTTGCTGACTGGCACCGTAATGGTTGTTGCCATCGCACTGTCCGTGCTCGTGAGGAAAGCCAGTACGAGCACGATTTGGCAGACGAAGCGGATTTGCAAGGGCGGGTTGCCTGACTTCATTGGTAATACGAATTAGAGGTAGCTGGCGGGATGCAGAATTATTGTCGATATGGCAGTGGCAGACGCTCCGGGCATAGGCGTGCTGGAAAATCGTTGTGTCAATGGTGGATGCGCCTGCCGGAAAGTGTTCGTCGTATGTGGAGCGCATTATACTCTATTTTTAAACAATAGTTCGGGTGGAAAAAAGGGGGCGCAATGCAGGTGACGATTGTTTACGTGAAGGTAAAACCGGAGAATATTTCCGACTTCCTTGAGGCGTCTCGTCTCAACCACGAGGCCTCGGTACATGAGCCTGGGAATCTGCGTTTTGACGTACTGCAAATGGATGACGACCCGACACAATTTGTTTTGTATGAAGCCTATCAAAACGGGGCGGACGCCACCGCGCACAAGACTACGCCACACTACCTTGCCTGGCGCGAGGCAGTGGCAGACTGGATGGCTTCACCGAGACAAGGCATTACCTATAATGGCATCTTCCCGAATCAGTAGCTGAATCCCGATGCAACCATATTCTATTGCCCGTCTGCCCAGAATCGAATTCGGCAGTGGTAGCTTCAAAAAGATACCTGATCTCGTTGCCGGCTACGGTAAGCGTACATTGCTGGTAACCGGCGGTCAGTCGTTTCGTCAAACCGGACACTGGGATTGGTTGCACTCTGAACTGCATGATCGCGGCATCCACTGGGAGCAATGTAATGTCACCGGCGAGCCGTCACCGCAGCTGGTCGACGAGACGGTGAGTGAATACAGTAGTCACAAACTGGATGTGGTGTTAGGCATCGGGGGTGGTAGTGCCCTGGACGCCGCCAAGGCCATTGCCGGGTTGCTACCGGTCCAGCGATCGGTCATGGATTACCTGGAAGGGGTGGGTCCCGAGCTGCCATACGAAGGTCCTTCCTTGCCGTTTATTGCCGTTCCGACGACCGCCGGCACCGGTAGTGAGGCAACCAAGAACGCCGTGTTGAGTGTTCACGGTAAGGCGGGTTTCAAGAAATCCTTCCGGCACGAGATGCTGGTTGCAGAATACGCGATCGTCGATCCGGAGTTGTTGGCCACCTGCCCACCGGAGATCATTGCTGCCAATGGTATGGACGCGCTGACGCAACTGATCGAGTCATACGTTTCTGTCAGGGCTAACGTGTTCACTGACTCCCTGGCCGTTGGTGCCCTAAGGGCTGCGCGGGACAGTTTGCTCAACTGGTATTCAGGCAAGGGTGATCAGGCTGCGGCGCGTGAGGGCATGGCCCATGCTGCATTGATTTCCGGCATTACCCTGGCACAGGTTGGTCTTGGTTCTGTGCACGGCCTGGCATCACCGTTGGGCGCATACTTTCCCATTCCGCATGGTGTGGTTTGTGGCACCCTGGTGGCGGAGGCAACGGCAGGAAATATCACAGCCATGCAGCAGCGCGAACCGGACAACCCGGCACTGATGAAATATGCAAGGTTGGGTGAGATACTCTGTCAAAGGCGGCACGGTTCGGCCGACGCCGCGCGCGAGGCACTGGTAACCTTGCTGGAAGACTGGACCGAGCGCCTGGGCCTGCAGCGCCTGTCGCGCTACGGCGTTGGCGAGGCAGATCTTGATCACATTGTTGCCAATTGCCGTGGCTCCAGCATGCAGACCAATCCTGTCGTGCTGAGCGATGAAGAGATTCGCGCGGTATTGAAGGCGCGTTTATAGCAAGGAGCAGTTTTCCATGAGTGACCAGGAAAAGATCCATCGAATCATGATCCGGCCCAATCGCTCCCTGAGCCGTGAAGGTATGGTCATTGCCTTTGTCTTGGTAGCCGCGGTGGTGATGACCATTGCTATTGTATTCGCGTTCATGGGCGCGTGGATGGTACTGCCTTTTGCGGGGCTGGAGGCGCTTTTATTTGGTGGCATCTTCTACTGGTTCTACCGACATTACGATGACTGTGAGTATCTGCTGATTGAAAAAGACCGTGTCAGGATTCTACGGCGTCAGGGCTCTCTCGAGACGGATTACGAGTTTCAGCGTAGCTGGTTGCGAGTCACGCTGGAAGATAATGATCGGCATGGGCGTCCGCAGCGGGCATTCCTCAGTTCCCACGGAAGGCGAATTGAAATAGCAAAAGATCTAAACCAGGATGACAAGCTGGAGTTTGTTCAGCATCTGCGTTCCACGCTATTAATACACCATGGCTAGAAATGTCCGTTAACGACTCCAAGCAGGCATCCCGATAAATCCAGCACTTCAAGTATTAGTCCGATCCGCACGCCCAGCCTTTCTGGTGCTAGCTCCTGTATGTGTGTTTCTCGGGGCGAGCAGCGCCGTAGCCACAACCAGCCCGGACATTGATTGGCGTTTGTTCATGTTCGCCTTGCTCGGGGGTGTGTTAGCGCATATCAGCGTCAATACGCTGAATGAATACCAGGATTTTAAAAGCGGCCTTGATCTTCAGACCAGCCCTACACCGTTTAGTGGTGGCAGTGGAGCATTGCCGCAATATCCAAAGATGGCGCGATCGGTTTTCTGGATGGGCGTTGCGTCGCTAGTGGCGCTGATCGCTGTGGGTTTGTACCTGGCCGCAGAATGCGGCCCGGCAATTGTCCCAATCGGCATTCTTGGTGCAATTCTGGTAGTCAGCTATACAGGCTGGATTAATCGATATCCTGTTCTTTGTCTTTTTGCACCCGGCGCAGGATTCGGTCTGTTGATGGTGACCGGAACGCAATACGTACTGCTTGGCAAATTCGTAACGCTGTCTTTTGTTGCGGCCGCAGTCCCTTTTTTTCTGGTCAACAATCTCCTGCTTCTCAACCAGTTTCCGGATATAGAAGCGGATCGAGAAGCGGGTAGAAGACACTTTCCGATTGTATACGGCGTAACGGCCAGTAGCGTTGTCTACGCGCTATTTAGTCTGGCAACGATCGTCGTCATCGTTGTCGGCGTCGCAATAGAACAGTTGCCACCCTATAGCATTTTTGCCCTGCTACCAATGCCACTTTCGCTCTACTCACTGTATGGCGCGATAAGACATGGTGGTGGCATTGGTTTGTATTCAAGCTATCTTGCCGCCAATGTTGCAGTCACGCTGTCAGTACCTACGGTATTGGGCGTGTCACTGGTAGTGGTCTGAGAATTCTTACCGGGATTTACGCCGTACTTCGGTAACATTCGGTAGCTGGCTAAGGCGAGCCAAGACCCGGCTGAGGGTATCAATATCAGGAATTTCAGCAGTCAAGACCATATAGGCAGTGTTGGTCTCTTTCTTGGATTCCGTTTTTACCGCGATGACATTGATTTCTTCATTCGCCAGCAGCGTGGTGATATCCCGCAGTAGCCCCTGTCGGTCAAAGGCAACAAGTTCAATGTCGACGCGATATGTGCCGGATGTGCCACCACCCCAGTCGACCTCTACCAGTCGCTCCGGGTGATCACTGATGGATTTTAAGGTGTTGTGGCAGTCTTGACGGTGAATCGTGATGCCATGGCCGCGGGTAATAAAACCAACAATAGGGTCACCTGGTACCGGTTTGCAGCAGCCGGCAAAGCGGGTAAGGAGGTCGCCAACACCTTGTACGCGGATGCCGCTGGCCGTTTCCCGGGTTTTCGATTCGCGGATGATAGGCGCTAGTTGTGATTCGGGTTTTGCCGGCTCCGCCATTTCACCCGCGGTCTTTACTGCGCGAGAAGGCTTGAGTTCGCCACGGCCAATCGCCGCCAACATATCGTCGGCAGTTTTCAGGTTGAGTTTGTGCGACAGCTTCTCGTAGTTGGTATCACCCAGACCCATGCGTTTGAATTCACGTTCAAGCATGGCGCGACCATCGGCGACGTTGCGGTCAAAGTTCTGCAGCCGGAACCAGCGCTGAACCTGCGAGCGCGCCTTACTCGTATGCAGATAACCAAGATGAGGGTTCAGCCAGTCACGACTGGGTCCGCCTTTCTTGACGGTTAGTACTTCCACCTGTTCCCCGGTTTGCAGTTTATAGGTCAGCGGCACGATATGACCGTTGACCTTGGCGCCACGGCAACGATTCCCGACTTCCGAGTGAATCTGGTAGGCAAAGTCGAGTGGCGTAGCACCGGTAGGCAGGTCGATAACATTGCCCTGTGGTGTGAACACGTAGACCCGGTCTGAGAATACCTCTGACTTGAACTGATCGACAAACTCGCTGGCCTCCGCAACCTCATCCTTCCAGTCGAGCAACTGGCGCAGCCATGCGATCTTGCTATCAAAGCTCGAATCGGATTTGGCGCCTTCCTTGTAGCGCCAGTGAGCGGCAACGCCGAACTCGGATTCCTGATCCATATCGTGCGTGCGAATTTGTACCTCAACGGTCTTGCCCTCGGGCCCGACTACCGCAGTGTGAATCGAGCGATAGTTGTTCTCTTTGGGAGTGGCAATGTAGTCGTCGAATTCACCGGGCAGGTACTGCCACAAAGAATGGACTATGCCGAGGGCGGCGTAGCAATCGCGCACTTCGTCCACAAGTATACGTACGGCACGCACATCATAGATCTGATGGAAGTCCTGGTTCTTCCGGTACATCTTTTTCCAGATGCCATAGATATGTTTGGCACGACCCTTCACGTCGGCCTTGATACCTGACCGATCCAGCTCATCCTGCAATCGTTTTACGAACGCCTCGATGTATCGTTCGCGATCAATGCGCCGCTCAGCCAAAGAACTGGCAATTTGTTTATACGCGTCCGGTTTCAGGTAGCGGAAACCGAGATCTTCCAGTTCCCACTTGATTTGCCATATGCCCAGTCGGTTCGCCAGTGGCGCGAATATCTCCATGGTCTCGCGTGCAATGCGTTTCTGTTTGTATTCGGCCAGTGACTCCAGGGTGCGCATGTTGTGCAGACGATCCGCTAGCTTGATCAGTACGACGCGAACGTCTTCTGCCATCGCGAGTAACATCTTGCGCAGGTTCTCGGCATGCGCATGTTCTTTGGGGGAAGTATCGCCGGCGGCTCGAAGACTCTGAATCAGGTCCATTTTGGTCACACCATCCACGAGGTGGGCAATGGTGGCACCAAATTGCTCCTGGACGTCTTCCAGGGTGACCTCGGTATCTTCGACAACATCGTGCAGAATCGCAGCGGCGATGGTTTCGTGATCGAGGCGCAGCTCTGCAAGAATGCCGGCAACCGCCAGTGCATGCAGTACGTAGGGCTCCCCTGAAGCGCGGGTTTGTCCGGAATGAGCCTGACGAGCGAGCTCGCATGCCCCGGCAATGATGTCGGCTTCATTGTCCGGGTAACTTTTGCGCAGTGTGGCCACCCACGCATCGATATCAGCCGGTGCGTCAGTGCCAATCTGCGGGTGCTTTTTGGTTACGCTTACCATGATCAATCACTTTCTATACGCCTTCATAAAAGTATGGGGCGTAACTGCCTAAGAATAAAGCACTTATTGGCACCAATTTACCAAATTTAGTGTGCCATCGGCTGAAATTCTGCCGATTTGAAACGGAACGAGTGGTGAACGGGAAGAGGGGTGCGTTGTGGGTCGTCGTGCTAGCGAGCGGCGGCGTGCTGTTTTGCTGTACGAACCAGGCCATGAGCCTTGGAGAATTCCAGCATTCGCTGAATGGAGGTCAGTGCCTTTTCTCGAACTGCAGCATCGATATGAATCTCGTTTTTACCAGACTCGAGTACCGATGCGAGATTTTCCATGCCATTCATTGCCATCCAGGGGCAGTGACCGCACATCGTGCAGGCAGCACTGTCGCCACCGGTGGGTGCGACCCGGAAAGTCTTGTCTGGTGCCGCCTGCTTCATCTTGTGGAACAAGCCGTAATCCGTTGCCACGATCAATGTACTCGCTTTCGACTCGACGGCAGCCCGAATCAGTTGCGTAGTTGAGCCGACGAAATCAGCCAGTGCGATGACGGCCGCAGGTGATTCCGGGTGTACCAGAATTTCCGCATCCGGATTTTCGTCCTTCAGGCGCTTGAGTTCAATTGCACGAAACTCGTTGTGCACGACGCAGGAGCCTTGCCATAACAGCATATCGGCATCGGTCTGTGTTTTGACGTAATGCCCGAGGTGACGATCCGGTGCCCAGATGATTTTTTCGCCACTGTCTTTCAGGTGGCGCACAATCGGTATGGCGTTGCTGGAAGTTACCATCCAGTCAGCCCGCGCCTTAACTGCGGCGCTGGTGTTGGCGTAGACCACGACCTTGCGATCAGGATGTCGGTCACAAAAGGCACTAAACTCATCTGCCGGGCAGCTAAGGTCGAGCGAACACTCCGCCTCGAGTGTCGGCATCAATACCCGTTTTTCCGGATTCAGGATCTTGGCCGTCTCGCCCATGAAGCGGACGCCAATCACCACCAGGGTGGTGGCGGGGTGCTGGTTGCCGAAATTGGCCATCTCCAGTGAATCGGCAACATGGCCGCCGGTTTCTTCTGCCAGTTGTTGCAGCTCACCGTCGACATAGTAGTGCGCTACCAGTACCGCGTTTTCCTCTTTCAGCAAATTCTTGATACGTGCCTTCAACTCTTCCCGATGTTCATGCGTCAGATAAGAAGGGCGAACAGCCGTCTCCGCCATGTTGCGGATTCTGGTGCTCAGATTCAGCGGAATTTCGTGTGCTCTGTCCATCACCGATATCGTGTACTGATCTACTACTGATTAAATATTGGGTCCGAAAATCGAGTGACAACGGGTAGCAATTACCCGTGACTCCGATTTAGTCGCTCAAGTTTAAGGAAAACACCTGAAATGTGAAGGATTTTTTCTGGTGCTCAGCCGATTGACAAAACGCCTTTGGCTCTATGATTGCGGCGGTTTGGCAATCCAACGCAGCCAGAAAAATCCGCTTAACCCTGCAATCAGTGAGGCTAGCAAGATACCGGTTTTCGCGCTCACCAGTAATTCGGCGTTCCCGGTAAATGCCAGATCGGCAATAAATATGGACATGGTGAAACCGATGCCACCAAACATCGCGACACCGACGATTTGCGACATTGATGCACCATTCGGGAGGCGGGCAATACCAAGCTTGATGATCAACCAGCTGAAACCGGCAATCCCGACAAGTTTACCCAGTACCAACCCGGTGATGATGCCAAGCGTAACGGGATGCGAGAGCGTTTCACCGATTCCATCCAGCTGGATGGGGTTGCCCGCGTTCATTAACGCGAAGATCGGGATTATCAGGAATGCCACCGGCAGGTGAAACTGGTGTTCCAGGCGTTGCAGTGGCGATTCGGCTTTTACTGTTGCATTTTCCAGCGTCTGCAGCAGGGCGCGCTGTTGTTCGTTGCTAATGATGGATTCCTCGGGTTTGTATGATTCATCGAAGCGGTCCATCAAGGTTCGCACGTGGTCCGAGAAGAACCGGGCGTGATACTTGGGTCTTGCCGGTACCGTTAACGCGCCAATAACACCTGCAAGCGTCGCGTGCACCCCGGAATACAGCATCGCAATCCATAATAATACGGCGACCAGAAAATACGGTATGGGGTGACGGATACCGACCAGATTGAAGCCGATCAATATGACAACGGTACCCGCGGCGGCAGCAAGTGAAAGCAAATTAATGTTTTCTGTATAAAACAGCGCGATAACCGTAACCGCACCCAGGTCATCGACGATTGCCAAAGCAACCAGAAAAGTGATTAGCGAGCGTGGTATCGAGCCACCGAGTAATACCATGAGTCCCACGGCAAACGCGATATCAGTTGCCATTGGAATACCCCAGCCCTGAATGTCGCCACCTGCATTGAATGCCACATAAACCAGTGCTGGCACGACCATCCCGCCAATGGCTGCTGTTACCGGGAGAACTGCTTTTCGAATATCGGCCAATTCACCAACCAGGATCTCCCGCTTAATCTCCAGGCCAACAACAAAGAAGAATATCGCCATCAGCCCATCGTTGATCCAGTGGTGGAGGGATTTTTTCAGTTCCCACGATCCAAGCTGGATGGCAAACGGAAGATGTTGGAGATGCTCGTAGAATTTTGCCAGTGGAGAATTGGCAACGACCAGGGCGATAATCGCACAGACAATTAGCACTAGTCCGCTGGACGCCTGATTATGTATAAACTCTTCAAATGGAGTCGCAATCTGGTCGAACGCCTTCTCCAGCGGCGCGTTGTAGGCGTCTTCGGGCGAAATTGTTTTTGGTGTTTTGCTCATGATTCCTGCAAATCGCTAAATCGGATGAAAGAGATAGCGATTTTACCTTGCCGAGGTCATTGCTCATAGCCGCTGGACATCCGGGCATTGAGGCTGCTTATATAATAAGTATCGGAGAGGATCGGATCAGCAATTTTTCTGGCGAATCGCAGTATCTGGCAATCGGCACCTGCTTTCATTCGTATTGAGCGAGGTTTTTTCATTAATACATTTAACGTTTTGCTCCAGTTGCTAGGGGGAATAGGATTGTTCCTGCTGGGCCTGATCGTGATGACACAAGGCCTGCGTGAACTGGAAGGCGGCACGATTCGCGCTGCGTTGATCAGGTTTACCCGAAGCCCATCCTCGGGCGCACTGACGGGAGCAATCAGCACGGCTATATTGCAGTCTTCGAGTGCTACTACCATCGCCGCCATCGGCTTCGTCAGTGCTGGCCTAATGACCTTCCCGTCCGCACTGGGCATTATATTTGGCGCCAATATAGGTACTACGATTACCGGGTGGCTTGTGGCACTGCTTGGGCTCAAGCTGAACTTCGGAAGCTTTGTCCTGCCGTTTGTTTTTGTCGGCGCAATCCTGCGCTTGTTCGGTAATTCCCGCCTGTCCAGCATTGGCTACGCCATTGCCGGCTTCAGCCTTATTTTTGTTGGCATTTCCCAGTTACAGCATGGCCTGGAGAGTGTGCCCAACCTGCTTTCTCCGGACTTTCTGTCAACAAATTATCTGTTCGGCATTCTCGAGCTTTTCGCAGTTGGCCTGGTGTTCACCATCATTACTCAATCCTCCAGCGCCGGCGTTGCCGCAGCACTAACCGCTGTTTATGCGGGTGTCATCAACTTCGAGCAGGCAGCGGCAATCGTCGTCGGTATGGATGTGGGCACCACTATTAAATCCGCGATTGCGACGGTTGGCGCTTCGGTAAGCACGCGTCGCACTGGATTCTCACATGTCATTTTTAACTGCTTCACTGGCGCCGGTGCGCTAATGCTGATTCAACCATATATCTGGTTGTGGGAGGCGATTTCTCCCGGAGCGCTGATGGCGAATGCAGAAATAGGCTTGGTGGCATTCCATACAGCGTTTAATACGCTTGGTGTAATTATTGTTTTGCCAATGACGGGTCGGTTTGCCAGGTTAATGGAGCGAATTGTCCCGGGTAAGGCACCCATATACACGCACAAGCTTGATCGAAATCTGTTGAGGGACCCGTCCCTCGCGCTTAAAGCGGTGATGCCGACAATTTATGCAGAGCTGGTTGCGTTGTTGCGCCATGTTACGGCAATTCTCGGCGACCCAGTAAAGGGGGAGCGAACGGATCTAGCGGAGCTGCAAACAGCGCTGGATGAGACCCAGGCATTCGTTGACGAGATTCGACTGGGCAATGGGGACGGCGTGGATTGGGAGCAATTGCTTGCTGTAATACACATACTTGATCACATGCAGCGTCTGCACGAGCGCTGCGAAGAGGAAGAAGACCGCGCCGATACCGCGCGTACCCGCCAGGAGTTGCAGGCTGAAAGGCAGGTTCTCCTCGTTGCTATCGGCGGAGTCATTGAGAATATTGAGGCGCAGAACTGGATCGAGGCCGCACATATCGCGCGACAGGCAGAAATGAAGTTGGAAGAACAGGAAGAAACGCTTCGAGCGACAGTGATGGAAGAAATCGCCAGCAAGCAGGTTGAGTTACATGCGGGTACGAATATGCTCGAAGCGATACGTTGGTTGAGTCGGGTCAGCAATCATATTGGCCGGATTACTGAACACCTGAACGAGAGCGTTATTGCCGCGGGGAAATAACTGGCATAACGGAGCAGTCTCTATTTTCGGCCATTAGCGGATACGCTAGAGCAGCTTCACAATGGCCCACACATAAATCGGGATCAGCAGTGCCGTGGATTACGGTGACACTGCTTTCGCGAAATGCCAAGCCAGTGCCGAGTAAACTATATTTCCGAGGGCGACTCCCCGGGTAACTCCATGGGCTCGTCGGAAGGTAGCTCTTCCGGCGGTTCTGGCGTGGTTTCCGGTGGACCTGACGGCGGAACGCCTAGCGGCTCCTCGCTTGGAGGTTCTTCCTGGGGCTGGTCAGGCGGCAATTCCGGTGGCGGCTTCTGTTGGCCGCTCGACGCATAAATTGGAAGTTGCAGTCCGAGTAATTGCATAGCATACCCCCGGTATAAACCGGCACCTGAATTGTCAATTACGCAATGTTATGCGAAGTGGATTGCGTTGTTTTTGATCCCGGTCAATCAGGCGGCAGAATCGCCGCCGGCGGTGGCACCCAGAGTGCCAACCCAGAATGACAGGTTTTTCTCCAGGAATTCGTCTGCCGGCATGTAGTGTGATCCATCGCAGGAGAAAGTAAGGCCCAGCATCCCGTTCATGATATTCAGTGAGCTCGAACGAAGATAAATGGTCTCGTCCGCAAAGCGCAGTGCCTTGAATTCCTCCAGGACGTCATGAACTTTCTTCGGCGTAATCTTTGCTTCCTTGGGAAAGGCGTGAATCGGATAGGCCAGGCAGATGTCCGGATCGACAATTTCCATCACATTGTGGATGCGATAATTGTATGGATCATCCAGTAACCACAATGAGACGCGACCGCTGGAATAATGGATCTTGGCGTGGAAGACGCCATGCCGGGTCATTAGCCGTTCAATCTGTTCATTGAGTTCGTCAATGTGCTCATCCAGCACGCTTTGTATACGCTGTTGCAGGAACACGGTTCCGCGAATACTGGGGTCTCCCCGGAACTGTTGCCACTTGGTAATCGGCGAGACCAGCCGCTGGTCATCCAGCAGGTCAGACAGAGCAAAGTCGGCCGCGATAAAACCCATCAGCTTGTCGTCGCGTGTTACCGCCTGCAGGGCAGTGATGCACTGCTGCTCGGTGTACTGGCTTAGATAGACCGAGGACAACATGATGCCTTTGAACGGCAGATTGTTTTTCAGATACGGACGATCTGACAGATCGCGGCCGCGCCAGCTCGGGTCGATACTGTCTTTCTGCACCATCGAGGAAATTTCAATGCCGTCGACATCCCAGGCATAGAGCAAGTGGCAGTGGGGAACGGTATTAAAGGCCGCCGACAATAGCCGATCAAGCTCTTCGGCAAACGGCCAAACGCGCGCGCACTTCGCCGCCAGGTCCGCCAGCGGACCGCTGGCCGTAGCGGCCAGGGCTGCCTTTTTTTCGAGAATGGCTTGTTGCAAGTGGCTTGTTGTCATTCGGCTGTTCGGTGCTTGGTCTCGGAATAATCAGAGCAATAAGATACCAGATATCAATTTCACTTTCGTGACCTGCTATCGGTGCCCGTTAACAGGTTGTCGCGGGTTGGCGGCCCGAAAATGGCGCCAATGAACAGAGTTATCAAAAATGGCATCGATCGGCAATGTAAATAATGCCATCGCATTTTCATTACTGGTCGAGGCTGGTGCAAGCATCATGTTTTGGTGCGGAAGGCAGAAAGGGCTTCCTGCGCCAGCGCATCAGGACGCTCGCTGTAACGTGGCGAAAAATGAATCGGGACCATACGCCCGACACGGGCATCCCGGGCAATGCGGCCCGCCTGACCTGCAGTCAGGTGCGAAGTGTTTCTGCCCCGGTCGGCATCTTCGTCTAAAAAGACGCTCTCGATAAAAAGGATATCGCTATCGGAGACGAGACTGCGAATGTGGTTAACGTTGTCAGGGTGATAGGCGCAATCGACCACGTACGAGATCTTTTGCCCGTGCGAAACACTGGTGATGTCTTGCTGCAATTTTCCGAGTTCAATCTGAGCCGGACCATCAAGCCGGCTATCTTGCCATTTCACCTTGATCGGTGTATCGGGATTGTCTCCACGCCGTATGGCGGATTTCAGATTCTTTAACCATGAACCGGTAGCGAGACCCAGTTTATCGAGTTTGTTTTTCCAGATGTTGATATGGCTTTTTTCGACCAGCGCAAAAGCCAGGCAGGGTGTCTGATGGTCGAGTGTAGTGACAAGAACGCTAAAAAGCTCTTCATCTACCACGGTGTTGGCTGTAATGGTTATATCCTGACCCATCTCGCACTGAAAACGATTGCGGCAACGGAAGCTGGCCTGCTTTAACGTCCCATTGTCATGTATCTCATATGCGCGGATGGTGAAATCAGTATCGTAACTATCGGTGAGATTCCAGGTGTAACCAGCCAGCCTGTGCCCCACCTGCTGAATAAATTCTGGCGGACCGTAGATATTGAGTTCGTGTTCTCGCCCAAGACATATACGTAGAATGCGATCAAACCCGATAAAGTGATCCATGTGTGCATGTGACACAAAGATGTGGGAGAGCCGCAGAATTTTTTTGGGCGGCAACCGGGCAATGTCACCCAGATCAAACATCAATGCGCGCCGTTCAAACAGAAAGTCGACATAGACGACCGGGTCTTCAAACGGATCATTGACGAGCTCTGGATGGAAAAGAGGCTTCATGGCGGCGGCGGTTTTTGCTCGGTTGATTATGGTAGCGTTTTGATCTGTACTTGACCTGGTAAATCCTGGTGGTGGTCTATGATAGCAATCCTCGCAGCCGAATTGGTGCTTCTGCTGCATATCATATTTGTTGTTTTCGCAGTCATCGGTGCACCACTA
>JAJDNE010000053.1 GCA_022340825.1 Acidiferrobacterales bacterium | reverse complement strand
TTACTAATCGCCGCCGGGCCACCCGTATTAACCCCGGTGGACCGAAGCGTGTCCATGAAGTCCCGCATATTGAGCCGCGCCCTGATGTTGTCGACGGAATACAATTCACCCCGCGGATTTAGTGCATGGCCGCCCTTTTCGATAACCTGGGCGGCCAACGGGATATCACTGGTAACAACCAGATCACCGGATTCAAGTCGTTTGACGATTTCGTCGTCAGCGACATCGAAGCCGTGAGGTACCTGAATTGAATTGATCAAGCGGGATGGTGGTGTATGCACCGGATGGTTGGCAATCAGGACCAATTCAGTTCCGGTGCGTTCTGCTGCCCGGAAAAGGATTTCCTTGATCACCACCGGACAGGCATCGGCATCGACCCAGATTTTCATACTATTCGGTCGCGCCAAATTTCCCCGAGTATTTTGCGAACAGCCAGCCGCCAAACGGAACCAGAACGAATATAAAAATTAATACGACAAAGCTGTAATAGAAGATTTTGTCGTTATAAAAGAGCAGTGCAATCGGAAGCAGGGCGACAACAAGCGCAACCTGGAAGATAAACATCACCAGTTG
This sequence comes from Acidiferrobacterales bacterium, assembly GCA_022340825.1. Lineage (GTDB taxonomy): Bacteria > Pseudomonadota > Gammaproteobacteria > Acidiferrobacterales > JAJDNE01 > JAJDNE01. Next base: position 54,708 of record JAJDNE010000053.1, on the reverse strand, counting down.
TGCCCACCACCCCTGTTTAAAGTAGAACCAGTATTTATCCATAGTGAACGCTCCTCCAGGTTGCTTGTTAGCTGGTGTAGGTTTTCAGGCACGCCTGAAACGATACAATGCTATTTGCCCGAGAAGATTCGGGAATAACTTCAATCCCAGGCTGGATTTGTGCACGTGGTTTACGGCACGACGTTCAATAATCCGGAAGCCAAGTGACTGACACAGGTCTTCAAAATCCTTGATCGTGCACAAGTGAATATTCGGCGTGTTGTACCAGGTATGGGGCAGATTTTTGGTGACCGGCATGCGGCCTCCCAATGATAGCTGCAAGCGGGACTTCCAGTTGCCGAAGTTGGGGAACGTGACGATGCCCTCGGTGCCGACACGCATCATCTCCTTTAGCAATAGTTCCGGAGATTGCATCGCCTGCAATGTTAACGACAGGATGACGTAGTCAAATGAGTCTTCGTCAAACTCGGACAAACCCTCGTTCAGGTCCATATGGATTACATTGATGCCATTCCTGATCGAGGCGGTGATGTCGTCGTCGTCGATCTCGATGCCGTAGCCCCGTGTCTGCTTCTGTTGTTGCAGGAAGGTCATCAACGTACCGTCGCCGCAGCCGAGGTCGAGTACGCTGCTGCCCGGCTTGATCCAGTCGGCAATGATGGCAAAGTCGGTGCGTTCCAGGTGCAGGCTCATGCACCCACCTCTTTGGCGGCGCGGTCCATATAGGCCCCGACAACATCAAGGTAATGCGGGATCTTCATTAAAAATGCATCGTGGCCCTGGGATGCCTTGATCTCGGCGTAGCTGACATTAAGATCATTGTCGTGAATCGATTTCACTATCTCGCGGGAACGTGACGGTGCAAAGCGCCAGTCACTGGTAAATGACACCACCAGGAAGCTGGCCCTGGCTTGCGCCATGACCCGGGTAAGATCACCTCCGAAATTTTCAGCCGGATCGAAGTAATCCAGTACCTTGGTGATCAGGAGGTAGGTGTTTGCGTCGAACTTGCCGACGAAACTGTCAGCCTGGTACCGCAAATAGCTTTCCACCTGGAACTCGACGTCGAAATCAAAATCGATTTTTTCGTCACGCAGGTCGCGCCCGAATTTTTCGCGCATGGCTTCATCGGACAGGTAGGTAATGTGACCCAGCATGCGTGCAATGCGCAGCCCTCGATCCGGCTCGGTATTGAAGTCGTAATAACGACCATCGTGAAAGTTGGGATCGGTGCGAATCGCCTGGCGTGCTACCTCGTTGAAGGCGATATTCTGTGCCGTCAGTTTCGGTGCCGCGGCAATGACAACAGCATGTCGCAAGCGCTCCGGGTAGTCGATCGACCACTGAATCGCCTGCATGCCACCAAGACTGCCACCCACCACGGCTGCCCAGGTATCGATACCGAGTCGGTCGGAAAGACGGGCCTGGCTTTCAACCCAGTCGCGCACAGTGACGATGGGAAATTCCGGGCCGAACGGTTTACCGGTAGCCGGGTTGATCGACGCCGGACCGGTGCTGCCATAGCAACCACCTAGGTTATTGCAGGCGACAACGAAAAATCGATTGGTATCGATGGCTTTGCCCGGGCCAACCATGTTTTCCCACCAGCCGGGCTTTTTATCTTCCATGCTGTGGTAGCCGGCGACGTGGTGGTTGCTGGACAGGGCGTGGCAAACCAGAACCGCATTGCTCTTCTGTGGATTCAACTCACCGTAGGTCTCATAGATCAGGTCGTACGTATCAATGACACCGCCGCTGGTCAGCGACAGCGGTTGATCAAAATGAGCAATCTCGGGAGTAACGATACCGACGGAGTCGGCGGGTATCACATCGGGCATCTATTTTGTTCTCGGCTGACCGCGGGATTCCGGAATTGACTTGAGCCCTGCAGTCTAAACAGTGATAGGGGTTGCTGCAATGCGAGCCCGTTACCTGTTGGCGGGCTTTAGGTCCGGTAGCGCCGGCAGCTTGACCGGTGACTTGATGCGAAAAGTCTTGGTGCGACCTCTGTCACCGCGCACAAGTTCAACATCCCGTTTGGCAACGCCAAACTGGCTGGCAAGAAAGGCGGTAAGCCGGGTGTTGGCGGCGCCATCAACCGGTGGCGCGGTCGTATGTATCTTGATGGCGTCCTCCATGACCTCGCCGAAGCTCTCGCGGCTTGCGCGCGGTTGAGCGCGCACTCGCACCACCAGCATATCGTCTTCCCAGTGATACCAGGACGTATTCGATTCAGCCAAGAGCAGGGGGCGCGTTAGATAATACGATTGATGATTTTTAGCGCCGCCATCAACAGGAAAATGACGACGATTGGCGAAAAATCGAAACCCGATATCGGCGGGAGCAGACGCCTCGCCGGGCGTAGCAACGGCTCACTAATGCTACGGGCCAGCGCAGCCGCCGGATTCTGGTACGCCGCCTGCGGGTTGATCCAGCTGACGATGATGCCGATAAAGATCGCACCCAGGGAAATGTAAATGGCAAGCCGTGCCAGCTCAGCCGCGGCAAGGATAAACAGGCCAGCCAACGGCGCCTGCTTTCCAACCAGGAAGACAATCAGGGCAAACTCGATCACCTTTAAAACCACCATCAGCACCACCGATGCCAGGTCTATGCCCCACAATCCCGGAATGATGCGTCGCAGTGGTAATAGCGGCGGGTTGGTGATCTTGACAATCGCCTGTGACAACGGATTGTAAAAATCGGAGCGCGTCATCTGCAAAATCAGGCGAAGCATGATCAGGAATATGTAGATATCGAAAACAAGACGTATCAAGTCGAGAAGTAATTCTGTTCCAAGTCCGTTCATTTAGCTTTTTCCAAGTAATTCAGCGAGTTCACGTGAGCGCTCGGTCGCGGCAACAAGTGCCTGCTCAAACGCTGCGCGTATATTATTGGTCTCAAGTGACTTGATGGCCTGCTCTGTGGTGCCGCCAGGAGAGGTAACTCGTTCTCGCAGCTTGGCCGGAGCTTCACCGTCTTCCAGTGCCATCTTGGCCGCGCCAAAGGCGGTTTCCAGGGTCAACAGGCGTGCAGTGTCGGCATCCAGTCCCTGGGTGATGGCGGCGGCTTCCAGCGCTTCCATGACCAGCAGGAAGTAGGCGGGTCCGCTGCCGGAAAGGGCAGTGACCACATCCATCAGCGACTCGTCGGCAATCCAGACCACGATGCCGGCAGCACGCAGGATGCTCTCCGCCTCGTTGCGTTGCTCGGGGGACACACCGGCGCCGGCGTAAAGTGCAGTAGCGCCTGCACCGACCAGCGCCGGTGTGTTGGGCATGGCACGGACGAGGTCAGCATCGCCACCGAGCCACTCCTGCAGATCACCGCTGCGAACGCCGGCAGCAATCGAAATAACCAGCGGCTGCTTTGCCTTTACGGTCGGCGCGATCTCTTCCGCAACCGATTTCAGTACCTGCGGCTTCACCGCGAGTACAACTATATCGGAGCGTTCGGCGACCTCGACATTACTCGACAGGGCCTCGATTTCCAGCGATTCCCTTAACCGCTGGCGTGCGTCAGGGTCGAAATCCGAGATCAGCAGGTAGTCGCGTCCCCAGCCGTTGGCCAGAAGACCTTTGGCCAGGCTACGCGCCATATTGCCGCCCCCGATAAATCCAATTGTCCGGTTTGTCATAGCTCGGTCAGGTCCACAGGGTTGTTGTTCAATGGTAACGGCAGGGTTCACTGCCGATGCAGGCGGAATTCTTGCATTCCCTTGGCCAGTCTTCAATTGTCGCCGACGAGGGTGCCATAAAAGCCGCTGAATCCGGCTTGTTTGTCCGTCACCGACGGATATACTAGAAAATAAAGCCGGTTGTGCGGGGCATGGACCGGCATCTTGATTAGTTAACTATTGGGAGAAATCATGGATATCGCTGAGCTGCTGGCGTTTGCATTCAAGCAGGGAGCATCAGATCTGCATTTGTCGTCAGGTCTGCCACCGTTAATTCGCGTTGACGGTGATATCAAGCGTATTAATGTCGATGCACTCGATGATCGTACCGTGCACAACATGGTCTACGACATCATGAACGACAAGCAGCAGAAGGATTTCGAAGAATTTCTGGAGACCGATTTCTCGTTTGAGTTGCCCAATATTGCCCGCTTCCGTGTCAATGCCTACAACCAGAACCGCGGTCCAGCGGCTGTGTTTCGTACCATTCCTTCCAAGATTCTCTCACTTGAGCAGCTGAACGCGCCGGAGATCTTCAAGCAGATATCCGACCAGCCGCGTGGCATTGTACTGGTTACCGGACCGACCGGCTCGGGCAAGTCGACCACGCTCGCGGCAATGATGAATCACGTGAATGAAATCAAGCACGAGCACATCCTCACCATCGAGGATCCGATCGAGTTTGTTCACACCAGCAAGAACTGCCTGGTAAACCAACGCGAAGTCGGGCGTGACACCCTGGGATTCAACGAGGCACTACGTAGTGCGCTTCGCGAAGATCCCGACATTATTCTGGTCGGCGAGATGCGCGACCTGGAAACCATCCGCCTGGCGTTGACCGCGGCTGAAACCGGCCATCTGGTATTTGGTACGTTGCATACCAGTTCGGCTGCCAAGACCATTGACCGTATTGTCGACGTGTTCCCCGCTGCGGAAAAAGACATGGTGCGAGCCATGCTCTCTGAATCACTGCGGGCGGTTATCTCGCAGACGCTATTGAAGAAGATTGGCGGTGGCCGTGTTGCCGCGCATGAAATCATGATTGGTACGCCTGCGATCCGAAACCTGATTCGCGAAAACAAGGTTGCGCAGATGTACTCGGCGATTCAGACCAGTCAGAATGTCGGTATGCAGACGCTCGACCAGTGTCTGCTGAACCTGGTGCAGCAACGCCAGGTAACCAGTGATGAAGCCCGTGTTCGTGCAAGCAACAAGGATATGTTCCAGAGTGCTGCGAAGCGACCGGGCGCTTAACCCCGGTTAACGATAACTCGCCAGGAGTCCCGAGATGGTATTCAGTGATCTGCTCAAACTGATGAAGCAGAAAAACGCGTCCGATCTGTTCATTACTGCCGGTGTTGCACCAAGTATCAAGGTTGATGGCAAGATCATCCCGGTGACCAAGCAGCGCCTGACACCGGAACAGTCGCGTGCCTTTGCCTACGGCATCATGAACGAGGAACAACGGCGTGATTTCGAGGCACACAACGAGTGCAACTTTGCGATATCGCCACAGGAAATCGGTCGTTTCCGCGTTAACGTTTTCATGCAACAGCATCAGGTTGGCATGGTGTTGCGTACAATCGAAACCGAAATTCCGCGTTTTGATGATCTGAACCTGCCGAAGGTGCTCGCGGACCTGGCGCTGACCAAGCGCGGTCTGATTATCTTTGTTGGTGGTACCGGCTCCGGTAAATCCACCTCGCTCGCCTCAATGATCGGTTACCGTAACGAATACAGTTACGGTCATATCATTACCATTGAAGACCCGATCGAGTATGTCCACGAGCACAAAAACTGCATCATCACCCAGCGAGAAGTGGGTGTTGATACCGAATCGTTTGATGCGGCACTAAAGAACACCTTGCGCCAGGCGCCGGACGTCATTCTCATTGGCGAGATTCGATCACGCGAAACCATGGAGTACGCCGTCCAGTTCGCTGAAACCGGCCACTTGTGCCTGGCTACGCTGCATGCCAATAGTTCCAACCAGGCGCTCGACCGTGTCATCAACTTTTTCCCTGAAGAAAAACGTTCGCAGCTGCTGATGGATTTGTCACTGAACCTGAAGGCCGTGATTTCGCAGCGTCTGATTCCGGTCAAGACCGGCAAGGGTCGTGTGCCGGCAGTCGAGGTAATGATCAATACCCCCTTGATTGCCGACCTGATTCTTGAGGGCAACATCCATGAATTGAAGACGCTGATGGCGAAGTCGACTGAAGCCGGAATGCAGACCTTTGATCAATCGCTGTTCAGTCTCTATGAGTCCGGGTTGATTTCCTATGATGAGGCGCTGCGCAATGCTGACTCGATCAATGATCTGCGTCTGCGTATCAAGCTCGAAGGCAAGAACGCCAATACCCAGGAACTCGGCGATTCCATGAAAAATCTGACCGTCAAGTAAGGAGTTTCGCGGTGCCGCCGGAATTCTAGCCATCGATCGGCTAAACGGCGGCCTCTAACAGATCAGGGATGTCTTTTCTGTCATAAATCCCGAGGATAATGCGTAGCAATAAGGGCCATGCTCTTAACACCGAACAATTGTTGATAAAAAATAATGCAAACCCTCAAACTGGAAGTGCTACAAGCATCGCCATTACCATCGACCCTGCCGGCGATGACCGGGCTGGGTGTATGGAAGCGCAGCACTGGCTATGAAGTCTATCTGCCCTATCATCGACACCCGGCGTACTGGGCGGTATTGCTCGGTATCCTTGCAGTACTGGTTATTATCAGCGTGTGGGCCTTTACCAGTTTCCCGCTGGGTGCCAACACCGCGCGACTGGTCTTCTATATTATTTCCAGCGGACTGATCATTGCCTACGCCGGTTTTGTATTTTTAAAGTATTACGAAGCGCGTCACACCAAGACCCGCATCGACCTCACCGCCAAGACGATTACCTTTACCCGGGTAATGCCCTCCAGCCAAAGCCGGGCGCTTGGCAAGCTGGCGACCGGAAAAATAGATGAAGTCATAATCGATGAAGTTAAAGGGCTGCGATTTAACGGCAAGATCGCTGATCCGCTATTCGATCGCTGGTTTGGTGGCGGCTTGCAGGGCAGTGATCTTTACTATCTTGCCTTGCTGGTGGGCCAGGTCGCAGTCGCTACCGGTAAGCTGCAGGCCAAAGATGATATGTTGCGTGAGTTATAGAAACCCTGTGGCAGGCCCGGCGCTTTCAGTCAAAAGCTTGTTTTAGTCAGAAGCTTCATACACCAGGACGCCGCCAATCAGTGTGTGCGTCACCTTGCCTTTGAACTCCCACCCCGCAAACGGACTGTTGTGGCCGCGGCTCACCATATCGTTCGTGTTCAGGGTCCAGCGTGCTTCCGGATCGAAAATACAAATATCAGCGGTCGAGCCGATGGCAAGATTGCCGGTATCGACACCGATAATATCCGCTGGCTCGGATGTTAATGCCGCAATCGCCTGGGTCAGATCGATCAGGCCATCATCCACCAACCGCAATGTCAGTGCCAACAGGGTTTCCAGTCCGGAAACGCCGGGCTCCGATTCGATAAACGGTGCGAGCTTGGCGTCAGATTCGTGCGGTTGGTGATCGGAACAGATTGCGCTGATCACGCCATCCTGCAGTGCCTTGCGCAGGCCGTCGCGATCACGCTCGCTGCGCAGTGGCGGTATCACGTGACATTCGGAATTGAAATACCCGATATCGTGTTCGGACAAATGCAGGTGGTGTGCTGTTACGTCAGCGGTAACCGGCAGACCACGCTCCTGCGCCTCGGCGATCATGGCGACCGCGCGAGCCGTGGAAAGCTGGCTGAAGTGTGCGCGCACCCCGGTCTGTTCAATCAGTGCCAGGTCACGTGCGACCGCCACGGTTTCGGCCGCCTCCGGAATACCGGGCAGGCCCAGGCGCGTGCCAACTTCGCCTTCGTGGACACAACCGCCAGCGATGAGCCAGGGGTCCTGTGCGCGAAGGAACACGGTGATATCGAAACTGGCGGCATATTCCATCGCCCGGCGCAGCACCAGCGTGTCCTTGATCGGGTTAAGCGCGTTGGTAACACCGACACAGCCTGCTTCGTCCAGTGACTCCATATCTGACAGTTGTGTGCCTTCGAGGTCCCGCGTCATGGCGCCGAGCGGATGGATAAACGCCATTCCAAAGCGCCAGGCGCGTTGCTGGATCATTTGCGCCATTGCCGGGGTGTCGATTACCGGCATCGTATCCGGTGGTGTTACCAGGGTGGTAATCCCGGCCGATACGGCGGCCAGGGTTTCACTTTCAATGGTGGCCTTGTATTCCTGCCCCGGCTCACGCACGCGGGCTTGCAAATCAACCAGACCGGGGCAGACAATGAGATTGCTGGCATCAATGGTGAGCTCCGCGGTGAAATTCTTCGGCGCCTTGCCGATTCCTACAATAAAGCCATCGTCATCAATAAACAGATCGGTCTTCCGGTCCAGATCGTTGGCCGGGTCAATGATACGGCCGTTGGCGATACGCAGGCTCATTCCTTGCCCTTCCGTTCTCTCTGCACGTTGCCGCCCATGATCAGGGCCATAATCGCCATGCGCACCGCAATGCCGTTGGTGACCTGTGGCAGGATGACTGCACGTGGCCCGTCGGCGACTGCCGAGTCAATTTCGAGGCCACGGTTCATCGGGCCCGGGTGCATGACAATGGCATCGTCTTTTGCAACGGACAATTTTTCTTCAGTCAGACCGTAAACCCGGAAGTATTCCTGCTCACTGGGGATGAGCGCGCCTTCCATGCGTTCACGCTGTAGTCGCAGCATCACCACGACATCGACGTCTTCCAATCCTTCATACATATTATGAAAAGGGTGAACTCCAAGTTGCTCTACCGCTGTCGGCAACAATGTCTTTGGGGCAACAACACGCACCTCGGGTACCCCGAGGATATTAAGCGCATGTATCAGCGATCGTGCGACTCGTGAATGCAGGATGTCGCCGACGATGGCGACCTTGAGACCGGCAAAATCTTTCTTGTAGCGGCGGATGGTAAAGGCGTCGAGCATTGCCTGGGTCGGGTGCGAGTGACGGCCGTCGCCGGCATTGATCAGGCGTACATGCCGCGGCAGATGATTGGCGATCAGGTGGGCGGCACCGCTGTTGATGTGTCGTACCACGAACAGGTCAGTATGCATCGCCTCAAGGTTGTCGATGGTGTCGAGAACGGTTTCACCTTTTTTGGTCGAGGAAACGCTGGGGTTCAGGTTGATGACGTCTGCCGACAGACGCTTGGCGGCGATCTCGAAGGTGGTGCGGGTGCGGGTGCTCGATTCGAAGAAGAGGTTGACGACTGTCTTGCCGCGTAGCAGTGGCACCTTCTTTATTTCGCGCTCGCCGACCGAAATAAACGATTCGGCGGTATCCAGGATTTCAACAATAGTTTCGCGTTTCAGTCCTTCGATGGACAGGAAGTGATGCAGTCGACCGTCTTTGTCGAATTGCAGGTCTTCCGTCACGCGCCGACCTCCTGGATTTCAAGGGCCAGGTTGTCTGGACCGGTGAGCTTGATTTCCTGATTGGGTTTCAGGGCCACCGTTTCACCGATGATATCTGCCTGGATCGGCAGTTCGCGACCATCGCGGCAAATAAGTACGACCAGCAGGATTGACGCCGGTCGGCCGTAATCAAAAATCTCGTTCATGGCAGCGCGAATCGTGCGACCGGTATGCAATACATCATCCACCAGAATGACGTGACGATCGTCGACATCGAATGGCAGATCCGATGCCTTGACCTGCGGGTTGAGACCGATGCGCGTGAAATCATCGCGATAGAAGGAAATATCGAGCGTACCGATGTCTTCGCTCATGCCCAGGATGTCGTGCAGTCGCTGTGCGATCCAGGCACCACCGGTATGGATGCCGATCATTACCGGGTCTTTCTCAAGCACGGGGCGTAGCTTTTCGGCGAGCGAATTCAGCGTCTGGTCGACATCAATCTGATTCAAGCTCGGACCCCGGTTGTTGTTTTTTGTGTTCGGTCAGAAATGTCTGAAGAATGGATTGTGCGGCCAGTTTGTCGAGAACCGGCTTGTGACGTCTTTCGGTAACGCCGGCGTTATACAGTTCTGTCCGGGCGTCCCGTGTTGTCAGGCGTTCATCCACCATATGCACGGGCAGATTGTAACGGCCATTGAGACGATTACCAAACTTTCTCGCCTTCGGTGTGACCGGATTTTCCGATCCGTCCATATTCAGCGGCAGGCCAACGACCAGTGCCGCCGGTCGCCATTCGTCGATGAGCGACGAAATTTTTTCCCATTCCGGCTGGCCGCGAATCACCCGGACATTGGCCAGAGGGTGGGCCTGGCCGCTGGCACTATTGCCAACTGCCACCCCTATTGTCTTTTCGCCGTAGTCAAACCCGAGGATATTGTTTGAACCCATGGTCAGGCGTGGCCCGCATCCCCGGACAGGGTACCGAGGTCGACACCCAGCTTCTGTGCGGCAGCCTGCCAGCGCTGTGCCTCCGGCAGGCGAAACACGACACTGGTATCAGCCGGTCCGTTGAGCCAGGCGTTCTCACTCATTTCCCGCTCGAGTTGACCGGGACCCCAGCCGGCATAACCCAGTGCCACCAGCCAGTCATCCGGGCCGCGGTCTTCGGCAATGGCCTGCAGGATGTCCTGCGAGGTGGTGAGTCCGACGGTCTCGGTAATCGGAAGGGTGGATTGCCAGTTTCCCAGCGGCTCATGCAGCACGAAGCCATGGTCATTTTGCACCGGACCGCCTTGATACACCGGCGCATCGGCGTGCGATGCCTGACTGGTATCGATCTCCATTTGTTCGAAAATCTCGCCCAGGGTCATGTCGAGTGAGCGATTGATGACAATACCGAGGGCACCCTGGTCCGAGTGCTCACACATAAAGGTAACCGTGCGAGAAAAGTTCGGATCGGCCAGTGTCGGCATGGCGATCAGGAATTGATTGGACAGCGAAGTTGGCGTTGCCATTAGCCGTTAGTATCTGGCAGCGGTCATCGGCATGCAAGTTGCTGATGTTACGGATGCGATTTTGGCAGGTTCAATTCCCACTTGCGTGTCATGTGCAGCACATCCGTCTCGGAACGAATCTCCGGCGGGAACGGTGCAAACGGGGCTGCCAGTTGCGCAGAGCGAATGGCGACGTCATCCAGCAGTTTATGACCGGAGGACTGAACCACTGAGATTTTCCGAATAGAACCATCGGGGTTCACTGCGACATCCAGTATCACTTCCCCGGATAAACCCATGCGCCGGACTTTTTCAGGATAGGTGAGATTGCCGACCCGCTGCACCTTCGCCTCCCACTCGGCGATATATTTTGCGTACTTGTACTCGCGCGTATTGGCATTGAGGAATTTATGGCGCGGCTTGCTCTGGTGTTCCTGCCAATTGCGGTTAATCTCGGCCCACTCACGTGCACGTTCTTGTTCCGGCTCGGTGTTTTGCAACAGTCCCGCCTCGCGAGGTTGCAGCATTTGCTGTGTCTTTTCCGGTTTTGGTTTTTCGATCTTGACCTTGCGCGGATCTGCATCCTGGCTCAACAGGTCAGTGATCTCGTGACTGGGGAGCGCCCGCTGCTGCGGTGTTTGCGGCTGCGTCGGTAGATCCATGTTCTGCTCGCTGATCTCGCGTACCGGCAGAGGATTCCGGGCAATGGCCTCATCGTCAACATCACCACCGCCGATCTGGCTGAACTGCGCCAGGAATTCGGCTTCTTCGGGCGTGGTTTCGGACCGGGTCTGCACCAGGGTGACTTCAAGCGTCGGTAGGCCTTCCAGTTCCTGCAGTTTCGGTACGGCGAAAGTGATGCCAAGTATGATCACCATGTGCACCAGCAACGCGACAAACGCGCTCATGCCAATGCGGTCATTGATCGAAAAGGCGAGATTGGCGTCGGTCGAAGCGTTCACGTTTTTAGTGTAATCGTTTTTACCGGGGTTTGTGTAGTCGCTCGGACTTATTCAGGGAGCCGCCGTTGCCTGCTGTTGCCGGGTAGGCTAATGCCAGGAGGAGAACTTGCAGGTGGCCAGGATCAGCCCAGGCGTGCAGCGATCGCGTCCATGAGTTGTGCACTGATATTGATTTGATATTGCTGGTCCAGTTCGCGAATACAGGTCGGACTAGTGACGTTTATTTCCGTGAGGTAATCACCAATGACATCGAGTCCGACAAAAAGCAGACCCTTGTCGCGCAGGGTCGGTGCAACCTGATCACAGATCCAGCGGTCATGATCGCCAAGTTCGACACCCACTCCTTCGCCGCCTGCAGCCAGATTGCCTCGGGTCTCACCAAATTTGGGAATACGCGCCAGGGCATATGGAACAGGCTCACCATCAATCACCAGTATGCGTTTGTCGCCCTGGCTGATTTCCGGAATGAAGCGCTGCGCCATGGCGTAACGCGAACCGTGTTCGGTCAAGGTTTCCATCACTACACCAATGTTGGGATCATCGGCGCGCAAGCGAAAAACCATGGCGCCGCCCATGCCCCAGAGTGGCTTTACAACAATGTCGTTGTGTTCCGCCAGAAACCCCCGAATCTGCAGATCACTTCGCGAGACCAGGGTTGGCGGACAGCACTGCGGAAACCACGCGGTATACATTTTCTCATTGGCATCGCGCAGGCTCTGGCATCGATTGACGACCAGCGTACCTCGTGCCTCCGCCTGTTCGAGAATGTAGGTGGTATAGATATACTCGGTATCAAACGGCGGGTCCTTGCGCATGAGAATCACGTCGAGATCGTCCAGCGGGGTTTCCGTTTCCTCACCAAGCTCATACCAGTGCTCAGGATCATAGGCGACCTTCAGTTCGCGCATGCGTGCGAACGGTTTGCCATCTAGAAGAAACAGATCGGCCTGTTCCATGTAGTGCAGTTGCCAGCCACGGGACTCGGCCTCGACCAGCATGGCCAGTGTGCTGTCTTTTTTGTAGTGAATAGACCCGATCGGGTCCATGACGACGCCAAGTTTAATCATGAAAGTATTGTTCTTTGCTTATTGCAGGCTGGCAAGTTCGTGCGCCGCCGCCAGTAAGGCCAGGCGCGCAATAACGCCGTAGGCATAAAACCTGTTCGGATTGGCGTCCGGCGCCTTACTGCTATCCGGGGTAGTACAGGCCTCGGCAAAGGCCAGAGGCTCGAAATGCATGCCCGGAGCGTTCAGGTTTTCGTTGACGCCTCGACCCGTGTGAACCCGGTAAAACCCACCGACGACAAAGTGATCCATCATGTAGACCACCGGTTCGGCCACCGCATGGGCCTCACCCCAGGTTTCGAAGGTATATACGCCTTCCTGCACGATCACTTCGGTGACGGCCTGTCCTTCCTTGATCTTGGCCATTTTCGTGCGCTGTTTCCGGTTTAGTTCGTAAACTTCTTCGGCCGAACGCACGGTCATGATACCCATGCCATAGGTGCCGCGATCCGCCTTGACGATGACATAGGGCTCTTCCTTGATTCCATATTCATCATATTTTTCCTGGATCTGGGAAATAAGCTCGCCGACGTTTTTGGCGACGCAATCCTCGCCCTCGCGTTTCTGAAAGTTGATTTTGCCGCACTTGCGAAACAGGGGGTCGATCAGCCACGGATCGATTTCAATCAACTTGGCAAACTCGGCCACCGCCCTCGAGTAGTGGGCAAAATGGTCGGATTTCCGCCGCAGGTTCCAGCCAATATCGAGCGGTGGGACCAGCGGTTGTTCCAGGTTTTCCAGAATATCCGGCCGTCCGCCGGATAGATCGTTATTCAGCAGAATGAAGTCGGGATCGAAGTGCTTGAGACGCAATCTTGCACCGTCGCGTACCGGTGGCTCGAGAGTGACATATTTACCGGACGGCAACTCGATTTTTTGTGGCTCCTTAATGCCACTAATAAGTGACGCAATGCGCACTTCCAGACCGGCCATTTCCAGGATTTCTGTCAGAGATGCCAGGCTTTCCAGGTAGAACAGGTTGCGCGTGTGGCTTTCAGGGATAATCAATACCCTGCCCGCGGTGGGATCAATACGCTCGATCGCGGAATGCGCCGCCTGCACACAAAGTGGCATAAATGCCGGATTGAGATTGTTAAATCCCGCGGAAAACAAGTTGGTATCGACTGGAGCCAGCTTGAAACCGGCATTCCGCAGGTCAACCGACGCGTAAAAAGGCGCTGGCGTATCGAGCCATTTCACACGAAACCACTGCTCGATCTGCGTCTGATAGTCGATCAGGTGTTGTTCGATTTCCTGCAGAGGACCGGTGAGCGCCGTGGTAAGGTGGGGCACTGCGTGCAGATGTTCGATTGCGCTCATAATACTCTTTGGTCCGGCCTGATTCTGGGTTCTGGCGTCTCGCCTGGGTGAATTCTGGGTTATTTACTTTATTAGGTATATAGCGTGATTATAGCAATCCCATATTAACTCGAGAGCGTGGAGAGCGGGAACTGCAGTACGCTGGTGATCGGCATGGTTCGTGCTATATATCTTTATAATCGAGTTGCGCCGGCTTTCGCGATTGATCGTTTTCGTCCGAAAAAATGGATTTTCTAGATATTTTATGCTAACAAATCATTATGATACGTGTGAAATTGAAGAAATTACATTCAATTTCGCCAAAATAAGACAAAAAGTGCGCGGTGTCAGGAAACCGGAAGTGCCGGTTTGCGCGTACTAGGGTGGGGACGGCGTGACAATAAAAGTAATGATTATCGACGACAGCAATACCATCCGCCGAACGGCGGAGGCGCTGTTGAAGAAGGCCGGGTACGAAGTCCACACGGCAACGGACGGTTTCGAAGCGATGTCGATCATTGCGGATACCGAGCCGGACATCGTGTTTGTTGACATTATGATGCCCCGCCTGGATGGCTATCAGACCTGTCAGCTGATCAAGAATAACCGCAAGTTCAAGGATACACCGGTAGTGATGTTGTCGAGCAAGGACGGCTTGTTCGATCGCGCGCGCGGGCGCATTGCAGGATCACAGGAGCATATTAACAAGCCGTTCACGCAGGAAGAGTTGATTGATGTGATTGCGAAATACGTAAACAAGGCAGCTTGAGCGGAATAGCTGAAAGTGATGCAAGCAGTACAAAGTATTTTGATTTTGATTAAGACAGAAACCAAAACAATTTATATACGGAGTTAATTGATGGCCATAAAAACTGTTCTTGTCGTTGATGATTCACCCACCGACACGCATGTGATCAGCGAGATGCTGCAGAAGCATGGCTACAGCGTCATCACTGCTTCGAGTGGCGAAGAAGGTATAGAGACTGCTCGTGCACAGCGCCCCGATCTGGTGATTATGGACGTGGTAATGCCTGGGATGAGCGGTTTCGAGGCGACCCGAGCTATTGCCAAGGACAGCGAGACCGGGGGTATTCCGGTAATTATTTGTACCACCAAGGATCAGGAGACAGACAAGGCCTGGGGTCTGCGCCAGGGTGCCAAGGATTACGTGGTGAAACCGGTGACCGAAGCCGAGTTGATCAAGAAGATCGGCGCTCTTTAGCACGACGTCTGCCAGCAAGCTGAAGTATCGAGGGACATTGTGACGAATCCGCTAGACCTACTGCAAAAAATGCAGCAACAGAGTCTCGCCGGTATGCCTGCGCTGCCGGAGGAAGAGAAATTTGCGGAGCTTTGGTCCGGTGTCGGTTTTCGTCTGGGCGACATGCACCTGGTTGCGCCACTGGAGCAGGTGTCTGAGGTTTTACATTGTCCGGAATACACGGCGGTGCCGGGTACGCGTTCCTGGCTAAAAGGGGTCGCCAATGTTCGCGGCAACCTGGTAACAATTGTTGATCTACCTGAATTCTTTGGCAAAAAGACAGTGTTGCTGAATGAGAATTCCAGATTACTGGTTATGAATGTAGAGGGGTTGAATACCGCACTGCTTGTGGACGAGGTATTCGGGTTACGTCATTTTGATGAACAAGAGGAACGACAGGAAATTGCCGGCATGGATGATCCGGCAGGCGCGTATTTAAGTAGCGCATTTTTAAAAGACAACGTGCTGTGGGGCGTGTTCGACATGAAGGCGTTGGCGAAAAGTGCCAGCTTCCTGCATGTGGCCGCTTGATTGCATGCGTAATGACTAATGAGGGGTAGGGTTACCGTCCGACCTGTTTAATTATTAAAGAATTGGGCTACGGAACGGTGTGAGCAAACGATTGGCCCGGCTACCGAGGTATCGACTATGGCTTTATCAGGACTATTCAAGAGAAAAAATCAGGCGATGGATCAACCGTCGGAAGACGTAATTGATTTGTCTGCGGGCGAAATCGCGGAAATAGCACGCCCGGGTGGCGGACTAGGCTCCCTTGGCGGAGTGCAGGGCTTGCTCGGTTTTGTGACCGGCCTGCCTTTCCTGCTCGGTGGCATGGTGGTGTCGTTTATTGCGGTGGCCTGGATTTTCGGTGTTAACGCCCAGCTAGCTGACCGCGACGCGAAATATGTTGAGCAGTCGTCGCAGTTGCTCATGTTGTCGCAACGTCTGGCAAAGGATGCACGAGAAGCCGTGCGCGGTGAGCCCGGCGCGTTTACCGATCTGAAAACCTCGCGTGACCAGTTTGAGCACATTATTACCTCACTGCGTCGCGGCGATACGACGATGGGTGTCGAGGTCAGTCCTGACGAAATCCAGCAAAATGAGCTGGAAAAAGTGATCAGGATGTGGGCACCAAAAAAGGGTGAAGGCATTCGCGGTGACGTTGACCAGATTTTGAGTCAGCGCAAACCAATGCTGGCCATGAGTGAACACGTGCTCAAGATCAACCAGTTGGCGCCTTTGTTGCTGGCCATTTCGGACGAGGTGGTGGAGCGAGGCGCTGAAGCCGGCATGCGTACCGACCATCTTTATGTCGCCAGTCGTCAGGGTATGTTGAGTCAGCGTATTGCAAAAGACGTGAACCTGTTCGCCAAGGGTGGAAACGAGGCAGCAGTTGCCGCCGCCCAGTTCGGTAAGGATTCCAAGCTCTTTAAAGACACTCAGTTGCGCCTGACCAAGGTGGCGCCGCGTGCTGTTAGGCCAAAGCTTAAAGAGGCCGGTGAAGTCTTCGATGAGATGAACGGCCATATTGAGGGCATCTTGAGCAAGGCGGCAGAACTGTTCGTATCACAACGTGCCTCTGCCAGTGTGTTCGAGAAATCCGATCCGCTGCTGGTAGCGTCCAGAGCGTTGGTGGATCGTTATACCGAGTTAGCCACTGGTCGTGCCTGGTTGGCACAGTTGGTGTGGATCATGGGTGCGATCTCGATCACGTTCCTGCTCTTGCTGGGTCGCAAACTGGTGGGTGACGAACGTGCACGTGCGCGTGGTCAGGAAATGCAAAACCGCCAGACCCAGGACGCTATTTTGAAACTGCTCGATGAAATGGGTGACTTGGCGGATGGTGATCTCACCATTGAGCCGGAGGTGACCGAGCAGATTACCGGTGCGATCGCGGACTCCATCAACTTCGCGGTAAAAGAGATGCGCGCACTGGTATCTCGAATCAAGAATGCTGCGCAAGAGGTGGCACTCGCATCCGAACGCTCACGCCAAACGGCGACCGAGCTGACGGAAGCGACGTTACGTCAGGCAGCACAGATTACCGAAACCACGGATCGCGTTATGGAGATGGCCAAGTCCATGGAGCACATGTCCCAGTCCGCGGAACAGAGCGCGGAAGTGGCGCGTGGTTCGCTCTCAACGGCGAAACGTGGTGCCGATGCGGTGCACGATACGATCACCGGTATGGATGACATGCGCGAGCAGATTCAGGAAACGGCGAAACGAATCAAGCGCCTCGGTGAGTCTTCGCAACAGATTGGTGAAATCGTTGAGCTGATTACCGACATTGCAGAACAGACCAACATTCTGTCATTGAACGCGGCGATCCAGGCGGCCATGGCCGGTGAAGCAGGTCGAGGCTTCGCGGTGGTTGCGGACGAAGTGCAGCGTCTCGCGGAACGTTCCGGTGAGGCGACCAAGCAGATTGCAGAACTGGTGAAAACCATTCAGGCAGATACCAACGAAGCGGTGGCCTCCATGGAGCAGGCAACCAACGGAGTGGTCGAGGCCACACGACTGGCGGATGCTGCCGGTCAGGCGCTTGGTGAGATTGAGTCGGTAAACGAACAGCTGGCAACACTGATTGTTGATATTGCTAACGACGCGCGCAGCAGCTCGGAGTCAGCGACGGTGGTATCCGGCAGTATGGCGCAGATTCAGGAGACGACGACACTGACTTCCAGTGGTACCCGTCAGACGGCTGAAAGTATTGGTCGCCTGTCTGATCTTGCGCGCGAACTACAGGCTTCGGTTGCCGGCTTCAAGCTACCGGCGGAAGTTTAGGCGCAATCCATCCCTGCCCCGTGGTGGGGCAGGCAATGAATGAGTAGCGAGACGTATGAGCAGTTTTAGCCAGGTCGATACCAGCACGCTTGGGTGGGTTAAGGCCGAAATAGACGAGACCCTGAAACAGGCTCGTCTGGCGTTGGAGACGTTCGCCGATGATACATCGGACGATTCGCGTCTCCGATACTGCATCACCCATCTGCATCAAGTGGTGGGTACGCTGCTTATGGTCGAGCTTGACGGCGCGGCCATGCTGGCGAAAGAGACCGAGGCACTGGCCGATGCTGTCTATAATGGCAGTATTGAACCCACAGAGGCTGTGTTCGAATCGCTGACGCGGGGCATCCTTTCTATTCCCGATCACCTTGCCCGTTTGCAGTTTGGCCAGTCCGATTCCCCGCTTAGACTGGCGCCACTTATTAATGATTTGCGCAAGGCGCATGGTGCTGAGCCGATCAATGTTCTTGATCTGTTTACACCAGATCTTTCCGTACGCCCGCCAGAAAGTAATGACACCGAGAAACTTCGCGATCCGGAATACCTGGAACAGGCCAAGCGACTTCGCCACCCGTTCCAGCAGGCGCTGCTTAGCTGGTTGCGCAACGGCAGCGACGCGGCATCGCTGGAAAAGATGGTGGAAATCGTCGACCAGCTGGGCCGGACCGCACGCATTGCCACACTGGAGCAGTTGTTCTGGGCTGCGGGCGCCCTGCTTGAGGCGTTCACTGACAACGGGCTCGACGCCACAAACGAGCGTAAGCGCCTGGTTTCCCGTCTTGACCAAACCATGAAAAAGCTGATTGATGGTGCTGAAAAATCCACCGTCCGTGCAGCAGCGGAAGACCTACTAAAGGCCGTGTTGTTTGAGGTCGGCCAGTCGCGGTCAACCGGGGCCCGAGTGGCACAGATTAAACAGGCGTTTGGTCTTGAGGCCCTGGTGCCGCAAGGCATGGATGAAGATGCCGAGGTCGACGACTTGCCGACACCGGAAGTCTTGCAGTCCGTAGCCGATGCCCTGGGATCGGAAATCGTCGATGTTCAGGAAATCGTGGCTGGATATTTCGATGAGGAGCATGAGGTCGACTCTCTGGAGCCGGCATTACCGCTGTTCCATAGCATGTCGAACACGCTCGAGATGCTTGGTATCAAGCCGCTCAAGAAGCTCACCGATGAACTGGCCGAGGTGACCAAGGCGATTATTGACGGACGGATCGCCAATCCGGAATCGGCATCAATGCCGATGGCGCGTGCATTACTCACCGTTGAGCAGAGCACCAAAGAGATGCATGGCTCGCCGCTGGTATGGAAACAGCAACTGGATGACGCCGTCTTTGTACTAAAGAGTCTTTATAGTGACGAGATCGAGCCGCCGAGTGTTGATGGGCTCGAGGTGTCGGATGAAGCGCTGAGCGATATCGAATTTAAACAGCTGGCTGCTGTTGTCGGTGAAGAGGTGCGGGTCAACCTGAACCGCATCGAAGAGGTACTGGAAGAGTTTGCCGGCAACCCGGGAAAAATCGAACTGCTGAAAGAGGTGCCACATAATCTGGTCCAGATACAGGGTGCATTACAGATCCTGAGTCAGGATCGGGCGGCAGACTTTACCCTGAAGACCAGTGAATATGTAGAGCAGATTGCAGAAGGTGCGCTGGCACCAACGCCGTCGGTGCTCGATGGTTTGGCCGTGTCGATTGGAACGATCGGCGCCTATGTCGAAGGTCTGCAGTTCAATCGTGCCAGTCTGGATTCGCTGCTGGTTGCGGCCGAGCAGGACATGGAGCAAGCCTTGATGGGCGGCGCTGGCGAAGTTGTTATGCCAGCATCGAAAGCAGGCAAGAGTCTTGATGAACTGGCAAACGCCCTTAAAGAGGCAGTTAGCCAGTGGACGACTGACAGTAACAACGCAAGCGCACGCCAGTCCATTGACGATCATTTGCGCGACATTATCTCTGTCGCTGGCGGCATGCATCTGGATGTGATCACCCAGATTGGCGAGCAGATGAATACGTTGCTCGAGATTGTCGATGACGACCCTTCGCAAATCAGTGACGATATTCTTAATACCTTGCGCCAATCCGCGGACAAGCTGATCGAGCTTGCCTCAAATCAGGATGCCGCACAGACACAAAATTCAGCTGCGCCGGCTATCACTTCTGCCGCTGTGACCGAGGTGCCGTCAACAGCACCAACGCCTTCTGCCAGCGCGCCAGCACCTGCATTCACCGACGACATCGATGAAGAGATCATGGAGATCTTTATCGAGGATGCGCAGGATTGTATCGAAAACATCAATCGTGAATTTCCAAAATGGCGTGAGCGTCCGGATGATATGGAACGCCTCAAGGAGCTACGCCGAAATTACCATACCTTAAAAGGTAGTGGTCGTATGGTCGGGGCATCCGATATATCGGAGCTTGCCTGGGCAATCGAAAACATGCTGAACAAGGTACGCGACAAGAAGATCAGCTATTCGGACGGAATGTTTTCTCTGCTGGAGCAGGTTGCAGCTGTATTGCCCGGCATGGTCGCGCATTTACAGGGTGGTCCCAGACCGACGGATGATTTTGACGCGTTGCGCGTGCTCGCAGACGAGTTCGCGGCCGGCAAACAACCCCAGATCGGCGCGGCGGGTACGGCGCCCGCGTCTGCCCCGACGCCGGCACCCGTTGCAGTTGCGCCGACACCGGTGGCAGCGGCAGTCCAGGAGCCTAAAAACGATATCCTGCCGCGACTGGACGATACGCTGCTCCAGATATTTACTACCGAGGCGCGTGGCCATCTGACAACGCTGGCGGAGGAAATCGCCTCCTGCCGTTCGGCGGGCGGTTGCTCGGTGTCTGCTAACCTGACTCGAGCGACTCACACCCTGCGCGGAAGCGGACGTTCGGTCGGTCTGCAGTTTATGTCGGATGCTTGCGGCAATATGGAGCGACTACTGCAGGAGCTGGACTCATTACAGCAGACGATTCATGAGCCGCATCTGAATTTGCTGCAGCGTATACACGACAACGTAGATCAACTGGTCAAGTCGCTAAGCGATTCGAGCATTGACCCGGCGCCGATACGTGATGCACTGGAGCAATTGGCGAAAGAGATCGAACACGAGCTGGCACTGGTGGCGGCCCAGACTGCAGAGTCGAAACCGGTGGAACCGCAGCCACCCGTCATTACACAAACGGTGAGTTCACCGCCGCAAGCACCTGCCACAGCTATTGTTGACACTATTGACCCGGACCTGCTGGAGATTTTCCAGGAAGAGGCAGTGGACCTGTTGCAGAACATAGAGTCATCACTGGCGCAATGGCGAAGTGATCTCAACGATCGCGATGCAGTTTCCGAGTTGAAGCGGGCGCTGCACACCCTGAAGGGCGGTGCACGCATGGCGGGCGCCATGACCATGGGCAGTCTTGGCCACGCGACCGAGAGTCTGCTTGAGGAAGTGGAGAGCGGGAAAGTAAAAGCTGACCGTTCATTGCTTGATGTACTCGATGAAACACATGATACGTTGGCAGCGATGCTGGAGCAGATACTGGCTGGCCAGCCGATGCCTGATACCAGTGAACTGCAGGGGCGTGTAGATCGCTTGATCAGCGGCGACAAAGCCGCCCCCGCAATGCCAACAAGTACACCGACGCCAGCGGTCCAGGCACCGGCGGCGCACCTTACGCCGGTTTCGTCGACACCCGATCCACTGCCAGTTGCAAATGAAGCCGAGCCGGTTGCGCCTGTTGTTACCGATCGGCGCACACACGACCGCGGCACGGATGACCGACGTCACGATGATCAGGATCGACGTCAGGCACCACGTACGTCGGGGGATCGTCGCGGCCAGAACCAGATTCGTGTTCGCACCGAACTGTTAAACGAGATCGTGAATTACGCTGGTGAGGTGAGTATTTCCCGTTCGCGCATGGAGCAGCAGATATTTGGTTTCCGCGAAAACCTGAAGGAATTAAACCAGAACGTCTCGCGCTTCCGCGACCAGTTGCGCGATCTCGAGATTCAGTCCGAATCCCAGATCCTCTTTCGCACCGAACGTGAATCCACATCCCCGGATTCGGATTTTGATCCGCTTGAATTCGACCGCTTTACCAAGCTGCAGCATTTGTCGCGCAGCCTGACCGAAAGTCTGCATGACCTGTCGACAATCCAGACCAGCCTGGATACCCATGTCGGTGAAGCCGAAACCGTGTTGCAACAACAGGCGCGCCTGAATACTGACTTGCAGGAAGGCCTGATGCGTACGCGCATGGTGAGTTTCACCACCCAGGCCGCTCGCTTGCGCCATATTGTGCGTCAGACTTCGCGCGAACTGGGTAAGGATGTCGAACTCGATCTTGCCGGCGCGGCCAGTGGCGAAATCGATCGCAACGTACTCGAACGCATGATCGGTCCATTCGAGCATATGATTCGCAACTCCATTGACCATGGAATTGAGGATGCAGAAACCCGGCGTCGGGCGGGCAAGCCCGCGACAGGCAAGATCGCGATTTCAACCGGTCAGGAAGGCAGCGAAGTCGTCATTCGTTTCGCCGACGATGGCGGCGGCCTAGATGTCAGCGCGATTCGCCGCAAGGCGGTTGATCGTGGCCTGATGGCTGAAGACAGTCCGCTGACTGAAGAAGAGATCATTCAGTTTATTCTGGTCTCCGGGTTTTCTACCGCCAAGTCCGTGACCCATCTATCGGGTCGAGGGGTCGGTATGGACGTGGTACACAACGAGGTAAAACAACTCGGCGGCACCATGTCGGTGGATACCCAGGCAGGTGCCGGCACGACGTTCGTTGTGCGTTTACCGCTCACGCTCTCCATCACACAGGCGTTGATGGTGGGACTGGGTGAGCAGCTGTTTGCAGTACCGATATCTGCAGTTTCCAATATTATTGAAGTGCCGGTGGACACACTGGATCAGATTCATATGGGCGACAAGCCATTGCTGCACTTTGGCGATACTGTCTATCCGTTTGGTCATCTTGCCCGTCGTCTCGGCATCGCACCGCGACAGAAATCCGATAGCAAGGTGCCTGTTTTATTGGTTAAAACCGGCTCGCGAGAGATCGCCATGCAGGTCGATGCGCTGGTGGGAACGCGAGAAGTGGTTATCAAGGCGCTCGGTCCCCAGTTGAGTGAGCTCACAGGTGTTGCCGGTGCCACTATCCTCGGTGACGGCCGGGTGGTCCTGATTCTGGATGTGCCTTCGCTAATGATCTCGGAAGAGGCGTTACACGTTTCCCGAACAACGTCATCAGCTGCGCGCGTCAGTGACAGCGATTCCACGGACACAGGCGACAGTGAAGTTGCTGTCGCACCGGTAGCAGAAATTCGCAAACCGGTGATCATGGTCGTCGATGATTCGTTGACGGTACGAAAGGTTACCAGTCGCGGCATGCAGAAGTACGGCATAGAAGTGATGGTGGCAAAAGACGGTGTGGATGCCCTGGAGCAGTTGCGAGGTGATCAGTTGCCCGATGTCATGTTGGTCGATATCGAGATGCCACGTATGGATGGTTATGAATTGACTTCGCGCATTCGTGGTGATGCACGTTTGAAACACATCCCAATTATTATGATTACTTCTCGTGCTGGTGAAAAACACCGTACACGGGCATTCGAGCTCGGTGTGAACGACTATATGAGTAAGCCGTATCAGGAAGACAATCTTGTCGAAAACATCCGCAAGTTGTTGCCAGCAGGTGTGACACTCTGATTTTCCTGCGTTTTGTGGTCGTCAGTCAGGTGGTCGGTAGCTCCGCTTTTCAGGCATAATCTTCTTAATTATTTTTCACACAGCAGATTGATAAGCCCGTGGAACTGAATATTCGTCAGTACTTGCGTTTGAAGATTGATGAGACGTCTTTTTTGTTGCCAAGCACTGCAAGTCTGGCAATCGAGAAGCGTGAAGGCCTGAGCTCAAGTACTGACAGCCGCCTTGTCGCCGCCTGGCGCCAGACCAGCCGAGGTCGTTGGCCGGCTTATTCTCTAGACGAGCAACTGCAGCCGGCTCCGCGAGACCGGTGGTCGCGCGCGGTTTTTCTGAATGCAACCCCGAATCCGGTAGGCCTGGTGACAGATGAGATCCAGCTGATTCCCACGGATCAACTGCACATCGTTCCGTTTCACCCGCCTGGTCCTGCCCCCACGACAATCGGGCACGTATTTAACGCGGCACATGTTGACGGTGATGATATGTTGATGGTGCTGGAACCAAATGCGTTTACCGCATACCTGTTGAGCCTGGAAGGCCAGTGATGGCTGACACACTTGCCCATACCATGCATGCGCTGGTAATCCCGACCACCCGGGTACCGATGCTGGTGCCGAGCGCGATCACTGCCGAAATCATGAGTGTGCCACGGCTGAACCCGCTACCGTTCTCGGAAAACTGGCTACTGGGAGTCATCGGCTGGCGAAATCGGGCGGTGCCGGTTATTTCGTTCGAGAACCTGCTCGGAGATCCAACGCCACCGATATTTCATCATCGTTCAAAGGTAGTAATTTTTCAGCCGTTAAGTGGCCTTAGTGAGTGGGACTTTTTTGGAATTCTGGCTTCCGCCGATCCTCACCCCTATAACGTCAACACTGCTACCGATCTAAAGGCATCGAGCACACCGATAACCAGTCCATTGGTTGCGACGACCGTGACCGTCGGTCGAACGGCGGTGGTGATACCGGATCTCGATGGTCTTCGACGCGCGCTCTATCCTGGACGCTAGTTCAGTTTGTAGTGGCCAGTGTAATGCCTTCCCAGGCGACCTCCGCCAGTAGATCGATTTCATCTTCACTGATTACATAGGGCGGCATCAGGTAGATAACGTTGCCTAGCGGACGCAGCAGCGCCTGGTGATCCAGTGCATATTGATATACGCGAAGGCCGCGGCGCTCCTGCCAGGGGAATGGTTCGCGCGTTTTCTTGTCCTTTACTATTTCAATGGCGGCAATCATGCCGGTTTGGCGAACATCGGCTACGTGCGGGTGCAAATGAAACCGGTCTAGTGCCTTAGCCATGTGCTGCGCCAGTGCGCGGTTATTGTGAATGACGTCATCACTTTCAAAAATATCCAGCGTTGCGTTGGCGGCGGCGCACGCCAGTGGATTGCCTGTATAGCTGTGTGAATGCAGGAAGCCACGCAGGCTTTCATAGTCATCGTAAAACGCCTGATAAACATCATCGGTGGTAATGCACACCGACAACGGCAGGTAGCCACCGGTAAGCCCTTTGCCAATACAGAGAAAATCGGGGGTGATTTCGGCCTGTTCACATGCGAACAAGGTGCCGCTCCTGCCAAAGCCCACCGCAATTTCATCGGCAATCAGGTGTACGCCGTACTTGTCGCAGGCTTCGCGCAATAGCGTCAGGTACACAGGGTGGTACATACGCATGTTGCCGGCGCACTGGACCAGCGGCTCAACAATGACCGCACAGGTTTCATCTGCGAATTGTTCAAGCGCCACTTCCATGTGGGCGAACATGCGCCGCGCATGCTGTTCGCAATCTTCGTCAGCATCCTTTTCGTAGCAATCCGGGGACGGCACTGTATGTACCTGCCACAGGAGTGGTTGGTAGGTCTCTTTGTATAGCGGTACATCACCCACCGATAATGCACCAATAGTTTCGCCGTGGTAGCTGTTGCTAAGATTGATAAAGCGAGTCTTCTCCGGTTTTCCGGTGTTGCGCCAGTAGTGAAAGCTCATTTTTAGCGCGATCTCGACCGCTGCCGATCCGCATTCGGCATAAAAGCAGTGCTGCAACCCGTCGGGTGTCAGCGCCGCCAGTCGTTCTGATAGCTTGACTACTGGCTCATGTGTGAAACCGGCGAGCAGTACATGTTCGAGCTGATTCGCCTGACGGCTGATCGCATCTCCAATTCGCGGATTGGCGTGGCCGAAAATATTTACCCACCAGGAGCTGATCGCGTCGATATAGCGATTTCCGTCAAAGTCCTCGAGCCAGACGCCCCGGCCAGACTGAATCGGAATGATCGGCAACTGCTCATGGTCTTTCATCTGGGTGCACGGATGCCAGACGGTTCCCCAGTCGCGTTTTTCCAGATCTTTGTTGTTCATGGCGCTAGTTTCAGCAACCGTGCGGCGCGATGCAAGGATTGTACAAAATAAAAGCGGTTGCTCTCGCAACCGCTTTTATCGTGATGCCATAGAGGCAGTGAATTTGTTGGTCAGAATCCCCAATAAGTCTTGAGTATGTTGTCCTGGTTTTTATAGATATTGCTATTGGCCGGATCAAATTTCGGAAACCCGATATTTTTCAGCATTGCCTGACCATCGGTTCGGTTGCTTGCCTCGAGCAATGCCTGGCGAATCTTGCTGGCGGTTGCCGCGTCAATATCCGGGCTGGTCGATACGGCGATATGCGGCATCGGTTCCGTCGTAGTCACCACGTTAATTGGTGTCCCCTGGGACATTAAGCGACTTACAATCGGAGTCGGTATGATGGCGGCATCAACCTTGTTTTCCAGCACCATCCTGATACCCATCTCCGCATTATCCACTTCAACAATGATAGGTTGGCGAACCGGATTCGGAAACATGCCACTCAAACGTGCGGCGCCAATGCTTGGTGCGCCAAGGGTGGCGACACGTTTGGCGGTCAGCTCGGTCGGATCAAATACTAGATTACTGTCATTGACTATCAGGCTGTAACTCACCGCATCCGGAATCTTGGCCAACACGTGATATCCCTGCTTGCGTGCACGGTAAGCGGTGAAATGCGCCGCATCCATGTAGATCATACTTTCACGATTGCGAGTTACCTCGCTCCAGTAGGCGAGAAAATTGGGTGTAGTCTTGATGGTGCATTTGCGACCAGTGACCTTTTGCAGGTAATTCGCCAGTGGTTGATAGGCAGTTCGCGTTTTTTCCTCGCTCAGAATCGGCTGGATCGCCAGCACCAATTCCTGGTCAGAGGTCGGCAAGGCCAGTGCCGGGCTGAGAAATCCTGTCCATAGTCCCAGTAAAATAATCAATTGGCGCGCAATTCCGTTTTGCTTGCAACCGGTAAGGGTGACGCTGTGAGTCATTATCTGTCTCCTTCGGATTTAGCAAAAAAGCCTGAAATCAGTTTTTATGCCTGTATTATGGTCAGGCTGCGGTTTTCAGGCGCCAGAATATTTAAGTAAAGCACAAATCGGGCCAACCACCAGATTTTTCCATGAAATACAGCGAGTTAGATAAAAAGTAACGTTGGTGACGGCATTTAATGCTGCATTCGGGTGAGTTCCAAAGGGGTGGACCGCTGGTAAACTGCGATATCGACAATTGTCCCGAATTGCCAGGGTGACCGGGCACGACACAGGAGGCAGTGTGTTTCCAGAGCTGGACCAGGTCGCCGAGATCGTAATCAAGGCCGCCAACGAAGAATTGGTACCTCGATTTGCCGAGGTCGCGCGTACGCATAAGACCGACGGCAGTATTGTCACCGCGGCAGATATCGCCATGCAGGATGTAGTGCGACGGGAACTTGCCAAACGCTGGCCGGAGTACGGGTTCCTGGGCGAGGAGATGAAAGAGGTGGACCAGCAGGCCTCCTGGGACAATCCGGGCAACGGTATCTGGTGTCTGGATCCACTGGACGGGACCAGTAATTTTGCCACCGGTATCCCGTTTTTTTCAGTGTCCCTGGCCCTGATCGTTGGCGGTGATCCTGTCCTGGGCATTGTGCTCGACCCCATGCGCAATGAGTGTTTCATGGCCGAGCGCGGAAACGGGGCCTGGCTGAATGGCGCGCGCCTGACAGCGGATATTCCGCACGTTCCGTTGAGGCGCAGTATCGCGGTGGTGGATTTCAAGCGTTTGCCCGACGACCTGGCCGCACGTCTTGGTGCCGAGCCACCCTATGGTTCACAACGTAATTTTGGCTCCAGCGCGCTGGACTGGTGCTGGCTTGCAGCCGATCGCTACCAGGTCTATGTACATGGCGGCCAGAAGCTCTGGGACTTCGCCGCGGGTAGCCTGATCTTCGAGGAGGCAGGGGGTCAGGCAATGACCCTCGGCGGTGAGTGCGTCTATTGCGGCGATTTTGAGCCGAGATCAGTGGTGGCAGCACTCGATAGCCACACATTCGAGGAGTGGTGGGACTGGATTTCCGCCAACGAGGCCCCCTAGCCCCGTGTTTATCATCAGATAAAAAAATCGAATGCCCGGCCTCCAATTGGCCGATTTTCCTGAATTTTCACCATTTTACGATGCAGCGGCGCGATCCGGATCGCAAACAATAATCGTTCTCGGTCGGCGACTATTGCCGATTTCAGGCCCGTGAGGGAGAATACGCGTCCATTTTTGACCCGGAGCAGACAAGCCGACGCTCGGTAACAGGGGTTCGCGCGGTTTGTTCAAAGCTGAGTAATCCTTTTCGGTTGCAATCATGCGGTGTTTTATCTTGCGCCGAGGCACGGCTTTAACGAAAAAGAAGAGTCTGGCGGGTCACCCGGTAGCGGGCAAAACGAATCAGGGCGGTTGCAGATTGAGTGCGACGCCGTACTTTTTAAAAACGAAATGAGGGCTAAACCTATGTCAGCGAAACCCAAAGACGCAGTACCCGGTCGCCGAGATCTTGCCAACGCGATCCGTGCGTTAAGCATGGATGCCGTGCAAAAGGCCAATTCGGGTCATCCCGGTGCGCCCATGGGCATGGCAGATATTGCCGAAGTGCTATGGAACGATTTTATGAAACACAATCCGTCCAACCCGGATTGGTACGATCGTGACCGCTTTATTCTTTCGAACGGTCATGGCTCGATGTTGATCTACTCGTTGCTGCACCTGACCGGTTACGACCTCGGTATCGATGATCTGAAGAATTTCCGCCAGTTGCACTCGAAAACCCCGGGGCATCCGGAGTACGGTTACGCGCCTGGTGTTGAAACCACCACCGGCCCGCTGGGTCAGGGCATTACCAACGGCGTCGGCATGGCCATTGCCGAGAAGGCAATGGCTGGTCAGTTTAACCGCGACGGCCATCACATCGTCGATCACTATACCTATGTATTCATGGGCGACGGCTGCATGATGGAAGGTATTTCGCACGAGTCCTGCGCACTGGCCGGCACCCTCGGTCTGGGCAAGCTGGTAGCTTTCTGGGATGACAACGGCATCTCCATCGACGGTCACGTCGAAGGTTGGTTCACCGATGACACGCCCAAACGATTCGAGGCCTATGGTTGGCACGTGGTTCGTGATGTTGACGGGCACGATCCGGAGGCCATCATCAAGGCCATCCACGAAGCCAAGTCGGTCAACGACAAGCCAAGCCTGATATGCACCAAAACCGTTATTGGATTCGGTGCGCCTAACCTGTGTGGCAGCCATGATTGCCATGGTGCACCGCTGGGTGATGAAGAAATCAAGGCAGCCCGCGAGAACCTCAACTGGCCGTATGAGCCTTTTGTCGTGCCAACCGAGATCTATGCCGGCTGGGATGCCAAGGACAAAGGTGCCGCTGCCGAAGCTGCCTGGAACGAAAAATTGGCTGCCTACAAGGAAGCGCATCCCGAACTCGCTGCCGAGTTCGAGCGTCGCATGAAAGGCGATCTACCTTCCGATTGGGAAAAGAAGGCGAACGAGTTCGTCCAATCTGTCGTCGACAAGGCTGAAACCATTGCCTCGCGCAAGGCTTCACAGAATACCCTGAACGGCTTCGGCCCGTTGTTGCCCGAGTTCATGGGCGGCTCTGCCGACCTGGCCGGCTCCAACCTCACCATCTGGTCGGGTTCCAAGGGGCTCTCGAACACGGTTTCTGACGGTAACTATATATATTACGGTGTCCGCGAATTCGGCATGTCCGCCATCATGAACGGCATTGCACTGCATGGCGGCTTTATTCCTTACGGCGCCACCTTCCTGATGTTCTCGGAGTACGCTCGCAATGCCCTGCGCATGGCGGCGTTGATGAAGATTCAGAGCATTTTTGTTTATACCCATGACTCTATTGGTCTGGGTGAAGACGGCCCGACCCACCAGCCGATCGAGCAAACCGCTACCCTGCGCATGATTCCGAACATGTCAGTATGGCGCGCCTGTGATGCGGTGGAATCGGCTATTTCCTGGAAATACGCCATCGAACGCAAGGACGGCCCGACGTCGCTGATCTTCTCGCGCCAGAACCTGCCGCATCAGGATCGCACTGCCGAGCAACTGGCCAATATCGCCAAGGGCGGTTACATCCTGAAGGATTGTGACGGCACACCGGACGCGATCATCATCGCGACCGGCTCTGAAGTCGGATTGGCGATGGATGCTGCCGAGCAACTGAGCGGTAAGAAGGTGCGTGTTGTGTCCATGCCTTCTGTCGATGCATTCGAAGCACAGGACGAGGCATATCGCGAGTCCGTGATACCTGCCGGTGTCACTGCGCGCGTTGTTGTCGAGGCCGGTGTCACCAGCGGCTGGTACAAGTATGCGGGCCTGAACGGCAAAATCATCGGTATCAACCGCTTCGGTGAATCCGCCCCGGCGGGTGAGCTGTTCAAGGAATTTGGCTTTACCGTGGAAAACGTGGTCAAGGCTGTCGAGGAAGTGCTGTAGGCACCTCGACCCGGATACGGTAGCAAGAGCTAACAATTTATTATTACTAAATAACTTTCAGGAGAAAGAGAATGACTATTAAAGTCGGTATTAACGGTTTCGGCCGTATTGGCCGAATGGCGTTTCGTGCAATTGCCAAGGATTTTCCTGGCATCGAAGTCGTCGCAATTAACGATCTGCTGGAGCCGGATTACCTGGCATACATGCTGAAGTACGATTCTGTACACGGTCGTTTTAATGGCGACATCGCTGTTGATGGCAACAACCTGGTAGTGAATGGCAAGAAGATCCGCCTGACCGCCGAGCGTGATCCGGCGAACCTGAAGTGGGGTGACGTTGGTGCGGATCTGGTGATCGAATCCACCGGCTTCTTCCTGACTGAAGAAACCTGCCAGAAACATATCGACGCCGGTGCCAAGAAGGTGGTGCAGAGCGCACCTTCCAAGGACGGCACCCCGATGTTTGTTTACGGCGTTAACCATGACACCTACGCCGGCCAGGCGATTGTGTCTGCCGCATCCTGTACCACTAACTGCCTTGCGCCTGTTGCCAAGGTTTTGAACGACAAGTGGGGTATCAAGCGCGGCCTGATGACTACGGTTCACGCCGCTACCGCTACCCAGAAGACTGTTGATGGTCCGTCCATGAAAGACTGGCGCGGCGGTCGCGGTATCCTGGAAAACATCATTCCGTCTTCCACTGGTGCCGCCAAGGCCGTTGGTGTTGTGCTGCCAGAACTGAATGGCAAGCTGACCGGTATGGCTTTCCGCGTACCGACTTCTGATGTGTCGGTGGTCGATCTGACCGTTGAGCTGAACAAGGAAGCCAAGTATGCAGACATCTGCGCTGCCATGAAGGCTGCTTCTGAAGGCGAATTGAAAGGTGTTCTGGGTTACACGGAAGAAAAAGTGGTTTCTACTGACTTCCGCGGTAACAGTGCCCCGTCTACCTTTGATGCCGAAGCCGGTATCGCGCTTGATGGCACTTTCGTCAAGGTCGTTTCCTGGTATGACAATGAGTACGGCTACACTTGCAACATGCTGCGTGTAGTTGAGCACGTATCCAAGTAGGCTGTCTGGATAGTATGTTTTTGTGATCTGTACAGGGTGGACGCTGTCCACCCTGTCTGATTGCAGACAAAGCTATTTGCCAAGCCGCGCTGGTGATGATTGGCCGGGCGTTTTGGCAACTGGTTTTAAAACTTAGTAGGAGTGAGAAATGTCTTTTATCAAGCTGTCTGATCTGGATCTGGCCGGCAAGCGCGTTCTGATTCGCGCGGATCTCAACGTGCCAGTTAAAGATGGCAAGGTGACGTCGGATGCCCGAATTACCGCTTCCATGCCAACGATCGAGCACTGCGCCAAGGCGGGTGCCAAAGTAATGGTGATGTCACATCGCGGTCGTCCAGAAGAGGGCGTGGCTGATGAGGAGAACTCATTGCAGCCAATCGCTGACGACATGTCTGCCAAACTCGGCAAACCGGTTCGCCTGGTAAAAGACTATCTCGATAATGCACCCGACGTTGCAGCAGGCGAGGTGGTATTGCTGGAAAATGTTCGCTTCAATGCCGGCGAGAAGAAAGACGACGAAACACTGGCAAAGAAGTATGCCTCCCTGTGTGACATCTTCGTAATGGATGCCTTTGGTACTGCCCATCGTGCCCAGGCATCGACTCATGGTGTCGGCAAGTTTGCACCCACCGCCTGCGCCGGTCTGCTGCTGGCAGAGGAACTGGATGCGCTGTCCAAGGCATTGGCCAATCCGGCTCGCCCGATGGTCGCCATCGTAGGCGGCTCCAAGGTGTCTACCAAGCTCACCGTGCTCGAGGCCCTGTCCGATAAAGTGGATCAACTGGTAGTCGGTGGTGGTATTGCTAACACCTTCCTCAAAGCCGCTGGAAATAATGTTGGCAAGTCCCTGTGTGAGGATGACCTGGTTGAGACAGCCAAGGCGCTGATGGAAAAAATGACAGAGCGTGGTGCCACCATTCCGATCGCCACTGACGTCGTGGTCGGCAAGCAGTTTGATGAGAACGAGCCGGCAGTATTGAAGAAGGCCAATGAAGTTGCCGACGATGACATGATTTTTGATATCGGCCCCGACAGCGCGCAGGAACTGGCAGACATTATTGCCAAGGCCGGCACCATCGTCTGGAACGGCCCGGTGGGCGTGTTCGAGTTCGATCAGTTTGGTGAAGGCACCAAGACCGTATCAATGGCAATTGCCAACGCCAAGGGATTCAGCCTGGCTGGTGGTGGCGATACCATCGCCGCGATACAGAAGTACAACATCTACGACAAAATTTCGTACATCTCGACAGCCGGTGGCGCATTCCTGGAATACCTGGAAGGTAAAACCCTGCCTGCGGTGGCGATGCTGGAAGAGCGTGCCAAATCCTAAATTAACGCGATTCCGCGCCGGGTATACCAAATGATGAGACGTACCAAAATTGTTGCCACCATGGGGCCTGCTACTGATGACCCGAAGGTGCTCGACAAGCTGATAGAGGCACAGGTTGATGTTGTGCGCCTGAATTTCTCCCATGACACACCGGAAAAGCACAAGGAGCGCGCCGAGGCAGCACGTGAGCGCGCTTCGGCTCATGGGCGACCGATTGGTGTAATTGCGGACCTGCAAGGTCCGAAAATCCGTATCGGCAAATTTAATGATGAAGCCAACCATATCAAGAAAAAGATTTTTCTTGAGGAGGGCGACAAGTTCATTCTCGATATGGAGCACCCGGAGGATAGCGGGAACCAGGAGCGGGTAGGTGTTACCTACAAACAATTGGCGGAAGACGTCGACCGTGGCGCTACGTTATTGCTTGACGATGGGCGGGTGGTGCTCTGGGTAGAGCAGGTTGAAGGTCCGGAGATTATTTGCCGTGTCGTGGTCGGCGGGGAACTGTCAAACAGTAAAGGTATCAACAGACAGGGTGGCGGTCTTTCTGCCAAGGCGCTGACCGACAAGGACCGGGCTG
Source organism: Acidiferrobacterales bacterium (assembly GCA_022340825.1). GTDB lineage: Bacteria > Pseudomonadota > Gammaproteobacteria > Acidiferrobacterales > JAJDNE01 > JAJDNE01. The sequence goes on along the minus strand of JAJDNE010000053.1, from coordinate 21,207 downwards.
ATATGAAGGTCGTCGCGGAAATCGAGGCAGACTATGTTGCCATCTCGTTTCCGCGAAGTGCTGAAGATATTCATGAGGCTCGGAAGCTGCTCCGTGATGCTGGATCTGAAGCGGGTATTATCGCCAAGATCGAGCGTGCCGAGGCAGTGAATAATATCGAGGAAATTATTGAGGCGTCGGACGCCATTATGGTTGCCCGCGGTGACCTTGGCGTTGAGATCGGTGATGCAGCGGTACCGCCAATCCAGAAAAAAATGATAAGAATGGCGCGCGACATGAATCGCATTGTCATTACCGCCACCCAGATGATGGAATCGATGATTGAGAATGCGATTCCAACGCGCGCCGAAGTGTCCGATGTGGCCAACGCGGTGATTGATGGCACCGACGCAGTGATGCTTTCAGCCGAGACCGCTGCCGGCAGACACCCGGTGGCCGCCGTATCGGCGATGGATCGTGTGTGCAAGGTAGCGGAACAAACGCGTGAAGTAACCCATTCAGAGCACCGCGTCGATGAACCGTTTTCGCGTATTGACGAGGCCATTGCCATGGCCACCATGTACTCGGCCAATCATTTGCCGGTAAAGGCTATCGCCTCGCTGACGGAATCCGGCTCTACTGCTTTGTGGATGTCACGTATCAGTTCCGGGGTGCCGATATATGCGTTGACGCCACTGGTGGCGACTCGCCGCAAGGTCACCTTGTATCGCGGTGTCTATCCAGTCAACTTTACACCACCTTCATCGGATCCTGTTGAGGTACTGCAGGAAGCCGTGGATGAATTACGCCGTCGCTCTGCAGTGCGGGATGGCGATATTGTGGTGCTGACTATCGGTGAGCCGCTTTCCAAGCCAGGGGGCACCAATACCATGAAGATTGTCCGGGTGGGCGATCTCCATGAAGACTGATTTCGCACATTGCGATATTGTTTCGAAAATTTGAATTAGAGATTTTAAGAAAATACGTACCTTCAGGAGGTCAAAATGCCTTTAGTATCAATGCGCCAATTGCTGGACCACGCTGCCGAGAATAGCTACGGTCTGCCCGCTTTTAATGTTAATAATATGGAACAGGTTCATGCCATCATGCAGGCGGCCGACGCAGTCAACTCGCCGGTCATCATGCAGGGCTCGGCCGGTGCCCGTTCGTATGCCGGTGAGCCGTTCCTGCGTCACTTGATTGCTGCCGCGGTGGAGATGTATCCGCATATTCCGGTGGTGATGCATCAGGATCACGGATCCGAGCCGGCGGTTTGTCTGCGCTCGATCCAGAGCGGATTCACCTCGGTGATGATGGACGGTTCGCTGATGTCTGACATGAAGACACCTTCAAGCTACGAGTACAACGTTGATGTTACCCGCACCGTGGTTGAGTTTGCTCACGCCGGCGGCGTTTCAGTTGAAGGCGAACTGGGCTGCCTGGGTTCGCTCGAAACCGGTGAAATGGGCGAAGAAGACGGTCACGGCGCCGAAGGCAAGCTCGATATGGATCAGCTGCTGACCGATCCGGAGCAGGCAGCCGACTTCGTCAAGCAGACCAAGGTGGACGCACTGGCGATCGCTATTGGTACATCGCACGGTGCCTACAAGTTCACCAAGGAACCAACCGGTGAAATCCTGCGCATCGATCGCATCAAGGAAATTCACGCGCGCATTCCGAATACGCACCTGGTAATGCACGGTTCGTCTTCGGTGCCACAGGACTGGCTCAAGATCATCAACGATTACGGTGGTGACATGGGTCAAACCTACGGTGTGCCGGTGGAAGAAATCGCCGAAGGTATCAAGAATGGTGTGCGCAAGGTCAATATTGATACCGACCTGCGTATGGCCTCTACCGGTTCCATCCGCAAGCATCTGGCCGATAATCCGACCAACTTTGATCCCCGCAAGTTCCTGAAGGAATCTACCAAGGGCATGATGGAGATCTGTAAGGCGCGTTATGAAGCCTTCGGTTGTGCTGGCCAGGCCGACAAGATCAATGCCATCTCGCTTGAAAAGATGTTCATGGATTACGCAGCTGGCAAGCTGGACCCGGTTATCAAGTAAGGTCTAGCCATTCTGGATAGCGAAAAGGCCGCCCCTGAAGTATTTGGGGGCGGCCTTTTTTGTGATTCGCCCAGAAAAACCATTCAGTTGTGCGGTTTGTGAAGTTTATCCATGTCTCGGTTTGTTTGTTGATCCAGGTCAATATCCTGGTGCGAATAGGTATATCTAATGGATGCCCCAGTGATGGTGTAGTGCGTAGTTAGCCGTTCCATATATGGAGGTATATCATGAGTGAAAAAAAGTCTGATGTTATATTGCATATTGATGAAGATACGTCACATGATCAACGTGAAGCATTGCGCGATCATTTACTGCAGCACAACGGCGTGATGGCCGCCTCATACCGCGATGAAAAACCGCACTTGATGGTTATCGAGTACGATCCGGAAATCACGCGAACAACTGACTTTATCGATATTGCACAAAGTAGTGGTTTGCATGCCCAGCTAGTAGGGATGTAAAACCATCCTCTGATAACGTTGACAACAAAAGAGCGGGTAGCTCAGCTCTTTTGTTGTTGGTCAGCCAGAATGTTCGGGTACCTGCGCGGGGCAACGTACCGCCCAGAACCAGAGCAGTATTGAAACGACAAGCAACGCAGTTTGCGCCAGGGCAAAATGCATTACCGTAGGCTGGAGCGCCGGTAGCAACAGGCTTGCCACCACGGCGGTCATCATCATCTGCACAAAACTCTGTACAGCAGCAGCAGCGCCGCGATTTTTCGGAAAACAATCCAGCGCCAGGATGGAAAAACCCGGCATCGCCAGCGCGATGCCGACGGCGTACAGGACCTGGGGCGCGATCAGGGTAAACGGTGCCGGTGGTAGCCAGATAGCCTGGACCAGGTTGAATGCAGCACCGGTTAGCATGGTTACCAGTGCCAGACTCACAATGGCTCGAGACTTCCAGTGATGCGACAAACGACCCGAGATAAACGAGCCTACAATGATGCCGCCCGTCATCGGGATGAACTGCAAGCCGAAATGATGGCTGTCGAGCTTCAGAAAATCATAAATAACCGTCGGTGATGCGGCGATATAAAGAAACAGACCACCGAAACAGGTACCTAGCGAGAACACCAGTGCCTGGTAACGATGATGGACCAGTACTTTTCCATAAAGCCGCAACACAGATGATGGTCGAAATGACTGACGATGTTCCAGTGCCAGCGTCTCCCGAAGAAATCGCAGCGTCATCAACATCATCAGCACGCTGTATACTGCCAGGAAATAAAATACGCTGCGCCAGCCAAAAGCGTCATGCAGCCAACCACCGATTACCGGTGCAATGGCTGGCGCCACCGCGAACAGCATCATGACGTAGGCCATGGCGCGATGCGCCTCGTGACTATCGTGCGCATCACGGATCATGGCGCGACCTGCGACCATGCCACCGCTGGCTGCAATACCCTGTAGTACACGAAAGAAAAGAAAGACCTGGTAGTCCATCGCCAGCGCACAACCAATCGAGGCTGCAAGATAAAATACCAGCGTACCAAGAATAACGAAGCGCCGACCAATGCGATCCGACAGTGGTCCCCAGAACAACGTTGATATTGCCGCCGCTGCGAGATAAGCACCAAGACTTTGGGAAAGCAGTGCACGATTGATCTGGTAGTCGTGCTCGATATCGGGGAAGGAAGGCAGGTACGTATCGATACTGAACGGACCAATCATTCCTAGTAGCGCGATGGTAACAATCAGCCAGGCCGATGAAATATTTTTTCCGGACATCTTTTTTCTGTTAACGTTAAACCAAATCCAATTGCGGGAGTGAGTTGTGAATGGACGAATGCTAATCGCCACACTGGGGCTGATTGCTCTGACCAGTGCCTGCAGTAGTCCGGGTTCGGACATTATCATTGATCCTACCTACGTCGATAGGGCGCAATATGAGCAGGATCTGGCGGAATGCGAGCGACTGGCGGATCAGGTTCGGCAAAAGGCCGGCGAGCGAGCTGCCCGCGGTGCTGTCATCGGTGGCGCGATTGGGGCGATATGGGGCGGTAACAGGTCCATCGAGCGTGGGGCCGGCGTCGGCGCAGTCTCAGGTGCGGCCCGGGGATCTGCCGACACTGAAAATGAAAAAAAGCGCGTGATCAAAAACTGCCTGCGCAATCGCGGTTATACCGTACTGAATTAGGTCAGTTTGCTCCGGCCACACCGGGCACTCTCATTGACTTCGGTGAACAAGGGTCGCGGAGCCGCTTGCTACCTTGAGAGACAGGCAACCTTGTCCGCAGCACAACCAGTCTTGCAGGCAACTTTCTTCAGGTCTGAATTGAAGTGGCGAATATCGCACCAGCTACTGCAGGTCTGGTATTGAAAGTCACAACCACCCCAGATTGGCGCGGTAATCACGGCGACAGCAATAATCAGGGCGACAATAACAGCAGGTTTGGCCAGTTTCATTTTCTTGCCTCGGTAGCTTATGGCTGGGAATTCCCGAAGGTCATCAGGGTTGGCATAATCTTGTCGCCTTCGGCGAGCACGTAGTCCTTGAATGCCTGCGCCGCCGGAGACAGTCGCTTGCCTCGTCGATGTACTACATACCAGTGGCGGAGGATCGGGAAATTTTCGGCGTCCAGTACACAAATGCGCCGGGTTTCCAGCTCCAGTTCCAGGGTGTGAATCGACACAATACCCAGACCAAGCCCGGCCTCCACCGCCTGTTTGATTGCCTCGTTACTGGTCATTTCCATGCCGGTGGTCACCCTGATGCCCTGGTCGGTAAAGAACCGTTCCATGGCATTTCGGGTGCCTGAACCCAGTTCACGCACCACGAAGGTCTCATTCTGAAGCCTGGTAAGGGGGATGTTGCGCTCTGAACCCAGCGGGTGACCTGGTGGAGCGATTACCACCAGCGGGTTGTCCATAAACGCCTCAGTCACCAGATCGAGATCACGCGGTGGTCGGCCCATGATCACCATGTCTGCCTCGTTGTTGGCCAGCTGACTTAGCAGGCCACGGCGGTTGGTAACATCGAGACTGACTGTCACGCCTGAGTGATCCTTGGAAAAGGCTGCCAGCAGGCGCGTGGCGAAGGCATTTGCTGTACTGGCCACCGATATCGCCAGGCGGCCGCGTTCCAGTCCCTTCAGGCCCTCGATAACCTCGTCGACCTCATCCAGCTGTCGTGAAATGGAGTTGGAATAGCCGTACAGCTCGCGTCCGGCCTCGGTCAGGAAGATCTTTTTCCCCATTTTTTCAAACAGGGGCAGTCCGACACTATCCTCTAACTGTTTGATTTGCATGGAAACAGCAGGCTGGGTCAGGTGCAGTTCTTCCGCCGCCCGGGTATAGCCAAGGTGGCGGGCGACCGATTCGAACACTTTTAGCTGTCTTAATGTTAGGTGCATGATCTATATATACCATAAACAAATGTTTATGATAAAGATCATTATTATTGAGTTTTAATTATTCTTAGTATCCCTATAATCTGCCGACCATTTCGAGGACTACCCTCTTCGAGAGACTTACGGCGAACCCGGTGGCATGAGTTGATCTATGTCATATCAACGGGAACGGGCCGAGAGCAAAATTGGCCCCCGCTCACGAAAGACAGGTTTTATTAACAGGAGGACTGCAATGGCAGTAAAAAGCTATAGCGCGGGTGTAAAAGAATACCGCGAAACGTACTGGATGCCGGATTACACGCCGAAAGACACGGATATTCTGGCATGCTTCAAAGTTACCCCTCAGCCGGGTGTGCCCCGCGAAGAAGTGGCTGCCGCTGTTGCTGCAGAATCTTCAACCGGTACCTGGACCACGGTGTGGACCGATCTGCTGACCGACCTGGACTACTACAAGGGTCGCGCCTATGCCATCGAAGACGTACCGGGTGATGACACCTGTTTCTACGCCTTTGTTGCCTACCCGATCGATCTGTTCGAGGAAGGTTCTGTTGTTAACGTCATGACCTCGCTCGTGGGTAACGTATTCGGCTTCAAGGCCCTGCGCGCCCTGCGTCTGGAAGATATTCGCTTCCCGATCGCCTACGTCATGACCTGTAATGGCCCGCCTCAGGGTATCCAGGTAGAGCGCGACCTGCTGAACAAGTACGGCCGCCCGCTGCTGGGTTGTACGATCAAGCCGAAACTGGGCCTGTCTGCGAAGAACTACGGCCGTGCCTGCTACGAAGGTCTGCGTGGTGGTCTGGATTTCACCAAGGACGATGAGAACGTTAACTCTCAGCCGTTCATGCGCTGGCGTCACCGTTTCGACTTCGTAATGGAAGCTATCCAGAAAGCCGAAGCCGAGACCGGCGAGCGTAAAGGTCACTACCTGAACGTTACTGCACCGACTTCAGACGAAATGATGAAGCGTGCAGAGTACGCCAAGGAAATCGGCGCGCCGATTATCATGCATGATTACATCACCGGTGGTTGGGCTGCCAATACGCAGCTGGCTCAGTGGTGTCAGGACAATGGCATGCTGCTGCACATTCACCGTGCGATGCATGCTGTGCTTGATCGTAACCCGCACCACGGTATCCACTTCCGTGTGCTGACCAAGATCCTGCGACTGTCCGGTGGTGATCACCTGCACTCCGGTACCGTTGTCGGCAAGCTGGAAGGCGACCGTGACGCGACCTTGGGCTGGATCGATATCATGCGTGATTCCTACATCAAGGAAGACCGTTCACGCGGCATCTTCTTTGATCAGGACTGGGGCGCAATGCCTGGCGTTCTGCCGGTTGCTTCCGGTGGTATCCACGTATGGCACATGCCGGCACTGGTTAGCATCTTTGGTGATGACTCTGTACTGCAGTTTGGTGGCGGTACACTGGGTCACCCTTGGGGTAACGCTGCCGGTGCGGCCGCCAACCGTGTTGCGGTTGAGGCCTGTGTCGAAGCACGCAATGAAGGTCGCGAGATTGAGAAGGAAGGTAAGGACATTCTTACCAATGCTGCCAAGAGCAGCCCTGAGCTCAAGATGGCGATGGAGACCTGGAAGGAAATCAAGTTCGAATTCGACACCGTCGACAAGCTGGACGTTTCTCACAAGTAAGCGCAGCTGTTTTCTGGATGGCGGGCTGAGGTTTCAGCTCGCCGCCCCCTGGGAAGAAGCAGGGGCGAATTTGAAACGAAATTGAGGAAATTAAAATGAGCGAAGTGCAAGATTACAAATCAAGCTTGAGCGATACTTCGAGCCGCAAGTTCGAGACTTTCTCTTACTTGCCTGAGATGGATGCCAAGCAAATCCGCAAGCAGATTGAATATATCGTCAGCAAGGGATGGAATCCGGGTATCGAGCATACCGAGCCGGAGAACGCCCGTAGCCACTACTGGTACATGTGGAAACTGCCGATGTTTGGTGAGACTGATGTCGACGCCATCCTTGCTGAGGTAGAAGCCTGTCACAAAGCCCACCCGGAGAATCACATCCGTCTGTTGGGTTTCGACAACTTCGCCCAGTCAGCAGGTGCTGCGATGGTTATCTATCGTGGTAAGACTGTTTAAATCTGCAGGGTAGTAATAAAAAGATAAGCCCCTGCCCGACACCGTACGGTCAGGGGCTTTTTTATTTCGGACACATTCATGGCTAAACCTGACAAATACGTAGGCATCAACAATGATGTCAATGGTGGTATGACCACCATCGGCAAGATCATTCGTGATGCGTGGGTATTTAACCTGTTGCCGGAGACCGAGACCTGTGAAGGCTGGAATCTGGGAGGCATTGACGCACTGCTGCAAAAAGTAAACGCCGAGTGGGACAAGTATGGTTGTCTGGTCAGTCACTTGCCGGATGAACTGCGCCAACGCCACGAAAAAATTCATGGTGAAGCCATTGCCAGAGCGAAAGAGGCGGGCTGGACCGGAGAAGTAGAAACCGATGATGAAGATTAGGGGATAAGTTATGTCTGTTATTGATATTAGTCAGTACAAGATCCAGAAAGAGCCTTATTACGAGGCGGTGGGCGACGAGATTGCGCTGTATCAGGCAGCCTACGATGCCCGCATGCCCATGATGCTGAAAGGACCAACCGGTTGCGGTAAGTCGCGTTTCGTAGAATACATGGCGTTCAAACTCGGCAAGCCGTTAATAACCGTTGCTTGTAATGAAGACATGACCGCCTCGGATCTTGTTGGCCGTTTTCTGCTCGACAAGGAAGGCACCAAGTGGCAGGACGGTCCGCTGACGACGGCCGCGCGCCTCGGTGCAATTTGCTATCTCGATGAGGTTGTCGAGGCACGTCAGGACACGACAGTTGTGATCCACCCCCTGACTGACCATAGACGTACGCTGCCGCTCGACAAAAAAGGGGAGCTGATCGAGGCGCACGAAGATTTCCAGCTGGTAATCTCCTACAACCCTGGGTACCAGAGCCTGATGAAGGACCTGAAGCAATCGACCAAGCAGCGATTTGGCGCACTGGATTTTGACTATCCGGAAGAGAAGATCGAGACCGATATCGTCGCCAAGGAGTCTGGAATTGATACCGAGCTTGCCGGCAAGCTGGTCCAGATCGCCCATCGGGCACGCAACCTGAAAGGTCACGGACTCGATGAGGGTATCTCTACCCGTCTACTGGTATATGCAGGCAACCTGATCGCCAAGGGTGTCGAGCCTGTTGCCGCGTGTACCATGACCATGGTGACGCCGCTAACCGACGATCCGGATATGCGCGATACCCTGAATGCCGCGGTACAGACTTTCTTTGGTTAAAAGTATTTCTTGTCTCCACTTCGCTTTCAGGGGAGTGGGGTCAGGACAACGCTAAATCAGTATGTCTATCAAACTCGAAGATTACGCAGAGCAGCTCGCCGACGCCGCACCGGAGGTGCAGGATGTGCTCCAGTCCACGTTCGCGGAGGCCTCGCATGTCATGTCGCCGGCCGGTTTGCAGGACTACCTGGACGGTGCCAAGGGTTTGTGTAACCTGGGGCGCGGCACTGACCTGGTAATTTCCTACCTTCAGGAAATGCCGATGGTGGCCAAGGAGTGCGGTGAAGACGTTATTGGGGACTGTATTACCGCGGCGATGAAGCTATCGTCGATGACCTCGGGCGAGGTCATTGCCCTGTTATTTAGTAGTCTTCCCACGGCATCACGTCGCCTCGGTGATGCGGAATTGCTGCGTGGCTACCTGACGCTGGTACATCAGTTGTCATCGACAGCGGCGCGTGGCGTTCGCCCAATGCTCAATCACATTGATGAGTTGCTTTCAAAATTAACTTTGAGTGGATTGCGGCGCTGGGCGAATTTCGGTGCACAGGCTTACCGCCGCGATTTCGATAACCTGACCAAGTACTTCAATCTCGAATCAAAAGATAGCCTGGCAGTACTGCAAAAAGAGCGACGCGGCACACTGTTTATTGATACTCAGCGCAAGCTGAACTTCTATCTTCGTGCCCTGTGGGGACGGGATTTCTTCCTGCGTCCCACTGGCGCGGACTACACAGATTTTCGGCCTTATATCGAAGCTCACATCGTTCATATGCCGGATGCGGTGGATGCCATTGGAGATGTTCCGGGGCTTGAACTTTATCGAGCGACTGCCGCGCATATGGCAGCGCATATTTGTTATACCAGTTCGCGAATATCTGCCGAGCAACTCAGCCCGGCACAAATGTTCTTTATCGGTTTTATTGAAGACGCGCGCGTCGAGTACAAGGCGCTGAAGGCCTTCCCGGGCTTGAAGAAACTATGGCGCACGTTGCTAGATATTGAGTACGAGGAGAATGTCGAACACCCGGCCATGCTGGTGCTGGAGCGCGTAGCGCTGATGTTGCTCGATTCTTCAGTAAAGACTGACGATGCCGAGCTGAGCAAATTCTGCAAGCAGTTTCATGACCGGATCGAAGCGGAACAGGATAACAATCAGTTCTCCTGGCACATGGGCATGGAGCTGTTCAATCTTTTCTCATCTCGCAGGGAAGTACCTAGCCTGCGCATCCTTGAGCGCATCAGAATTCCGTATCGGGACGACAATCGTTTCGTCTGGGAATTTGAGGAATTCACCTTTGACACCATGAATGAATATGTCGCTGCCAGTCAGCGACAGCTGCGCAAGACCGTGAGTGTTATCGAGATGGCAAACGAAGTGGATTGCGAGTTGGCCGGAGACGACGCGCAGGAGATCTGGACCTGTCCGACCGAAATGTTTCCGTATGAAGATGATCTGGAAGATACCAAGAGCTTCAATCAGATGTGGGGCAAGGAACCGATATCGGATCCGTTCCACTATCAGGAATGGGACTACCAGATCCAACTACACCGTCCTGACTGGGCGACTGTCTACGAGCGTCGTCAGCCCAAAGGTGATCCCAAGGCCATCGAAGATATTCTTACCGAATACAAACCCATCGCCTTTCGTATTAAACAGATTATCGATTTGTTGACACCGGAAGGTGTGCAGCGTGTACGTAATATGGAGGATGGCGACGAGATTGATATCAATGCCGCGATTGATGCCATGGTCTCGATCCGCATGGGTGACCAGCCGAATCCGCGTATCACTATGCGCAATGTGATCAAGAATCGCGATCTGGCGGTTGTGGTGTTGATGGATTTGTCCGAATCGACTAACGAGAAAGTGCCCGGCTCAGACAAGACCATACTGGAACTGACTCGCGAAGCCGCGACGCTCGTGTCGACGGCGATCAATGGCATTGGCGATCCGTTTGCGCTGCATGGTTTTGCCTCGGATGGCCGTCACGATGTTCAGTATTTCCGCTTCAAGGATTTTAACCAGCACTTCGATGATGAGGCTAAAGCGCGTCTTGCCGGAATGCAGGGTGGCCTGTCTACCCGCATGGGTGCTGCCATGCGACATGCAGGGCGGCATTTGCTCAAACAGCCGGAGCGGCGAAAACTCCTGTTGCTGGTGACAGACGGAGAGCCGGCCGACATCGACGAGCGCGATCCGCAGCACTTGCGCCACGATACCAAGAAGGCGGTAGAAGAGCTGTATTCGCAAGGTGTGCTGAGCTATTGCCTGACACTGGATGCACACGCGGACAGTTACGTAAAACGTATTTTCGGCGCCAACAACTACACCATCATCGACCATGTTCAACGGCTACCCGAAAAATTGCCGACCTTGTTTGCAAGCCTGACGTCGTAGGGCAGCTTATCAGGGCTATTTGTGTCGATTGGTTTTAATACAGGCAGTATATAAAGAGGGATTCAACGCCACATCATGTATCATCGCCACGAAGAAGTTCCGGTGTATGAGTATCGCGATGGCGAGATCAAAGCACTGTATTTCAATCATGTGCAGGTTGCTTTAAAGCGGCTTGGCAGCGAAATTCACTTACCGTTGCCACGCCTTAAAACTCTCGAGCTGATCCTGCAGAAAGATGCCTGGATAATTGTTGATCGGGCCTTTCACGATATCCCGATAGCCGCGTGGACTGAATTCAAAACAGAGCAACGCGACGACCTTCACAAACCCGTCAAGTGCCGGATTCGTCTCTATCATGCCAGCGCCGACCTGATACTGGATCGGGTGCTCGAGGCCATGGAACTATTGTTGGGCGAAGAACTGGCGGAACAGCTTCCGGATGGACTATCTGACGTAATTCCGTTTCAGGATAAGCGCAAGTAACTGCACGGAACTGTATTCATCGAACAGTCACCAGCATGAGAAAGCAAGAAATCTTGATCGACCTGATGCGGCATGGCGAACCGGAAGGTGGCCGTGCTTATCGTGGCAACTCGATAGATGACCCCCTTTCCGACCGAGGCTGGCAGCAGATGCGCAATGCAGTCGGTAAATCGACAGGCTGGGATCGCATTGTGACCTCGCCTCTCAAACGCTGCCGGTTGTTTGCTGAAGAGCTAGGTCAACAGATTCATGCCCCGGTCATCGTCGAACCGGAGTTCCGCGAAGTCGGTTTCGGTATATGGGAGGGTAAAACCCCTGACGAGATCATCGCATCGGATCCCGAGAGTTATGAGGCGTTTTATCGAGACCCTGAGAACTGTCGGCCTGAGGGAGCCGAACCATTAGCGGATTTCACCCGGCGGGTCATGCAGGCATACGAAAAGCTAATCGAAGTGAGCGGTGGCGAACAGGTACTAGTCGTATCGCACGCAGGAGTAATGCGGGCAATTATTGCTCAAGTGCTGGGTGCGCCTGCCGTTGGTATGTACCGTATCAAGGTCGACAATGCCGGACTCTCGCGGATTCGTTACACACGTTATGGCCCCAAGCTCGAATTCCACAACGTCGATAGCTTATAGCGACTACGACGAAAACCCGATGCCGCATGGCGTAGCAACAAAACGCCATGTTATCCTTGCGTCCGCCATGCAATTCAATCTTCTAGACATACCAACCAGGACAAAAAAACAATGGGAAATCTTTCAAAACTGGTCAGCAGCATCGGACCACTGCGGTTTATGTTGCATGCGCTTACACTAATATTTATTTTGTTGTCACTTTTCGTTGGCGACACGGTTTACTATACAGGCTGGAGAATGTTGTCATCCCTCGTTGTCCCGGCACTAATTCCCATCATATTCTTTGGCATGCTGCTGGAATTGATGATGAGTACCGTATTTTTGATTGATGCTGAAGAAGTCGAAAAGAAATCCCGTTTCAAGACAATAATAAAGATCGATCTCCTGCTCGTTGCAGGGCTTCTATTGTTCTGGGTTCCGGTATTGATGCGATTGCTAAACAGCTAGCACGACAAATGACTATTGGCGTTGCTCCAGCGTGCGCAAAGCCTCGTGTGCCTGGTGATCCAGGTTGGCGAATTCCAGGTGAGCACCGTGGCCAGAGATCTCGCGCACACGTGCTTCGATCAAATGGGTATAGCTGATACCTTTGTCATGGTGAACAAAGACTATCTTTATAGGCGCTTCGTATTGTAATACGCGCACGTTGACCATTTCGACGAAGGCGCCGTCACGGCGAATTTCCCGCAGAATGTGTCTGTGAAATCCGCTGCTGTTGTACTGGATCATGGCCTCGAGCGCGGCAGCGTTTGATGTGGGAATGCTCTGTTTATCAGACATATAGCGAACCTCTTTCACCCGAATAATGAAATTCTAGTTCGCCGTTGATCGGCTTCCATGGTGCTTGTCGGTCAGGATTGACAGCTTGTCGGCGCCGGGGTCATGGGGGCTCACTCGACCCGTTCCTGCCTTACCGGTATCCTTGGCGCCGTTTTTAGAACCAATACAAATCCGTGGAGTTGTAAAATGACCGCTGTGCCAGAAAGCCTGTTTGATTCTCACATCCAGAGCCTGCCATTGATTCACAAGGGAAAGGTCAGGGATATCTATGAGATCGACGCCTCGCATATGCTGATTGTTACCAGCGATCGTCTGTCCGCGTTCGATGTGGTTCTGCCTACGCCGATTCCAGGTAAGGGTGCGATTCTCACAGACACCTCCAATTTCTGGTTTGATTTTTTTAAGGATACGGTACCGAATCACCTGGCAGAGATTCCGTTGGCTGACGTACTGAGCGACGCGTCCGAACTGGAAGAGGTCCAGGGCCGAGGGATAGTGGTAAAGAGACTCAAGGCGCTGCCGGTTGAGGCAATCGTTCGTGGTTACCTGATCGGATCCGGGTGGAAGGACTACCAGAAAACCGGTGCGGTCTGCGGCATCAAGCTGCCGGAGGGTCTGCAAATGGCCGATAAACTGCCAGAGGCAATCTACACGCCTTCCACCAAGGCGGATGTCGGCGAGCATGACGAGAATATTGATTTTGCCAAAACCGTTGAGTTGCTTGGCAAAGAGCTGGCAGAAAAGGTCCGGGATACAAGTATCAAGCTCTATACTGAAGCGGCTGAATATGCGCTCAAGCGAGGCATCATAATTGCCGATACCAAGTTCGAGTTTGGTCTCGATGACGACGGCACGCTAGTGCTGATTGACGAGGCGTTGACCCCGGATTCATCGCGTTTCTGGCCTGCTGATCAGTACCAGGTCGGCATCAGTCCGCCCAGTTTCGACAAGCAGTATGTGCGCGACTATCTTGAGACGCTGGATTGGGATAAAACCGCCCCCGGTCCTGAATTGCCGACAGAAATCGTTGAGCAAACGGCAGCGAAATATCGTGAGGCGCTGGAAAGACTGACGAAATAACCGGGGCCCCGAATGTATACAAGCTCTTGCCACTAGTCTTTAATGCCCTGCTTCAGCTGTGAGAATTTTCTCTGTAGAAAGGCAATGACCAGGATAGTTCCACTCGCCATCACGGCATTGATACTGACGGCATGCGGCTCGGGCGAAGACAATAATTCAGGCAAGGGCAACGTAACAACAAAAGAGCCACCCCGGTTTCAGCGTTCAGCAGATTTCGCAATGGTCAACAAGGGGCATAACCTGTACCAGAAACATTGTGGAGCCTGTCATGGTAGCGAAGGGCAGGGTGCGCCGAACTGGCAACAGGTGGGCCCGGATGGCAACTATCCGCCACCGCCACTGAACGGTACCGGCCACGCCTGGCATCATCCGCGGGCTGCCTTGGTGCGAACGATCAAACACGGAACTATCGCCATCGGCGGCAAAATGCCCGGCTGGGATGACAAATTGAGTGATGAGGATATTGCATCCGTTATTGCCTGGTTTCAATCTCGCTGGCCTGACGAGCTGTACCAGGCGTGGGCACGAATGGATCAGCAATCGAGACAAAAGTAACCACATTGGTTGATAATCAGCCGGTAGGCCCTATTTATGTTTACGCTAACCGAAGCCTGGTAACCACTATGAAGAAATCATTGCTGACGCTGGTCCCTGCTGCCCTCTTAATAGCTTTCTTCGTGTCGTCCGTCGGTTGCAGCAAGAAAGACGAAGAGAAAACTGTCGAAGGCGCTGCGTCGAGCATGACCGAAGCGGAGCAAGCCGACGCGGGGCGCCTGTTTGACGTCGAACGAATCGCTAGGGGCGCCAAACTGTTTCAGGAAAAGTGTGCGCAGTGCCATGGGCCCGAGGCACAGGGTCATCCGGACTGGGAGCGCGGCCGGAAAGAGGGATATGCCGCTGCGCCACCGCTGAATGGTACGGGTACGGATATCACGCTCTCCAAAATAAAAATGATGACCATCATCCGGAATGGATTGAAACAGAATGGTCTACCGGTAATGCCTGCCTGGGCGGGTAGAGTCAGCGATCAAGACATTGAAGATGTAATTACCTGGTTTCAGGCTTTGTGGCCGGCAGATACCTATCAGGCATGGCAGCGTGCTTATGCGCCGGACGAGCTACCGGATAAAACCGGCAAGGTAAAAGGATAAAAAAGCATGGCGACAGTGCGTCGCGAACAGCAAACAAAACATGAAATGGTGAATACGATGTATGGATTTAGTATAGAAGTAAAAGGCAGTTTTGATGACGTGATTGAAAAGGTTGTCGAGGCGCTGAAGGCAGAAGGCTTTGGCGTGCTGACCGAGATCGACGTGAAGTCGACGATGAAGGCGAAGCTGGACGTTGATATGCGGCCTTACCGGATTCTTGGCGCCTGCAATCCGCCGCTGGCACACAAGGCCATTAGTGCAGATCCGGATATTGGATTGCTGTTACCGTGTAATGTCGTAGTGCGAGAGGAAGAAAACGGAAATATTACCGTTGCCTTTATGGACCCGAAGTCTGTGCTCGGCCTGGTAAATCGGGACGAAATTACCGAGCTGGGTGGCGAGGTTAAACAACGACTGGAGCGCGTCCGCGACAGTCTCGCGTAGTTTTTACAAATAGTTTTTCGCTGAATACAAAGTAAATTCGGCAATCATATTGGGGTGAGCCAAACCTTGGCTCACCCTTTTTCATTTTATGATCAGAATATTGGCGAATGCTTATATAGATCAAACTGCGTTGCATATTGTATCCCGGTGATATTTGCAAGTTGACGCTCCAAGCGGACCAAATATTCTCCATTGCATATATAATAAGTATCGGTGCACTGATTATTGGTGACTCCTCACTGGTAATAAATTGCAGAAAAATAATAATCCAGAATCTGCGAGAACTAATTTGCTATTGAATACGAAACCCCGGGCGGATCTATTACTACCTGGCCTTCTCTTCTGCGTGACAGTGTTGGCTGCGCAATCCCGCGCCTATGCGGCTGAGCCAGTGGCGGCGACGACGGAAGAAATATTTCTGAATGACATTCCCGTCGTTTTATCTGCCACCCGACTGGAGCAACCGCGAGCAGATGCGCCCGCATCTATTACGATAATTGACCGGGAGATGATCAAGGCATCCGGTGCCGAGGAGGTGCCGGACCTGTTGCGGCTGGTACCCGGCTTTCAGTTAGCTCACGACAAGCAGGATATCTGGATACCTGATCCGGTAGGGGCTACTTATCACGGCCTGAGTGATCCGTACGCAAGAAGGATTCAGGTACTGGTCGACGGTCGGTCGGTATACGATCCCGCGATTGGCGGCATTCGCTGGGATCAGTTGCCGCTGGAGATTGATGATATTGAGCGTATCGAGGTTATCCGGGGGCCGAATGGCGCGGCTTATGGCGCCAATGCATTTCTTGCTGCAGTTAACATTATTACCCGCCACCCGGCCGACGTGCCAACTGTATATACCAGGCTGGTATCAGGCAGCAACAATTATGTAAAAGGAATTGCACGCTACAGCCATAAGTCAGAGTCCTTCGATTATCGCTTTGGTGTCAGTGTCCAGTCAGACGACGGTCTCGAAACCGAATACGATTCCAGCACCATGGTGAAATCCAACTTCCGTGGCGAGTACCGCACCGACAACGGCGACATTCTCGAGTTGCAGCTAGGCTTCAGTGGTGGCCCACATCAGGCCGGTATCGCCGGAACGGAACTGGAACGTAACACGAGTAACACCAGCAATTTTCAGCAGATTGTCTGGCGACGATCGCTCGATGTCGATGAAAGCTATCAGGTTCAGTATTACCGTAATTACTTCAGTGCTAATGATCGCTTCTCGATAACCGGTTTTCCGGTTATCGATCAGGGCATGGTGACAGAGCGTAACAATGTAGAATTTCAGCATACCAAGCGATGGGGCGACACGCTGCGCACTGTCTGGGGGCTGGAAGCGCGGCAGGATACATCCGAAGCGCCGGAAGGCTGGTTTTACGGTATCGATAAGGTAGAGAACGATCTTTATCGCGCATTTATTAATGCCGAGTGGAGTTATTCGCCAACACTGGTGGCGAATTTCGGCGGCATGTTCGAGCATAACGGTATCACCGGTGCAGGATTCTCGCCCCGGGCAGCAATTAACTATCACCTGTCAGACCAGAACACATTGCGGGCCAGCGTATCGCAAGGGCTGCGCACACCATCACTGTTCGAGGAATATGCCAATGGTCGCGCAGACTATCTTGGAACGACGCCAACTTATTCGTTTGTATCACCGGGCGGTCTGGAGGCAGAACGAATTACCTCTTATGAACTTGGACTGGTCTCAAAATCGAAAAACTCTAAAGTCGTTGCCGATGTGCGGATCTATCAGGACTACATCGATAATTTGATCGACTACCCCGAAGATGCATCCAATCCACCTCTTGGGCCGCAATATACTTATGTCAATCAGGGTAAGGCATCGATCCATGGCGTGGAACTGGATATCAACTATCAACCAACCCGGTCTAGTCGATTCGTTTTCGCGTATGCCTACGCCGATCAGACGGGTAGCTATCCGCGTAGATTTAATCCCGACGAGATTCGCCCCACGGATCCCGCCACGCCAACCCATACTGCCAGTCTGCTAGCGATGCAGAAATTAACCCGCACTGTCTCCGCCAGCGTGGGTATTTACTATGTTGGACGCATGGGCTGGTTCAACAACCTGTCCCCGGCTCCGCCTTACACGGTAGGTGAAATCCCCGAATATACAAAAGTGGATCTCAGGCTAGCCAAACGTTTGCGCGGCAAAAACTTCAAGGGAATTATCGAACTGGTTGGACAGAACCTGGCTGGCTCTTATTATGATTACACCAGTTCCGTCCCCCAGGATCGTCGTATTTATATCAAGCTCAGGATAGGGGCCGACTAGCCGCAAGGCTGGCTATTGGAAGGATTCCAATGCAAACAAAACTGATCCAGCAAATAAGGGACCGGAACGCCGCGCACAAGAATGGCGACCGGTATCTTCATTGCAGATCGTTTTCGTCTGCAGTGCTTGGCATCGTCGCAATTCTTGCTGCCACCGCTGTATTTCCAGGAATAGCTTGCGCATCTGACACCATTGTCGTGGTGCCCAGCCGGCAAGGCGGCGCCTACCAGGAATTTGTTGATTCGTTCGAAAAGTCACTCGAATCCGGAAAGGGCAGCAGCCCTATCGCTGTCAGGATAGTCGAGTCGAAGGCACTAACTAAAGAAAGCTACGCTGAACTCTATTCGCAATCACGCCTCATCGTAGCGGTCGGTACCGTTGCTGCAAAAAAAGTGCAGGAGTTGAATACATCAACCCCGGTTCTCAATACGCTGATTCCTAGAAGCAGTTATCGCCGTCTGATCTCCTCGGGATCAAACCGAAGCACCAGTTCGATCTATCTGGATCAGCCCCTTGAGCGTCGAATTGAGTTGGTGGAGGCCTTGTTGCCACAAAATAAAAACATCGGTGTGGTATTGGGGCCGAGTACCGCTGACTTGCAAGATGAACTCAAGAAGGTGGCCAGGAGCAAAGGCGTCACAGTAAAAGTTGAGACGATGACGGCGAGCCAGCGACTGGTTGGGCCGCTTAATCGCGCGCTGGAAGACAGCGACGCATTTCTCGCGTTTGCCGATCCGGTCGTTTCAAATCGACGGACAGTGCAGAATCTTCTGCTGACGACCTATCGCCAGCGGGTGCCAGTGATCGCCTACTCCCGGGCTTACGTCAAAGCTGGCGCGTTGGCAGCCGTCTATTCGACTCCCGGTCAGATTGGCACGCAGACTGGTGAACTGGTGGCCGAACTGGTCCGGTCCGGCGACTGGTCACTACCGAAGCCACAATATCCGAAATACTTTTCGGTCGAGATAAATAGCGAGGTAGCCCAGTCTCTCGGTATCGGCACGCCAAGCGCCGCTGAAATTGAGGCAAGCCTGAATCGATCACGGAGGCTTTCGCAATGATCGGTGGAATCCGCAGACGTGTCATGCTGGTCGCCGTGGTGCCGGCAGCCGCCATTGCTGCGTTATTAGCGTTTTACTTTGTTTCCGCGCAAATTTCCGATTTGGAAGAACGGCTTGAAGATCGTGGCATGGCGATGGTGCGCAGTCTGGCTCCAGCGAGCGAATTTGGTGTTTTTTCCGGAAACACGACTGTTCTTCGGTCACTTGCTACCAGCGCCTTGCGCGAGGCAGATGTTCGGGCAGTGCGCATTACACGACAGAATGGAATAGTGATTACGGCAGTGGGGCCGGAATTTAAAGAGCTGGAGCTCCCGGGAACGAGAAAAGACTCGATTTTGGTAATCCCGTCCCGGGATGAGCAGTCAATCGTTTTTCGCGCACCGGTATTGCAGAGCGAAATGGAGATCAGCGACTTCCCGGATGTGGAAACCGAAATCGCTACCAAGGCAACTGCCAGAACCCCGACAACCATCGGCTGGGTATCAGTTGAGATGTCGAAGGAAGCGACATTGCGTCAGCAGCGCTCGGTACTTGTACAGAGTTCGACAATAACTATTGTCGGCTTGATTCTCAGCCTTATCGCTGCACTGCGGATGGGTCGCTCAATTATTCAACCGGTTGAGCAATTGACCAATGCCGTCGAGAGACTGGAGCAGGGTGAGCTATCAACACGAGCTGACACTGGTGCCGATGCCGAATTGCTGGCATTGGAGAAGGGTATCAATGCCATGGCGAAGGCGTTGCAGGCGGCGCAGGAGAACCTGCAGGACGAAGTGCACCAAGCGACTGCCGAGTTACGCACCGCCCTGATCGAGCTGGAAAGAAAAAACAGCGAACTCGATGTCGAGCGCAGCAAGGCAGAGAATGCCAATCAATCCAAGAGCCAGTTCCTGGCCAATATGAGTCACGAACTGCGGACACCACTGAACGCAATTATTGGTTACAGCGAGATGCTCGAGGAGGAGGCGGAGCAGGCAGGGCACCGGGCCTATATTCCCGATCTGCAAAAAGTAAACAGCGCAGGCAAGCACCTGCTCGCATTGATCAACGATGTGCTGGATTTATCCAAGGTCGAAGCCGGCAAAATGACCTTGTACCTGGAGACGGCCGAAATTCCTTCGGTATTGAAGTACACCGCGTCAACCATACGACCACTCGTTGCACGGAATGACAATGAGCTGGTGCTGGACTATGCGCCTGATATTGGTTCGATGCGAATGGATGTTACCAAGGTGCGCCAGGTGTTGTTTAATCTACTGAGCAATGCCAGCAAGTTTACTGAGCACGGCACCATTACGCTGTCGGCAAAACGAATTGAAATGTCTGGGCGAGACTGGGTTGAATTCAAGGTTTCCGATACAGGTATTGGTATGTCCGCGGAGCAAATGGATCACCTGTTCGAGGCGTTCTCGCAAGCAGATGCAAGCATCACCAGAAAGTATGGCGGTACGGGATTAGGTTTGACGCTTTGCAAGCGCTTCAGTGAGATCATGGGCGGAGAAATCAGTGTCCGTAGTCAACCGGGTGAGGGCTCCATTTTTGTCATGCTGCTTCCGGTCGAACCGACACCGATCAACACCGGGATCGGTAAATCCGAGCCAGATACCAGTCAACGCATACCCGTGCCGGAAGCTATAAGAATGCATACCGCGCCGGCCATTAGTGAAGACCGGCGCAAACGAATCAGCAAGGTACTGGTAATTGATGACGATACGCTTGTGCATGATATGTTGCGCCGGATGTTCTCGAAGGAAGGATTCGAGGTCTATAGCGCCACTGACGGGGAAGAGGGTATTGCGCGTGCCAGGCAAATTAAGCCTGGCGCCATTGTGCTCGACGTATTGATGCCTGGTATGGACGGCTGGAGTGTTCTTGCAGCGTTGAAAGAAGACCAAGAATTGGCGAATATTCCGGTAATTATGCTGAGTATGGTCGATGACCGTACCCGAGGTTATGCCCTTGGTGTCACCGAATACCTGACCAAGCCAGCCGACAAGCAGCAGTTGCTAACTATCCTGCGTCGCTCGGTGCGCGAGGGTCCGGTAGCGCCGGTGTTGATCGTGGACGATGACCAGGATCAGCGAGAACTGCTTCGGCGAACACTGGAAGGCGAAGGCTGGGAGGTGATCGCGGCGCACAATGGCC
>JAJDNE010000033.1 GCA_022340825.1 Acidiferrobacterales bacterium | reverse complement strand
GGCAGGTCCGTGGCGTTCATCAGTAACCTTGGGGCAATACTGAACATGTCTCCGCCGCGATCAGGCTCGTAAGCAATGACCTGGGTTGCGCGCAGCGTCTTCGCGCCGACGCTGATCGCAGTACCTGGTACAATACCCAGCTGCGCCATCAGGCGTGCATCAAGCCAGGCCTCGCCACTGGCAGGAATCAAATCGGTCGGCGCATCCGGCGCATACGGCTTCGGTGCCACCCGTACTTCTCCGCGCAGCGGGTACGAGGGAGTCACGGCCTTAACTTCGGCCAATAATGTTTTGCTACCGGCAAGCACGACGCTGGGGAATTGTGTTACCAGCGCGGTGTTTAGACCGTTATTGGCAGCTTGTTTTGTCCAGGCGGCTGGTATCGGTTGCGAGGACACTACCAGCAGATCCGCCGCCAGTAGTTCGCTTGCCTGTTGACTCATGGCGCCACGAACACGATCGGTAAAAAAACCGACCGCGCTGACACTGGCGACGGCAATGACCAACGCCAGGGCCGCGGTGGTCAATTCGCCCGAATGCCATTCACGGCGGATAAAACGCAGCGACAGACGTAGCACCTGCATCATGACGTCGTCAGTCTCCCGGCTTCAAGCTCCAGCACCTTGTCGCAATTTTTGGCCAGAGCCAGATCGTGCGTAACCAGAATCAGCGTGGTGCCTCTTTCCCGGTTCATGGAGAACAGCAGTTCAATGATGCGATCCCCGGTTTTCTGATCCAGATTGCCGGTCGGTTCGTCGGCAAACAGAATTTTCGGGTTCGCGGCAAAGGCGCGTGCAATTGCCACGCGTTGTTGTTCGCCGCCGGAAAGCTGGTTCGGGTAATGGTGAATACGATCCTTCAGGCCGACGCGATCCAGTACTTCAGTGGCTACCACGCGAGCGTTGGCACCCTCCGCCAGCTCCAGCGGTAACATGGTGTTTTCCAGCGCAGTCAGGCTGGGTAACAACTGGAAAGACTGGAAGACAAAACCAACGCGCTGCGAACGCAGTGCGGCGCGGCCATCTTCATCGAGCTCGCCAAGCACCTGGCCATCGAGCATGACGCTGCCATGCGTGGGAGTGTCGAGCCCGGCCAGCAGACCAAGCAAGGTCGACTTGCCGGAACCGGAGGCACCAACTACGGCGACGGCTTCACCCGGATTGACGTCAAAGCTTACGTCATCAAGTATGACAAGCTCACCTTCGGGGCTTGTCACTTGCTTGCCAAGTGTGCGTGCCTGCACAATGGGGGTAGACGAAGGAACTGCCATGACCAAGAAACTCCTGATAATCGTATTGTTTCTGATGGCGATGCCGATAGCCGCGGCAGCGCCGAAAATTCTCATTGTCGGCGATAGTCTCAGCGCCGGTTATGGTATTGATCTTCGCATGGGTTGGGTGGCGTTACTGCAAAAGCGCCTCAAAGAAAAAGGTTATCCGTATCAGTTGGTAAACGCCAGCATCAGCGGGGATACCAGCGCCAGCGCGCTGTCACGTCTGCCCGGCTCGTTAAAGCGTCATCGGCCCGAGATTGTCATCATCGAAATTGGGGGCAATGACGGGTTACAGGGGTTGTCGGCGGAAGAGATGGAACAAAACATCCGGTCGATGGTTGTGCAATCGAAGCAGAAGGGCGCCAAGGTAGTGTTACTCGGCATGCGATTGCCACCCAACTATGGGCCTGCCTATACCGAAAGGTTTTTCAGTGTTTACCGGCGGGTCGCGGAAAAACAGGGCGCATCACTGGTGCCGTTCTTTCTGGAAGGTGTGGCCGGCAAGGATGGCCTGATGCAGGCGGATGGAATTCATCCTACCGTGGAAGCCCAGCCGACGTTGGTGGAGAACGTTTGGCCTGCCTTGTCGGGATTGTTCTAGTTTGCTAGCTGTATGGTCAACTTCAATCAAGTAAACGGATCGGCCTTCCTGGTCCAAAGTCAGCAGAATTGTATCTATGTCAAAAATCAAACCTCTGCTGAAGGAGCCACTGGTTCATTTCCTGGTCATCAGGCTTCCTGATGTTTTTTCTGTATGCCGTTGTCGGTGGCGATACCGGGCCGGGCGATAAAAATATAAAAGTCAGTCGAGCCGACATTCCTGGTTGCTGCACTCAAAGATCCGATTGGTGCCAACCTCGATCGCTACCAGGTAGTCAAGGGATGGATGGACAAGAACGGCAAGTTGCACGAGAAAATCTATGACGTTGTCTGGGGAGATGCTGACAAGCGCAAACCAGACAGCAAAGGCAAGTTACCTGCCGTCGGTAGTACCGTTGATGTTGCCAATGCCACCTGGACCAATACCATCGGCGATCCGGAGTTGATCGCGGTGTGGAAGGATCCGGACTTCGATCCAAAAGAGCACGCTTTCTGTTATGGCCGTGTGCTGGAAATCCCGACGCCGCGCTGGACGGCATACGATGCCAAACGTTTTGGTAACAAACCGCTAAAGAGTACCACCATGACCTTGCAGGAACGTGCCTATACCTCGCCGATCTGGTATACGCCGTAAGGTCGCGGTCGATTACTATTACCCAAGGTGACTAACTGTGGGTGGGGGGATAGCGAGAATGCAGCAACGCTGGTGCCCGATCGACGAGAACCCGAGAGTTCTCGTCGATACAATCCAATCAGCTACCGAATCGGTCAATCTCGGATGAAGCGATGGGCTCATCCCTGCCGATAGCATCCTGGAGTGTGATTTTTTCGAGGAAAGAGTCGATCTTATTGTCGAGTCGCTCCCAGTAGGAGGCCGCGCGCTCACCGGAGCTGGATGCCGGTTCGACCCAGCTGGACGCCTCGTTCTGATAGACGGCCCGGATTATCTCGCCGATCGTGATTTCATCGGCGTTGCGCGCCAGCTTGAAGCCGCCACCCGGGCCGCGCGTGCCCTTTACCAGGCCCTGTTTGCGCAGGCTGGCAAATAGTTGCTCTGCATACGAGAGCGAGATGCCCTGCATGGATGCCAGTTCGCTCAGGGTTACCGGCCCCTTGTCCTGGTTCAGCGCAATCTCGATCAATGCATTTACTGCGTATCTGCCCTTGGTAGAAATCTTCATATATGTCCTGTCCCTTCATCAGCACCCCACCCCGCTGGTTGAACGTATCGCGCAACCCGCAAGCCAAGCAGGCTATGGTTATTAATTATAGTTAGAAAATTGATGTTTGCATCGCGAATTCCTTTCGCAATGCTGTGTCGCCCTTCGACGGGGATTCGGTCAATGGGCAGTTTTATCGCCGAAATATTCAATAATTCCGCACTTATGGACCGCTTCAGCGAATCCCTACGGACGCAAGATGCGTGACTCAGTCGCCGGCCGATTCTTCCGGCGGGCTCTTCTTGGCCGCGGTTTTCTTGGTTGTCTTTTTGTTTGGCGTTGTTGTCAGCGCCATCTCACCGGCTTCAGGCCATGGTCCGAAAGGGAACGGCTTTTCGTCACTATTATAGGTAACGAACAGCAATATCTGACGAATAAAATCACTCAGGCTGCGGCCAAGGCGCAACAGCTGCTGGTTATTCTGACCCACGAACAGTGTCGATAGAAACTGGAAGACCACCACAGCAACGACGACAATTTCTGTGACGCTATAGATGATGGCAAATAGCAGAATATAGAGACCCCGAAGCCAGGTCGACTGCATGGTAATGTTTTGTTTCAGGTGCGGGTCCATTATAAATTCTCCTGGCCTCCGTGTGGCCATCAGGCAATATGTACGGAAAACCTTACACCAAGGCCCTGTCTATTCCAAGCACCCGCAATAGCCACAATGCACTGCAACGATAGTAGATATCGGTTGCTCGCCATCAGTTTCATGGTCTGCATCAACCTCGCCCGCAGGTACACTGGCACTGCGCGAATTGCAGGCCGGACGTGGGACCCGATTGTCGGTCCTGGGTCATTCCAGACTTGCCATCAGCCAGAATTATCGGTATCAGAGTGTCGGGGTGGGCATTGTTACGTGCACCAATAACAATAACTGGAAAAACGCAGCAAAGCGGGACCGCATTCATGATCTACGAGGACACTGACCAATCACGCCGGCTAAATACCATTGCCGGTAGCGCCGCCTTTTTCCTGATCGTCGCAGGCGGCACCTACTTCTTCCAGAGCACGTTGGTTCTGGTCAGGCTGGTGAATCCCTATTTTCACTGGGCGGTACTATTGATGGCGTTGCCAATCCTGGCAGGGCTTTCCCAACGCTATCTGAAAATTGTCTATCCGTTGTCGACCGTGACATTTGGTACGCTCGCCAGTGTTGTTATGCTTTATCCACAGTACAGTCAGAAGTTCTGGGCAGTGCCACCAACAGTCCTGAATGTCATCGTTTATCTGATCATCGTCGTAGGGATTGGGTTTATCGCAACCCAACCGGTTACCACGGTATATGAAAAGGCGTTCCACCTGGGCCGCTTTAAGAGAACGAAATCCCGAAGCAATAAAAAAGTGAAAAAGAAGGTCGCCCGTAGGGGCAGCAACGCGCTGGCGCGACGGCTGGGCTTCGACAACCGCGGCGATATGATTGCTATGATGGAACTGATGATCGGTGTGATTTCGCTTGTATTAAGCCTCTTCAGCATTTTCTTTCTGGGCCAGGCCTGACGCGGAATTCTTCTTTCAGCGAAGGGCAGGTTTATGGGTATACCGTCCGGCAACAAAGACCTGGAAACAGATCCACCTGCCGGTTGACTGGTCACAGGCGGGATCGTATTCGTTGGCAGCTGTCTCGCCCCGATATTCATTCCGTTGGTGACAAGCACTAACTGGGCAGAAAGTACCAAGACCGCAATTTCCGGGTTTCTTGTACTCGGCGCCCCCGAGCTGGGGATGCTGATCGCCGTCGGCATATTGGGTAAATCCGGATTCCAGTTCCTGAAACACATCCTTTTCAGTTCGCTGTCCCGAATCGTGTTTCCCGACCGAGTCGGTCCAGCAAGACACCGAATCGATGTATTCATGTTTGTAGCGCCGCTGGTGTTTGGCTGGGCTCAGCCTTATGTTGCCAGCCTGTATCCCGAAAGCGGGATTCAGCAACCAATTTACGCAGGCGCGGGTGACATCGTATTTTTCCTTAGCCTGTTCGTGCTTGGCGGTGAATTCTGGGAGAAGCTTCGAGCGCTTTTCGTACGGGATTGATTCCGACCGTTGCCCTGTCCGGTAATCTGACTAGATTGCCTGTCAGCTCCATCGTAAACTGGCACAAGACACTTCAGTACGGGATCTATGTCACATGGAATTCGGATTCACTATTCAATTCCTGCTAACGCTGGGCAAGCTGGTTTTGTCTTTCTCGCCGATCATTGCCTTCCTGATTCTCGTCATTTCCATGCTTGCAATCACAATTGGTAAACGCGAAGGCTGGACCCTCGCCGACAGTTTGTACTTCGGTTTTATTACAGCCAGCACCGTAGGATATGGCGACTTTCGCCCGAGCCAAAGAAGGGGCAAGTGGTTGGCGATTGTCATTGCACTGTGTGGCCTGATCCTGACCGGGATCGTTGTGGCGTTGGCGGTGGAATCAGCGGCAGAAGCTTACAGGGTACTGAATGCGCGCGAAGTGACAGAAGTGATTGGTTCACATTAAGCCATGGCCACAACAAAAATCAAACTGGAACAAAAACAGAAGCGTCAATTGGTGCGACTGGAGCACATGATGGATGTGGTTTACGCCCTCGTAATTTAGCGCGCGTTTATGCTGCTACCTCCCCCGGACGAGAATAGTCCGCGCTATGAATCGGTAGCTGGCATGTTAGCCGCCAACCGGGAAATATTTATCATCGTGCTGCTGGCGACGCTGCCAAGCCGGATGTAAATCAGGTTCTATTGCAGTATTTTGTTAACTATAACTTCGATAAGGGTTGGTATGCGGCAAGTGCGCCCATTATCACTGCAAAATGGAATGCGACAGGCGAAAAATGGACTGTTCCGTTTGGTGGCGGTTTCGGCCGAATTACGAAATTCGGTAAGCAACCGGTGAACTTGTCTGCCCAGGCTTACTACAATGCAGTAAAGCCCAATACCGCAGGTGACTGGACGTTGCGTTTACAGGCTCAGTTCCTGTTTCCGAAGTAAACTCGTTTCTACGCCTTTCGGCGCAGAACCTCGGCAATCGCAATGCACTCAATACCAAAAGGCAGATAGCCGGTGTAACCCAATAGCGGCATTTCAAAGACCTGAAAGCGATGCACAAACGGAACGGCATATTGCCACTTCGCCAGACTGTTCCAGTTCCATAGCTCCCAGAAGAATCCGCAAACCAGTGCGGCCAGGGCGGCAAGCCAGATTGAGCGCCAGTTTCCATTGGCAAGTCGTTGAAGCACATGGGCTTCACCGCGCAAGGTCTGCACACTAACGAGGACCATCAGCGGCGCCAGCCATAACATCGGAAACAGGTAATCCGGCCAACGGCCGATGTTGGCCAGGGCAATTGCGGAGACGATCAATGCAATCGAGGCAAGCCGGCAGGGATTCGG
Organism: Acidiferrobacterales bacterium; assembly: GCA_022340825.1. Taxonomy (GTDB): domain Bacteria; phylum Pseudomonadota; class Gammaproteobacteria; order Acidiferrobacterales; family JAJDNE01; genus JAJDNE01. The sequence goes on along the minus strand of JAJDNE010000033.1, from coordinate 38,701 downwards.
CAGGCGCAACTTAATATAGCTCTCCATGCCATGAGTCAGGCGAGGAAAGGTAGCCAACAGATCACGGGTACTGACTACAGCCGGCAGTACCGTGGAAAACGAAAGCGTGCCAAACAGCGCATATTCACCCGGGGTAAAGGTGCCGATGCCGATGTAGTGCCAGTTCTGGACAAACCGGTTAAGGAATTCGAAGTACCACCAGAACAGTGCGCTGGTGATAAACAGCGCGACCAGGTGTGTAGTCCGGTTCAGTAGCAGGCATTCCGCACTTCGCTTAAACGTCAACGCGTTTGCGACAACGATGTAGCCCAGCCATAGCGGGGTAAAGGTGTGGCGTTGCAGTGGCTCAAACCAGTCGAAGCGATTCCACGCCAGGAGCCAGGCGCCTGCCAGCCAGATAACTCCCAGCCAGCCCCACCAGGGAAATGGACGAGTCTGCAGCGGCACATCCTTCGTTGACGATGAGGAGATAAGAATTCGATACAGTATTGGCCCAACTACGACCAGCACAAACACAGCCATCGAAAGAAATACCGGCCAGGAAAAAGCGGCCGGAGTTATGTAGCGGGTCAGTGGTGGAAACTCAAGATAGCGATTCAGTGGCAGGCCGGCGGTGAACGCACCCAGCAGCGGCAAACCGATCAGTAGTGCCAGTGTGATCAGCAAGGTAACCGTTGTTGTTTTTCCTTCGGTGGGCAGGGCGCAGGTGTTCATCTGCTGTTGAACTACCGAATCTCACTCAGCAGCGAACCAATCATGCGATCGGCCTGGGACAGGTAGCCACCGCCAAAAAGGTTGAAGTGATTGATAACGTGGTAGAGGTTGTACAGCGTCTTGCGTGTCGAATAACCTTCATCCAACGGCCAGACCTCGTTATAAGCGCTGTAGAACTCGCGGGGAAAGCCACCGAAGAGTTCGGTCATGGCGATATCGGCTTCGCGATCTCCATAATAGGTAGCGGGATCAAAAATCACCGGGTTACCGTCCTGGTCGGTGGAATAGTTGCCCCCCCAGAGATCACCGTGTAGCAATGACGGTACCGGGTGGTGATCAGCGAAGAACGCATCCAGCTCCGCCATCAGGCGTTCACCATTTCGCATCAAGTGTGCGCCGCCATTGCGTGTTGCCAGTTCCAACTGAAATCCCAAACGATACTGGCGATAAAAATCCGCCCAGTTGTCAGTAGGTGTATTCGGTTGTGGCGTTGATCCGATAGTGTTTTCACGATGCCAGCCGAAATGGTCCCAGGTTTTTTTATGCAAGACCGCCAGTTGTTCGCCGAGTTTTTGTCCGCCGCCACTTCCGCCAAATGCGATATATTCGAGAGCTATGTACGCCTCGCTTCCGCTTGTGCCATAACAGATGGGTGCCGGGACCTTGATGGCATTGGCTGAACGCATCTCGTTCAGGCCTTCGGCCTCTGCCTCGAACATATCCAGAAGATGGTTACGATTGAGTTTTACGAAATATCGGTGGCCATCCCCTTCCACAACATAGGCCTGATTAATTGAACCCCCGCCCACTGGGCGGGCAGTAGGGGTATCGAGCGGTTCCCCGCTCGCTTTAACGATATTGGCGACGATCTCAGACCAGTCTGGCATGGCATTTATAGGGGCAAATTCTGCGTACTTGCTTTGATTCGTGTTTCCCTATGGTATCGTAAAAGCCCTAGGCTGATCACGAATCGCTACAGTATGTGGTAAGCAGGTCAGGGCCGATGAAAAACAAGAAGATGTCAGCTGTTCGACAAACGATTTGCGCTGGTTTCGCGGCTATCGTCGCGTTTGTTGCCGTTCCCGCCGAGGCCGCCACGTCGCTCTATAAACAGCGCTTTGCCATTGCGATCAGTGGCGGCGCAAGCAAGGGTGCCTATGAGGCCGGACTCAACTGGGCGCTGATTAAAATCATAGATGTAACCTCCGGCGCTACCTCCGTGGTGGGCGGCCAGTTTTACCCTGCCGAGATTGAAAGCGTGACCGGCGCCTCTGCCGGCGGAATCAATTCGTTGCTATCTGCAATCGCGTGGTGCACTAAGCCGGAAGCGAAAGGTGGTGTAGCAAACAGTATCTCCAGCAACGTGTTTCGCGATACCTGGTTGCTGCCGGATGTAAATCAGTTACTGCCGGAGGATCCGGCATCGCCCATTTATCGTCAGGACGATGCCATGTTGTCGCGCAAGACCTTGCTCGATGGCGCCAATTCACTCAGAAAGAAATGGAACTCCCTGTCGTTCCGGCCGGGATGCAGTATCAAGTTGGGCGTAACCGTGACTCGGGTTGAACCCCAAACCCTGACCCTGGGAAATGTCGAAGTACAGAACCAGCGGTTCTATTTTCCATTCGAGTTCTATGTTAGCCAGGATGGCCGGGGCAGGTTCCGGTTTGATCCGGCTGATTACGCTGGCTATTGGGATCCCGCCATGCTGTTGTTCCCAACCAGGAAGGGCATGGCTAAAAACCAGATCCTCGACGAACAGATACAGGAGGCCGTGCTAACCAGTAGCGCCTTCCCGGTTGCGTTCGGCCGAAAGCGCCTGAAATACTGCCGCCTCAAGACGCGGCGCACAACCGTTGGCGAAGCAGAAGAGAAAGAGAATATAACCGCTGATAAGGAGTGGCGTTGCCCATCTGGCTACGTGCTCGAAAAAGCCGAATTCTCCGATGGCGGCCTGTTTGACAACCTGCCCCTGGGCCTCGCGCGCATATTGGCTGAAAGAAGCGAGCGCGCCAAGAAGAATCCGGGGCCAATTGCATATATTTACCTGGACCCCAATCGACTGCGTTACAAGGAACCGGAAAAGCGCGACGTAGGTGCATGTGGATCCGCAAACCCGCCCAAGGCGTGTGAGCAGCTGGAGTACAACTTCTCCGCAGAAGGTAGCCTGTTGTTGGGTGCGTTAGGCACCGCTCGCAAGTATGAACTTTATCGAGAGCTACTCGGCGAGCAATGGGCGCTCAACCTGCCCGAAATCGGCTACGCGATGGCGAACGACCTTGATGACCGCGGCAGCAAACTGAAATGCAATAAAGAGTTTCCGTATTTTGATCGGCCAATTTCCTGTATCGAGGCCATGCAACGGACAGGACAGATGATGGAAATCATTTATGATCATCGCCGGGTCCCCGTTACCTCGCCGTTCTCCGTCAGTAAATTGCAGGCCGCCAACCTTGTATATGGTTGTGTATATCGCAGTAAGCAGGAGCGCCTTAAAGCCAAGGCAGACTGCAGTGCGAACATGTATCGCTTTCGTGAACGCCTGGCACGCAGCCTGGAAATAACTTCAAAGCGAGCCGGACTTTACAACAGGTATGGAGACAATATTCAGAAATCGCGCCGATCACTCCACAACGATCGTATAATTCGCGTCTCCAGTCGTGGCGCACCTATAACTGGAACCTTGCTGGAAGATTTCGGTGCCTTCCTGGATTATAAATTTCGCGAGTATGACTACTACGTGGGTATCTACGATGCCGTAATGCTAGCGAGCGCCTTCAAGTGCCGTTTGCATTATTCGCGGGTGCAGCAATCACGCGAACTTGGTCAATGTATGACCCTTTCTGCAACGCGACTGACGAAAGAAATCGGGCTTTCAGAGGATCCGCGTGGCAAATATGTATTTGCCCTGCTTGCCAAACGGGAATTTGGCGATCGCAATCAGTTACAGTTTGCGTGGAAAAAGATGCCGAAACCCATCACCGACCTCAGACTGATTCATGAAGGCCTTGAAAAATCTTTGCTGGCTGGTGAAAAACGGGGGGAGGGTACCGGTGGGGCGTTCGCGGTTGAAAAGGAATTTTTCTATCATCTCAATGCAGGTGGTTTCGAGCCAACGCACACAAAAGGAGGAAGCGAGCCCATGCTCCGGGCTATTATGGATGACCCCGAACGTTGGTCGTATGAGCTGACTAAACGCGTTAGCCGGCGCCTGGTGTACCTGGAGCAGGAAGCGGAAAAAATCTACAAAGCCAGGGAGCCCGATCCTGAAAAGCGTGAAGGGGCGATGACTGGCATCATGGGCGTTACCGCCCACGTGCTGCAATCCACTACATATAAATATCCCGATTTCACATTCGCACCTTCCACCGCCCCCGAAAACTGGGTCTGGCGAAATATCATTCCTTATGAGATCGGTGTAGACATAGCCGAGAGCGATTTTATGATGGTCTGGCAGCCGACATGGTCGCTGGGGAAAACCTCAACGCTTGGGTTGCGCACCAGCTACTCGGTTTCGGGGGGACTGCTGCAATCTATCCCGACCGCCCGTCCAGACTACATAACGGTTGGTCTCGAGTGGAGTCGCCTGAGCGGAAAAGGACTTTTCTCCAGTTGGGGCGTCACCCCATCCTATGTTCATCGATTAGGCACGCCGGTATCCGGTGGAAGTGTCGGTACCACCGGCCTGGAAGCGCACGTGGGGTTGTTTGAAAATCGACTTCGTGTCGCATTTGGTACCAAAAATATAGGTTCTGCTAGCGAGACCTGGCGATTGACAGTGGGTATCACCGACATACCTGGTTGGACCTATTGGCTAACACGTTAATTCAATTACAGGTCTGAAAACGTATGCGTTATCTTACATACTTTCGTTAAGGCAGCTGACTTCAACGAGTGCCTGCAAACGGCAGAAGAACTCAATCTGGGTATTATGAAGATAGTGCAGGACGCCAATGCAGAATTTGCGCTCCCCATCGAGGGCCTGCTCGGCTCGAACAACGGCTAATGGAGCATTAACCTTCCCCGTCAGGTGATGGGCTTGTCCCAGCGAGAGTCAAACATGCGGGTACCAACAGGTTCACGTATACGCTCAGCCAGTTCGCGTTCTTTTCTCCTGCCTTCCAAATCATCTGCCGAATCCACCGGCTTTCCGACGGCGATCATTGCCAGTAAGTCATATCGCTCCGGTATTTTGAAAGTTTCACGAGCCCTGGCCTTGTCATAGCCGGCCATGGGATGGGTCATAAGCCCTAGAGCCACTGCCTGTAAATGCAGGTTCTGACTAGCCATACCGGCATCATGCTGGCCCCAGCGGTTGGCACGACCAGGTCGTTTGGAAAATTCTGTATCAGAGCAAACCAGTAGTAGTACCGGCGCATCGACAACCCATTCCTGGTTGCCATCATCCAGGCAGTCGAATGCCTTTTGCCAGGCGTCGGCATCGTGGTTTTTGTCCCAAACCAGGAAGCGCCAGGGTTGATCGTTAAAACACGATGGTGCCCAGTGCGCTGCCTCTACCATGGTGAGAATCTTTTCGCGGGAGATGGCGTCCGTTTTAAAGGCACGTCCACTCCAGCGGCCCGATATAAGATCGTGGATGGGTAACGAGGTTTTTGCAGGCTTCTTGATCATGATTCTATAAACGTATGTTTCAGGAATGCTGTGCCACAGGTAACCGGTCCCGGTCGTGCGGCTCAGTAAAATTCAGAATCGGACCTTTTGGTACGATGCCGGTAGGGTTAATACCTTTGTGGCTCTGGTAGTAATGTTGCTTTATGTGATCAAAATTACAGGTCTCGGCGACACCGGGAACTTGATAAAGCTCCTTGATGTAGTTCCATAGATTCGGGTAATCAACAATGCGTCGAAGATTGCATTTGAAATGACCGACATATACCGGGTCAAAACGAATTAGCGTGCCGAACATACACCAGTCCGCTTCGGTGATGACATCACCACAGAGGTAGCGCTGCGTATCCAGCACTGTTTCCCAGTGATCCAGGGCATCGAACAACTTGGTCACCGCTTCATCGTATGCCTCCTGGGTCGTGGAAAATCCACTACGATAGACACCATCGTTGATTGGCTCGTAAATCGCCGTTTGCGTTTCATCGATTTTCTCCAGTAACTCAGCCGGCGCATAGTTCACAGAGGCGTCACCAATTGCGTCAAATTCTGTATCAAGCATGCGCAGAATCTCGCGCGATTCATTGTTGACGATGGTTTTCTCCTTCTTGTCCCACAATACCGGGACCGTAACGCGACCACTGTAATCGGGATCGGCCATGCTATAGATCTCACGCAGGAATCGCTTGTGGTTAACCGTATCAGGAACAGTGCCCGGGTTCTCACTAAAAACCCAGCCGTCATCACCCATAAACGGATCCACAACACTGACGCTGATGGCGTCTTCCAGCTTTTTCAGCTTGCGCATGATCATGGTGCGATGTGCCCAGGGACAGGCATATGACACGTACAAATGATAGCGACCGGCTTCGGCCTTGAAGCCACTGGAGCCATCCGCGGTAACACGCTTACGGAATTGAGTTTCCGGCCGCTTGAATCTTCCCATTTCGTCCGGTTGGTACCATTCCGTAGTCCACTTGCCTTCCACCATGAGTCCCATGTTATTTACCTCGAAATGTTTGGAAAAAACGGGGAAGGCGATGCCTTCCCCGAGTTTCTTTATCGACAGGAGTTAGTTGGCCTTCAGGCTCTTCGGGCCTGATCCAAAAGCAATGATTAACAGCATGCCGCCCATCATCGATATATTCTTCATGAACATAATCATCTGAATCTGTTTAGCGGCTTCCGGCAAGGCCCAGAAGTTGTGCATGATGAGAGTGACAGGGATCATCCAAAGGAACAGCGCCGCTGCGCCAATCCTGGCCTTGTATCCGAGGATAATCATGGCGGCGCCACCGACTTCAATAATGATCGTCAGTACCAGGGCAATATTGACCAGCGGTACACCCTTGCTTGCCATGTAACCGGCAGTGCCCTCAAAGCCGCTAATCTTGCTGAGGCCGGATGTCAGGAATATCAGTGCAAGCATGATACGGCCGACAACCGGGGCCCATTCTTTCAACATCGCGTTCATTTCTGTCTCCTTAAAAAAATCGAATCAGGTTAATGACGGGAGCCCGCCTCAATGACGGGCAAATCAAATAGCAGCACCTCGCCAGTACCGGTGCCGTCCAGTTGAATTTCATCTTCATCGGCGATACGTGCACCGTCGCCGGCTTTCATATTTGAACCATTTAGTTTTATTTCGCCGCGTGCCACGTGCGCGTAGGCACAGCGGTTTACACCCAGTTTGTGACGCACGGATTCACCTTCGGCCAGGATCGTGCTGTACAGGTTCACGTCCTGGTGAATTGTTATGGAGTTATCGTGGCCGTCTGGTGATCCCACCAGGCGCAGCTTGCCGCGCCGCTCTGCCGGCTCAACGACGCGCTGTTCATAACCCGGTTCAAGGCGAGCCTGGTCAGGCAGGATCCATATCTGCAGGAAGTGAACCGGCTCACTGTTCGACGCGTTGTACTCGCTGTGCGTTATTCCGGTACCGGCCGTCATGCGTTGCACATCGCCCGGGCGTATCACCGAGCCGTTGCCCATGCTGTCCTTGTGTTCCAGGCCACCCTCCAGTACATAACTCACGATCTCCATGTCGCGATGCGGGTGGGTCGGGAAACCAGCGCCCGGTGCGACGGTGTCATCGTTGATTACCCGCAGCACCGAAAAGCCCATTTGCTTCGGATCGAAATAGTCTGCAAACGAGAACGTGTGGTAGCTGTTGAGCCACCCATAGTTGGCGTGACCACGTTCTCCAGCTTTTCGTAGTTGAATCATGATTTTGCCAAGCCAGTATCAGAGCTCTTTGTGCGAGCTGTCACAGAAGGGCTGGTTTCCGGTCTGTTTGCAGCCGCAGAGGTAGTAGGTCTTCTTTTTCTCGATCTCGAATGCAACCGGCTGAAAGTCGGTCTCCTTGTGCGAGCCGTCACAGAAGGGCTGGGTCCGGGAACGGCCGCAGCGGCACCAGTAGTAGGTGCCGGGTTCCAGTTCAACGGCATATGGCCCTTTCTGGGCTATCCTGGCTTCGCTCATGTGCTTTCCCTCTGATTGGTGGAACAACGAAATTAACTACAAAAATTGTTCAATTAGCTTGAATAATGTTTGCACATGATAATCTTGTGATTTTGGCGCTGATAGCGAATAATTTCGGAAAACTCATTCAAAAAAACTGAATATGAGACTTACCCTCGATTCGCTTGCAGTGCTGGATGCCATTGATCGCCGGCAGAGTTTTGCCGCGGCGGCGGAGGAGTTACATCGAGTACCGTCCGCGGTGACTTATGCCATCTCCAAGCTTGAGCAGGATCTTGATGTGGAGTTGTTCGACCGCAGCGGCCACCGTGCGGTGCTGACTCCCGCTGGTCGCGAACTGCTGGAAGAAGGACGGCACCTTCTACGCGCCGCCTCCGGATTGGAAAGCCGGGTCAAACGCATCGCTACCGGTTGGGAGGCGCAGTTGCGCATCGCTATCGGCGACCTGATTAATCTCGGCGAAGTCTATCGATTAGTGCAACGGTTCTTTGCCGAAGAGAGTGGTACGCGCATTCGTGTACTTGAAGAGGTCTACGGTGGTGCCTGGGACGCCCTCGTCTCCGGTAGAGCCGATCTGATCATCGGTGCACCGGGAGAAGGGCCCCCGGGTGGCGGTTACGCGACGCTACCAATTGGTCGTATCGATTTTGTTTTTACCATGACGCCAGACCATCCCCTTGCCGCGTTGCCGGAGCCGCTCAAGGCGAGCGACATCCTCGCCTACCGTTCCGTGTCGGCGGCGGACAGCTCCAGAAACCTGCCACCGAGGACCTCTGGCCTGCTCTCAGGCCAGGAAGTGCTCACGGTGTACAACATGGTCGCCAAATATCACGCGCAGCTGATGGGCCTGGGGGTGGGGTTCCTACCTGAGGCCTGGGTACAGGAAGACGTGAAGGCCGGCCGCCTGGTGATCAAGCAAGTGGAGGAGAACAAGGAGACTGGAATGAGCGCTATCGCCTGGCGTACCGAGCATAAGGGGCGAGCCCTGCGTTGGTTTCTGGATCAACTACAGGACGAGGCCAGCCTGGCGAAACTGACGTCAGCGCCGTGGTGGCGATGACGTGGACAAATGTGAAAGTGACAGTTCAATGAAAACACACACTTAGCATGACCCGAAAATTTATTTTATTCACACCTCTTTGCAGACCAAAAAAAGTGTGTTATGGCCACAAAAATTCCAAGAAGAAAAATTGCCCTTTTTGTGTGCAATTTCTGTAACTAACTGTTTTTAAATATTAAATTTGAATTGATAATTTTTTCAGCAATCTAACCTTTTTTCTTTGCCGGCAAGCACTTTTAATTGGCGGTAACCATTAACTCACAATGTTATCCACAGCTTCTGTGGGTAAGTCGGTAACTGTTTCGTAACAATAGGTTGGCCCTAACTGCTGTGACGGCGCTCTATCTTTGATGGCTAAATCCACGAATGCTGCCAGACAGTTGGCGACAACGGCTGTGATACATTGACCGACATGTCCACGCGACAACGCATTGTCCAGGTTGCGGTTCCCGCCCCCCTACGGAAAACCTTTGATTACCTGCTGCCGGAAAATACCGGTTCAGGTGTGCAGCCGGGATTGCGCGTGCGTGTGCCGTTTGGCCGGAGAGAGCTGGTTGGCGTGGTGATGGGCCAAACCGACCGCAGCGACATCGATGCCAGCCGCCTGAAGCGAATTTCCAGTGTTATCGACCCGCAGCCGGTGCTGCCAGAGATGTTAATGCGCCTGCTGCAATGGATATCTTCGTATTACCACCACCCGGTGGGAGAGGTCATGCAGACCGCGTTGCCGGTGTTATTACGCCGCGGCCATGCCGCAGCTGCGGTTGGTGAAGAGAAGTGGGCACTTACTGACGCGGGAAAGGAGCTGGACCTATCCACCCTGACACGTGCGCCACTGCAGAAAAGGATGATTGAGACCCTGCGTGCCAGGGACAGTGCCCTTGGCAGTCACGATCTGGCGGAAATCTCCAAAGGATGGCGCAACGCAATCCGTCAGCTCGAGGAGAAAGGCTGGGTCGCTTCGAGGTACGAAGATTGTTTGACCGCGCCCGATACCAGTCTACTAGCCGCGCCAGAGATGACGCCGGCACAGGCCACGGCAGTTGCTAGCGTTTCGAAAGACATTGAGAGCTTCGCGGCTTACCTGCTCTACGGCATCACCGGCAGCGGCAAGACAGAGGTCTATTTTCAGCTGGTACAGCAGGTGCTCGCCGCGGGCAGGCAGGCGCTGGTGCTGGTGCCGGAAATCGGCCTCACACCCCAATTAGTAGATCGCTTTCGCCAACGCTTTGCCGTACCCATCGCAGTGCTGCATTCCGGCCTGTCGGATAACGAGCGCCTTTGCGCCTGGGTCAGTGCCCGCGACGGCAGGGCCGGTATTGTGCTGGGTACACGCTCCGCCGTTTTCAGCCCGTTTGCCAATCTGGGCCTGATCATCGTCGACGAGGAACACGACGGTTCATTCAAGCAGCAAGACGGCCTCAGGTATCACGCCCGTGATGTCGCGGTCATGCGCGCCAGCCGTGAAGATGTGCCGATCATTCTTGGGTCAGCGACGCCGGCGCTAGAAACCCTGCGCCTGGCAAAAGAGGGTAAGTACTCACTTCTCGAGCTCCCTGAGCGGGCGCAGTCTGCCAGCCTGCCCGAGGTAAAGTTGCTGGACATGCAGCATCTGAAAAACAACGACGGCTTGTCTCGACCGCTGGTTCAGGCAATCCGTGAGCGCATCGAGAAAAAAGAGCAGAGCCTGCTGTTTCTCAATCGGCGTGGCTTCTCGCCGGTAATGATGTGTTACGACTGTGGCTGGATCGCGCCCTGTCAGCGCTGCGATGCACGCATGACCCTGCACAAGCGCAGCGGTCGGCTGCGCTGTCATCACTGCGGTGCCGAACGCCCGATGCCACAAACATGCCCGGAGTGCGAAAGCGAAAACATTCATCCGATCGGTGAGGGCACCGAGCGCGTTGAGCAGGCACTCGAGGCCCTTTTTCCAGAGGCGCGGATCATGCGTATCGATCGCGATACTACCCGGCGCAAGGGCGAGCTTGAGGAAAAGCTGGAGCGCGTGCGTCAGGGTGAGGTGGATATACTGGTGGGCACGCAAATGCTGGCCAAGGGTCACGACTTTCCCAACATCACCCTGGTCGGGATCCTCAACGCCGACCAGGGAATCTACGGTAGCGATTTCCGTGCGCCGGAAATCATGTTGCAACGTATCATCCAGGTGAGTGGGCGCGCCGGGCGCGCCGATCGCCACGGCGAGGTGCTGATACAGACCTGGCATCCCGGCCACCCGGTGTTCAAGGCGCTAAAAACGCACGACTACAACAGCTTTGCCGAGCAAGAGCTGCAACAGAGAAAAGCGGCAAACTATCCACCTTATTGTCACTTTGCCCTGATGCGTGCCGAGGCCACTGCCGCCGGTGAGGCGCTGCATTTTCTTCAGCGAGCACAGACAGTCGGTCGTGCGATGGCACCCGAAGGTGTGGAATTGCTGTCGGCAGTTGCGTCACCAATGGAGCGTCGGGCCGGGCGCTACCGGGCACAACTGCTGGTGCAGTCAAATGAACGCAAGCCATTGCACGGTTTTCTGGATCGATGGCTGGATACGATCGAGCAGGAGAAGCAGTCCAAACGCGTTCGCTGGTCACTCGATGTGGACCCGATGGATATGTACTAGTCCTGACCGGCATGCCGTGCTTTTACGTTGTCCACTATTGATGCAGGTCAAGCCAGTTCCGGCGTTTATCGCTAGGATGGGCCCTCGGATAAAAACAACGTATAAATTAGCGAAGGCAGATAACTGCCGTGTGATTATAATCAGGCTTTTCTGTTCAATTCAGCGATTCAACGGGAAGCGCGAGGATGTGGAACCTTATTAAAAAAATCCGTGAGCGCCAGATTAGTGTTCTGGCGTTGTCTGCGACCGTGGCGGTTCTTGCATTGACACTGGTCCTGATCATTTATCTGTTCCAGCGGATTCCGTCACGCACTATCACCATTTCCACGGCATCTAAAAGCGGCGCCTACTTCCTTTACGCCAAACAATATAAGGAAATCCTGGCGAAGAACGGCATCACGCTGAACATCATTACTCACGAAGGAGCTCCGCAGAATAATATAGAGCTTTTACGCGACCCCGATTCCGGCGTAAGTGCGGCATTTATTCAAGGTGGTACCACAACCCCGAGCGAAGCACCCGGGCTCGTATCTCTTGGCGCAATGTTCTACGAGCCTGTGTGGGTTTTTTACCGAGGTCCGATGCTGCAACAAAGGGCAGCCTGGAAAAAGGGGACGCGTATTTCCGTGGGACCCATGGGTAGCGGAACCCGAATTCTTGCGCTGGAATTGTTGAAAGATGTCGGGGTCAGGCTGGATGAAATGAAGCTGCTGGATTTACAGCCGGACGAAGCAGCCGACGCGATACAGCGGGGCAAAATCGATATGATGGTATACGTGGCAAATTGGAAATCACCAATTCCCCGTCGCCTACTGACCGCAAAAGGGATTAATGTCCATAGCTTCTTCCGCGCTGACGCCCACGTGGCGCTAAGACCTTACCTGAACAAGATCGTATTGCCTGAAGGCACAGCTGACCTTGCATTGGATAAACCGCCCAGAGACGTGGTTTTACTGGCCCCGAAAGCCAGCCTGGTTGTCCGCAAGGACATGCATCCCGCGCTGCAATACGCATTGCTCGATGCCGCCAACCAGGTACATTCGATACCCGGCATCTTTCATGCATTCGACAAGTTTCCGAGTGATTACGTGGTCGATCTCCCTCTGAGTGTGCCAGCGGATAATTACTACAAGTCAGGTTCACCATTTTTACAGCGCTATATGCCCTTCTGGGTTGCAGTGCTGGTTTCGCAACTGTTATTGGTGTTAGTACCCATATTCGGTGTGGCTTATCCATTGTTGCGCGTCTTGCCAGCGCTTTATACATGGGGAATGCGGCAACGAATTTTTAATTTATATGGCGAACTGAAATTCCTGGAAGCCGGACTTGAGACGCGAGACGCAAACCAACCAATCTATGACCTGTTGGCAGAGCTGGATCGACTGGAGAAACACGCGAATCAGTTGAAAATGCCGGTGGCGTATTCACAACCGCTATATACCTTGCGGCAGCATATCGAGTTGGTGCGACAACGGTTGGAGGAAAGGCAATTTCCTGAAGGGCAGAGCGACGCCGCGGAGTAGGATTTTTGAACTTGTTGACTAGTTGAGAAAATAATGAAATTCAATCTCTTTGAGAATTTACCTGTCCTAGTCATATTCACTGCTATCGCTATATGTATTTTTCTTTCCAATGAAGTGGGCTATCGCATCGGTGAGCGTGCTCTCAAGCGATACGACAAAGACGCAATTAATTCGCAGAGCCCATTGGTCGGGGGATTACTCGGCATGCTTGGTTTCGTGCTCGCTTTCACATTCTCCATGGCTGCCTCGCAATATAATGTTAAAAGACAAAATGTTTTGCGGGAGGCCAATGTCATCAGTACGGCATATCTTCGAGCGGATTTGCTACAGGCGAGACAAAAACAGGAGGTCAAGCGACTCCTACGTGAATATGTTGATGTACGTTTGCGCGGAGCGAAAGATGACGCCTATTTGAATACCGCTATTGAAAAGTCAGTGGAGATTCATCAACTACTATGGAGCCAGGTATATTCAGCTGCAAAAACACCCAGTATTAATACCTCGTTGGTAGTGCAATCGATTAACAATTTAATTGATATGCATCAGAAGCGAATTAATGACGCCATATACACCAGAATTCCAGGAAGTATCTGGGTTGCTCTTTTTACAATTTCTGCCTTTACCATGGCAGCACTCGGTGTACAGATTGGTCTCACCGGAGCACGCCGACTGGTTGCCATAATTCCGCTGTCACTTGCTTTTGCAGTACTGGCTACACTGGTGGTGGATCTGGATCGACCACAAAGCGGGTTAATTAATGTAGGGCAACAAGCGATGGAAGATGTCAGGGCAAGTATGTACGGAAACGCCAAGTAATTTGAGCGTTTGCTATTTTCGACTGTGCGAGTCGGGATGACGAGAGACCAAAAAGCTTCCGCTAAAACAAGATGGTCCGGGCGGGTGACGGCTGAAAGTCGCGCACTGGATCTGGAAGAAGGCGTCTTTACCTGGAAAGACCCGAAGAAAATCGCGCGGTCTCTCAGCCAGTCGGCAGAGGTTAGCAAGCGTCGCAAGTCCACACCATTTCGATCGGCGATGTCGATGCTCGTTTTTTATATTAATCGGGCCGGCAAGAACCTGGATCGGAATCAGCTTACCGTTCTTGAGCAAGCAAAGAACGAGTTGCGCAAGCTGTATAAAAAATCCTGACGCTACTTTTCTGCCAGCGTTTGCTGTACCAGTTCCTGGATCATGATAAAGGCCTCCTCCCGGTAGCTGCCCTTGCGATAGAGCATGCCGATACGACGACTGGGTTTTGGATCCTGGAACGGGAGATAGCGAATGGGGTCCTGTTTTGTCTGCCTGGCCGGTACTGCGAGCTCCGGCATCAGTGTGATACCCATGCCTTCGCCGACCATGTGCCTTAGCGTTTCCAGGCTGGAGGCGTGAAACCCGACATTCTCGGTAGCTCCGGCCATGAAGCAAACATCCAGTGCTTGCCCGCGCAGACAGTGCCCTTCCTCAAGCAGCAACATTTCGCGTTTGCTCAATTCCCCCAGTGAAATCATTGGTTCGTTGGCCAGGGCTTCATCGCGGGGCACGGCCAGTAGAAATGACTCTTTGAACAGGTTCAGTTCGGCAAATTCGTCCGTATCCACCGGCAGTGCAAGGATCAGCAAGTCCAGTTCGGCGCGATGTAATTTTTCAAGCAACACGGCTGTCTGATATTCGTGCAGCCAGAGTTTCAGTTTGGGATAGAGACGGCGAATGGCGGGCATGATTTGAGGTAAGAGATATGGCGCCAGCGTCGGTATCAGACCGACGTGCAGTTCGCCGGCCATCGGGTCATCAAATGTCTGGACGATGTCCTTGATTGCCTTTGCATCGGCCAGCACGGTACGGGCCTGATTCGCTACTGCCTCGCCGACATCGGTCATCACCACCTGCCGCCGGGTGCGCTCTACCAACAGGACCCCCAGCTCATCTTCCAGCTTTTTCAGCTGCCCGCTGAGCGTGGGCTGGCTGACAAAACAACGTTCCGCTGCCTTATGAAAATGGCGCTCTTCGTCCACCGCCACCAGGTATTCCAGGTCTCGCAGGTTCATTGGTTTATTTCCCCAGATATTTTATTAGATAGATAATACCTATCAATATGACAGAAATAAACGATTTTAACAATTACTCCTGAACCCCAATAATTCTCCCTGTAGACAGTTCCTGATCCGAAAAAGAGGAGGACAGAGACATGACCAAGACAATGAGTTTTGCAGCCGTACATTTCACCGTGGCTTTTACCGTGGGGTATTTGCTTAGTGGCAGCGTCATGGTCGGCGGCGCCATCGCATTGGTAGAGCCGGCGATAAATACGGTCGCCTTCCACTTCCACGAAAAGGTCTGGAATCGTTTTCACAAGGGGGAGCAGGCTCCCTCAGGACATTTTGCGCATCACGCGTTTTAACACTTTTACCAACTAACTGGAGTAAGAAACATGTTTGATAATCGAGAAGGTAAACCGGTACCACAAGTAACTTTTCGCGTTCGTCGCGATCACGAGTGGGCTAACGTCACTACCGACGATATTTTTAAAGGCAAGACCGTCGTGGTGTTTGCACTGCCAGGCGCCTTTACGCCGACATGTTCATCGACCCATGTGCCGCGTTACGACAAGTTGACGCCGGCATTCAAGCAACATGGCGTCGACGAAGTCGTCTGTGTCTCGGTAAAT
The DNA here is from genome assembly GCA_022340825.1 of Acidiferrobacterales bacterium. Lineage (GTDB taxonomy): Bacteria > Pseudomonadota > Gammaproteobacteria > Acidiferrobacterales > JAJDNE01 > JAJDNE01. Next base: position 23,012 of record JAJDNE010000033.1, on the reverse strand, counting down.
GATGCCTTTGTCATGAACGAATGGCGCAAGGAGCAGAAGGCGTTCAATGTCACCTTCATTCCCGACGGTAACGGCGAGTTCAGCCGTGAGATGGGTATGCTGGTGCCGAAGGATGATCTTGGTTTCGGTAACCGTTCCTGGCGCTATTCCATGCTGGTGAAAGACGGTGTGATCGAAAAGATGTTCATTGAGCCGGACCAGCCGGGTGATCCGTTCGAGGTCTCCGATGCCGACACCATGTTGGCCTACATTGCGCCGCAGGCTGCCAAGCCGATGGATGTCACCGTATTCACCCGCGAGGGCTGCCCTCATTGTGTGCGTGCCAAGGGCATGTTGCATGATGCCGGCATCGACTTCGAGGAACTGGTGCTTAACCGCGACTTCCAGGAGTCAACGATTCGCGCCGTCTCGGGTCGTACCTCGGTACCGCAGATCTTCATCAACGGTGAGCATGTTGGTGGCGCAGACGACCTGGTGGACTGGTTTGCAGAACGTTCAAAGAACGCAGCGTAATCCAGTAAACCGGAGTGAATCGCCCCTCTCACAGGAGAGGGGCTGATTCTCCAGCATATATATAGGTGTTAGTTATGAATAATCAGCATTACGATCTCATCGTCATCGGCGGCGGCAGTGGCGGCCTCGCGGTAGCTAAAAAGGCCAGCGAATTCGGCAAGCGCGTCGCAATTGTCGAAGGTGCACGCATGGGCGGCACCTGTGTCAACAATGGCTGCGTGCCCAAGAAAGTCATGTGGTATGCCGCCAACCTGGCACATGCTGCAGACGATGCAGATGCCTTTGGCATCCCGGTGTTTCGCGCCGCGACTGACTGGCAGAAACTGGTCGCAGGTCGCGAGGCGTACATTGCGCGCATCAACCAGAGCTGGATCCGACAGATAACGAACCATGGTATTACCCATATCGCAGGCTATGCCCGTTTTAACGGTAACAGATCGATTGAAGTTGAAGGTGTTACCTATACCGCGGATCACATTGTCATCGCGACCGGTGGTAAACCTATCGTTCCACCTGTTCCAGGTGCCGAACTCGGCATTACCTCCGATGGTTTCTTCGCGTTACAGGAGCAGCCAAAGCGCGTAGCGGTTATTGGCGGGGGTTACATCGGTGTCGAGTTGAGTGGCGTACTTCGCTCACTGGGTTCGGAAGTGACGATCGTCGCGTTGGAAAATCGTGTACTCGAGGTATTCGATACCATGATTAGCGACGTGTTGACCGAAGAAATGCAGAAGCAAGGCATCGAGCAGCGCATGGGTTTCCAGGTTGCAGGGCTGGCGAAAACCGACAACGGTATCGCGATCAATTCTGCAAATGGTAAACAGATCAGCGGTTTTGATACGGTTATCTGGGCCGTGGGTCGGGCAGCCAATACACGCGAATTGAATCTCGAGGCGGCGGGGGTGGAAGTGCTTAAGAACGGCATCATCCCGGTGGATGGCTACCAGAACACCAATGTGCCCGGCATATACGCCATTGGTGATATCACCGGCAAGACGCCGTTAACCCCGGTTGCCATTGCCGCGGGCCGCAGACTTGCTGAACGAGTGTTTGGCAATAAGCCGGACAGCCGCGTCTACTACCAGAATATTCCGAGCGTGGTGTTTGCGCACCCGCCAGTGGGTACGGTGGGCATGACCGAAGCGATGGCGCGCGAGCACTATGGCGAGGAAGTGACAGTGTACGAGACCAGATTCACACCGATGCGCTACGCGCTTTCAGAACACAAGGTCGGCACTGCCATGAAGCTGGTATGCGCCGGCAGTGAAGAGAAAATCGTGGGCATCCATATCATTGGCGACAACGCCGACGAGATGCTGCAGGGCTTCGCGGTGGCAGTCAAAATGGGTGCAACCAAGGCCGACTTTGACAATACCATTGCGATTCATCCGACCAGCGCGGAAGAAATGGTGACCATGAAAACACCAGTTCGCAGGGAAACGCAGGAATGGAAAATGGCCTCATGAGCCAAACCTCCCCTTCTGTAAAGTAGGGGAGGTTTGTTATCGTTTCTCAAATGAACCACCCGGATGTGCTGCTGAGAACCGCTGATAGAAAAGATCTCGACAAGATCAATCAGGTTGTTGAGGCGGCAGTGATGACCTGGAATCTGCCAGAACGTGTAAAGCGTTTGGCCATGCCGAGCTATCGCTATAACGACCACGATCTTGAGCACTACGAAATCGTCGTGGCGGAATCAGAAAACCGGATCATTGGCATTGCTGCCTGGGACACCACACCACACTCCGGTCCGGAGCAGACACAAGTGCTGTTACTACACGGTATCTATGTGCTTCCTGAACAACAGCATCAGGGCATTGGCAGGGAGTTGCTCGCCGCCGTTGAGATGGCGGCCCGCACGCGCAATATCGATGGTGTTCTGGTGAAGGCGCAGAAAGACGCGGAAGGCTTTTTCAAAGCGCAGGGTCTCGAGAAAGTGAGTGTTCAGGATTCGGCGCGGGACTATGAAAATCGATACTGGAAGCGCCTGGAGTGATAAAATTTGGTCGAATTGATGACGACCAAGCTTAATAATAAAGCTCACTCATAGGAACGCTATGGCTCACTCACAGCAAACCGCGGCTGGATTCTGGCAACGACTTCATCGGCTCATCGACCATCTCTATAACGGCGAGAGCACAAGTTCCCGTAGATTTCGCTGGGGACTGCTGATTTTTGATGGCATTACTATCCTGTACTTCGTTCTGGCCTCGTTTTTACATCACGTTGACGACCTGCACCTGGTGGAGGAAGCCATTGGCATTATCTATCTGCTTGAATTGAGTGCCCGCCTGTTTATTAGTAAAACCCGAATACGCGATATCCTTCATCCGGTCGGATTGGCAGATCTAATTGTAATTGCCTCGTTGCTGGCACCTACCTTGGCGGAAAATTACAGTTTTCTACGGGTGGTGCGTGCGCTGCGCTTGTTGCGCTCCTATCACATGCTTCGAAACCTGCGGCAACAGTATGCTTTTGTGCGCCTGCACGAGGACGTGATCTTCAGCGTGATCAACCTGCTGGTTTTTATCTTTGTTATTACGGCTGTCGTTTATGTCACCCAGGTCGGTGTCAACCCCGCGATAAAAGACTACGTCGATGCCTTGTATTTCACTATCGCCACCCTGACCACGACCGGTTTTGGTGATATCACATTGATTGGCACCAGCGGCCGTATCCTGGCGGTATTGATCATGATTTTCGGTATCTCCCTGTTTCTCAGGTTGATACAGACGATTTTTCGACCGGGCAAGGTGCGGTACGAATGTCCGGCTTGCGGGCTAAAGCGGCACGATAATGATGCAGTTCACTGCAAGCACTGTGGCCAGCTGTTACATATCACGACTGAAGGCGCGACCTAGTTTCACGGAATGAAGCGACGCCACGTTGTGACGTTGTAGCACCGGTCGAGATGATTCAGATAGAAGGTTTCGCGTCGTTTACGGTATTGCCGATCCATTCCATAAAGATCTGGTAGCCGACGGCGAGGACGACGGCGCCGATAAACATGCCAACGATGCCGCCGGACACCATTCCACCCAGGGCGCCAACCAGGATAACAGGCATCGGTACAGCTACACCGCGGCCGAGGAGCATGGGTTTAAGCACGTTATCCACCATGCCCGCGACTACCAGGTAGATTGTCAGAAATACACTATAGGCCGTGGAACCATCGCCGCCCCACCAAATATAGGCAATGGCAGGTAGCGTAATAAGCAACAGCGGAAGTTGAGCCACGCCGAGTATCAATGACACGAGCGCCAACAGGCCAGCTGCTGGTATGCCGGCCAGGGCAAAGCCGATTCCCACGAGAACGGCCTGAATAAAGGCAACGCCAATCACTCCGTTGGCGACCGAACGTATCGTTTTGGCAGAAAGCTGTTGCAACTGCGGCCCTTTCAGCGGATCGGTTACCCGCGTGAAAAGCAGTTTCATCGCCCGACTGCCTGCATCGGCGTAAGCCAGCATGATGCCGGCAACGATCAACGATCCGATAAACAGGAATACCGCGCCAACCGTCCCGGCGAGGAGGGATAGTGCTGCTTTCGCTATTTTGTTGAATAGAGGCGGGAGGTTTTTCAGAAATTCAGGAAAATTCTCGGACGCGGTTTTCCACGTGCTGTAGACCGATTCCCCAATAATTGGCCATTGCGCGACCGATGCATCCGGCGGGCCAATTGACAGTTTATTGTTTTCGTATGCCGCGTACACATCACGCACCTCCTGTGCGACGGATATGCCGAACATCAATGTCGGTATGCCAATCAACAGCAGGCCAGCAAGCACCAGGATTATCGCGGACAACGTCTGTCGATCATTCAACCGACGCGCCAGACGCGAATGCAGTGGAAACAGGGCAACCGCGAGAATCAGCGCCCAGACAAGCAGGCTGGCAAACGGTGCCAATACCCTCGCGGCCAGAACAATGACGAGGACGATCAGCCCGACGCGAATAAACAGATCCATCAGGTCGCTGGATATCAATTTTCGTATTGTTTTTTCATCCAGTTGCATTGCAATTGTCTCCGATAGTGTTTCTCCACAACCTTTAACTGCTATTCTAAGGGAAGTTAGTATTCGCAAATGCGATGTGTGGGCTACATGGGCTTCAACTCGACCAGCAACACAATCGGGATGATAAGAATTACAGGAAACTCATTGAACCAGCGATAGAACACATGACCGTGTTTGTTGCGATCATGTTTGAAGTCAAACATCAGTTTACCGCAGTAGATGTGGTATCCGATAAGCACCAGCACCAGTATCAGCTTCCACATCATCCACATGCCGTCGATACCGTAACCCAGCCACAACCATAGCCCAAGAATGACTGTGATAATTGCGCCCGGCGTCATGATGCCGAAGAACAGTTTGCGCTCCATAATCTTGAAACGCTCATTACTGATCTGGTCGTCGCTCATGGCGTGATAGACGAACAGGCGTGGCAAATAAAACAGCCCGGCGAACCAGGTAACCATAAAGATGATGTGGAACGATTTGATCCAGAGCATGATTATTTTCCTGCACGCCAGCGATAGTAGACAAAATCCATCTCGGGAGACGGTGCCCCCATTTGGGTGCAGACCGCACTGACTTGTCCCCGGTGGTGCACGGTGTGGGTCATGATGTGAATCAGGCCATCGGTGATGCCGGCTTCACGCATCTTTCCTCCCGAACCGGGATAACTGATGGACCCGCCAAACCAGTCCTCGGGTTGTACAGATAACCATTCGCCCAATGATACAAACTCATTGCTCAGCGCCTGCTTCAACTGCTCCCAGTCATCGAATAGCAACTCACTGTAACCGGTGACATTGTCGAAATCGCCGGATAGCCTTGCACGCCAGTTACGAATAACAATTAGCATGTGATCGACTGTTTTGTGAATATCCTTGAAAAATATCCCGCAGTCCTGCCGGCGTTGTTCTTCCGACAGTGTATCCAATGATCTGAACATCTCTTCACAGGCCCAGCGCTGATAATCCGCCTGTTCCACGAAATAGTGCTTCATAACGCTGCCTCCGGATTTTCTATCATTTGCTGAATCGTAACGCCTAGGCGAGTCACATCCAATTCACCAAGTTTTCGCCAGGCAATTTTTCCATCGCTGGTTATCAGAAAATTGGTCGGCGTCACTCTCACATTACCAAACGCCTGAACAATAGTCGCTTCGTGGTCCAGCGCCACGGGGTAGGGCATTGCCAGTTTTTTAGCGAACTCGACCACGCGCGTTGGCGGGTCATAGGGCATGGCGACAGCTATCATCTCGAAACCGTCCGGATGAAGCTTGTTGTAGAGCGCATTCATCTCCGGCGTTTTCCTGATGCATATCTTGCAGGTGGTAGACCAGAACGAGACCAGGACCGGCTTCCCGCGCATGTCTGCCAGTGACAGTTGCTTGCCATTGATAAGTGTGAAGTTGATAGTCGGTGCCTGGGCTGATTGCCGGGTAAGTTTGATCGACAGCACCACAAGCAATACCGCCGCTATCGCAACGGCAATATAAATAGAAGTCTTCTTCAATGATTTCGATGCATTGACCATGCGCAGATATTAACGTGTTCCCGTAGTAAGCGCTTCACCCATTGATAAACAGTGCCAGCAGGTCGTTCAGGTATTGCTGGCCCCGCACGGTTGGTTTCATGTGAATTGCGTCACGCTCGACCAGCCCCAATGCTTCAGCGCGTTCCAGTGGTGCGATCAGGTCCGTGAGTGCCAACCCGGTTCGTTCTCCGAATAGTGTGGCAGGGAAACCATCGACCAGGCGAAGCGCGTTCATCATGAACTCCAGTGGCAGCTCATCGGCGGACAACTGTTGCGTACCGGAAATACCGAGTTCAGTGCCTGCATGCTGCAAGTATTCCTTCGGGTGTTTTGCTTTCCACAGGCGGGTCACGTTTTCGTGATCACTTAATTTACCATGGGCGCCTGCACCGATGCCCAGGTAGTCGCCGAAGGTCCAGTAATTCAGGTTGTGGCGAGAACGTTTGCCATCTCGCGCATAGGCAGATACTTCATACTGTTCGTATCGCGCATCTGCGAGACGCGCCTGCAGTTCCAGCTGCATTGCCCAGATAGCATCTTCCTCTGGCAGCTCCGGTGGCGACGCACCAAAGGCAGTGTTCGGCTCGATCGTCAGCTGGTAAAGGGATACGTGTTCGGGTGCCAGGCTAATAGCGCGCCCCACATCCGCGATCGCCTGTTCCACGGTCTGATCCGGCAGGCCAAACATTAGATCTATATTTAAGTTGTCGAAACCGGCACCGCGAGCAGTTTCGATTGCCTTTACTGCGCTTGCACTATCGTGAATGCGACCCAGCGTTTTCAGATGTTGATCATTGAAACTCTGAACTCCAATGGAAAGGCGATTGACACCGGCCTCGCGAAAGCCGGCAAAGCGCCCGGCTTCGACGGTTCCCGGATTTGCCTCCAGCGTGATTTCAGCGGCAGGTTTGATCGGGATACGCGCACGTATGCCCGATATCAGTTGCGCGATAGCATCAGCGCCGAACAGGCTAGGGGTACCGCCACCGATAAAAACGCTTTCCAGCTGACGTCCCCATACCCTTGGCAAATCCTGCTCCAGATCACGCAGCAGGGCGTTTACATACTCAGTCTCTGGCACCTCGCCTCGAAGTGGGTGTGAATTAAAGTCGCAATACGGGCATTTCTGTACGCACCACGGCAGGTGCACGTATAGCGAAAGTGGTGGGGGAGTGTTCAGCATCTGGTAAATAAAAGTGGGGCGGTTTGGCGATTATAGCAAGAGGTCGAGCCGTGCCCTGGCAATAAGCGTCGTTTATTTTTGCGGCTTTCTGCGGTTATGATGGCCAACCGAAACCCAGTCCTGGCATGCGCATGGCGCAGAGGTGCACGTGGCGATAACTCCCATCAAGGATCGACTCCAGAAGGCGTATAGAGCCGCCGTTTGGGAGGTGGATGTGGCGAGCAAGCCCCGTTTTCGGGCGATTCTGATTTTGGCTGCCCGAATCCTGCACGCGGTAGCGCACGAGATCGCCGTCGGGCAGTTGAATTTGCGGGCAATGAGCCTGGTATATACCACGTTGCTCTCGCTGGTCCCGTTACTGGCACTCAGTTTTTCCGTGCTTAAGGCATTCGGTGTTTATGGCCAGCTGGAACCGATGCTGCTTGAATTTCTGGCACCGTTAGGGCCGAGCGCAAAAGTGATTACTACCAATATCCTCGCTTTCGTCGACAATATGAAAGTCGGGATTCTCGGTGCAATCGGCCTGGGTATGTTGTTGTATACCGTAATAGCGCTGATGCAGAAAATCGAGCGTTCGTTCAACTACACATGGCACGTAAGGTACCAGCGGCGGTTTACCGAGCGTGTTAGCGATTACCTGAGCGTACTTGTCTTTGGTCCGGTGCTCGTTTTTTCCGCAATGGGTATCACGGCCACCGTGATGAAAAGCTCCATCGTGCAGAGCCTGCTGGGAATCAGCACATTAAGCTTTTTAATTAATTCAGTTCTCGTGCTGGTGCCCTACCTGTTTGTTATCGCCGCTTTCACAGTGCTCTATATTATTATTCCCAATACCAAGGTGCGCGTTGTACCGGCCCTGATCGGTGCTATCGTCGGGGGTATCCTGTGGGAGTCGAGCGGCTGGGCCTTTGCTTCGTTTGTTGCCAACTCAACCAAGTACACTGCGATTTATTCTGCGCTGGCGACACTGATCGTCTTCATGATCTGGTTGTACCTCTCCTGGCTGATCTTGTTGGTTGGTGCAGTAGTTGCGTTCTACGTTCAAAATCCCGGGTACCTGTCACCGCAGCAACATGATTTGCGCTTGAGCAATATCCTGAAAGAGAAACTTGCGCTGGGGGCAATGTTTCTTATTGGAAAACATTTTTATGAAAAGCGTGCCGGCTGGACACTGGATGCGTTGGCTCAGCAGTTTCGTATCCAGGCAGATGTGATGAGAACGGTGCTGGAGTTGATGGAACAGAATGAAATGGTGGTAAGTACCAATGACGAACCACCGGTGTATATGCCAGCCATGCCGCTGGACTCCACTCGCATCAAGGATGTCCTGGATACCGTTCGTGCCGGAAATCGCGAGGCACAAAAACCATTCGAGCATGTTTCTGTCGCACCGGAGATCAAAGGATTATTCAAGGAGCTGGACACGGTGGTCGGCGACTACCTGAAGGACAAAACGCTGAAGGAACTGGTAACGACAGGGAATAAGACCGAACCGAAAGCAGCCCAGTAACAACAATTTAACCATTCAGACAAAGCAGGAGAATTACGTGAAAAGACTGACAGCCGTTGCCGCCTTGCTACTGGCTAGCGTTGATGCCATCGCCGAAGAGTCTCCATATGTAACGATTCGCGCGCTGTCGATGGAGGTCGCGAACAAGGCAGCGCTCGCAGCCGCGCGCGACTGCAGTAAAAAGGGATATCAGGTCGCCGTGGCGGTTACGGATCGCTATGGCAACCTTGTTGCGTTTGTCAGGAGCCCGTTGTCCGGTAAGCACACAATTAAAGGCGCCAAAAACAAGGCTTGGACGGCAGCAACCCTTCAAGGTTCCACGGAGGAGCTCGGCCCGCGTCTCCCCCATCTGCGCGGGTCACAGAATTTCTCGCTGATAGGTGGCGGTATCGCGATACGAACCGGCGGAGTGATGTATGGCGCTATCGGTGTGGCCGGGGCACCGGGGAAGAAGTCGCCCGGCGACGTTGACGATGCCTGCGCAAAGGCGGGGCTGGCCGCGATCCAGGACGAGCTTGAGTTCGCGCAATAGGAGTCACGGATGTCGACTGAAAATACCAATACGCACGAAGAGCTGCGGCTTCTATACCAGGTCAGCGTAACCGATCTTGAATTTTTCAAGCGTCAGCAGTGGTCCGTCACGAACTACGCGTTGTTGCTGTATGCCGCCGTTGTTGGTGTGGCGCAGCTTATTGACGGAAGGGCGTCGGAAGTCGAAAAACTGGTCCTGTGTCTGGTCGCTACGGTTGTTGCCGTGCTAGGCAACTACATTCTTTCTTTGCTGAATAAATCGATAGAAGTACGCAAGGCTCGTCTTCAGGCTGTTCGGAAAAGCTTTTCTACAACATTTCACAGTGCGTGGTCTGCAATAGAGAAATCGGGTGAGAAAAACAGCATTTATTGGTCTCTCAGGGTGGTCATGGTAGTCGGCGCTGTGTTGGTCTGGTGGCTGGTGTATCTCAAGCTCTAGGCACGCTCGGGCTCGTGGTGGTATTAAAGGAAATTCGTTCCAAGCTGGAACAGGTTGCCAGCAAGGAAGATGCAACGAATCTGCAGCGTTATTTCAAGACCGGCCCCGGTGAGTACGGTGAGGGCGACCGGTTTCTCGGTGTACGTGTCGGGCCGTTACGAAAGCTGGCGAAGCAATACCGAACCCTGCCGTTTTCAGATGTCGAGTCACTTATAAACTCGGCCTATCATGAAGAGCGTATGCTGGCGCTGTTGATACTGGTCGAGCAGTTTCAGCGCGGCGCAGCTGAAGATCAGAAGCGGATATTCAATCTTTATCTGCATAACCTGCGAAACATCAACAACTGGGACCTGGTCGATATATCTGCGCCTCGCATTGTAGGCGGCTATCTGCGAGAACACGATCGCAAGCGCCTTTACTCCCTGGCGCGGTCGCCACACCTGTGGAGTCGGCGTGTTGCCATGATGGCGACCCTGTTTTTCATCAGCCACGACGATTTTGACGACAGCCTCAAGATTGCCGATCTTCTGCTCAATGACAAGCACGATCTTATTCACAAAGCCGTTGGCTGGATGTTGCGCGAGGTCGGTAACCGCGATCGTCAGGTCGAGGAGAAATTTCTCAAATCCCGTTATAAAAATATGCCGAGGACCATGTTACGGTATGCAATAGAAAAATTTCCGCCGGCCAGAAGAAAGCGCTATCTCGACGGAAGAATCTAGGCGCACGGTCGACGGGAACAAGACGTCGGAATTCGTCTACCGCAATTCGATTATTAACATTAATCCCGAACGGGGGAGGCAGTGCAATGGCAAAATCCAGAGTTACGATTCCCGTTGATCTGGTTACTATTGGCGCGGCAGTAATTGTTGTCGCATTCTTTTTACCCTGGATAAAACTGGGTGGTTCGTTTGCCGGTTACGAGATACCGGATATTGCTCATGCCGCAGCGAAGGCGACTTCTCTTAAGTCGTGGACGGGTAAATTCGATATCAATGTTTATCTGGTGTATTCACTTTTTCTTGTACCCATCAGTGCCGTGTTGATTATCGCGTTTGGCGCCATTGGTAAGGACAGGACAATCCCGGCGTGGATCGCGGGGGTTATGCCTGTCGCGGGTTTTGTTTACGGGTTTATTCGACTCCAGTTCGATGTATTTCCGCGCATTGGGCTGGGAGGTTGGCTAACAATTGCTGCTGGCATGGTGATATTACTGGCGTTGCTGAAAGTAATAAAAATGCCCGGCAAGTAGTAGCGGGATCAGGCGGCACTTTCCTTGAGTGCTGTGACGAGTTTTCGAATCGCCTGGCCCCGGTGGCTCAGGCGATTTTTTTCATCTGGTGCAAGTTCCGCCGAGGCACAGTCATGTGTCGGCACATAAAACACCGGGTCATAACCGAAACCTCCGCTGCCTCGTGGCTCGAACAGGATGCAGCCTTCCCAGGTACCCTGGCAAATAATTGGCGTCGGATCTTTCTCGTGGCGCATGTAGACCATGAGGCACTGAAAACGCGCGGTCCGATTCTGTTCGGGCACATCTTTCAGTTCTTCCAGCAGTTTCCGTAAATTGTCTGAATCGCTAGCGCCTTTGCCGGCGAAACGTGCGGAGTAAATACCCGGTGCACCATTCAATGCGTCAACTTCAATGCCGGAGTCATCGGCGATGGCGGGCAGACCCGCCAGGTGTGCAGCGTGGCGTGCCTTGAGGATGGCGTTCTCGACAAAAGTCAGGCCGGTTTCCTCTGCCTCGGGGATATCGAACTCTGACTGTGGCAGGACCTCGATTTCCTGATCGGCGAGCAATTGACCTATTTCCCTTACCTTGCCAGCGTTGTTACTGGCGAGAACGATGCGCCTTCCCATGGTTACAGGCCCAGCGCCTGCTTCTGTTTCGCGATTAACTGGTTGATGCCGCCAGTGGCGAGCTCGGTCATCGCCAGCATTTCGTCTAGCGAGAATGCTGCTTCCTCGGCCGTCCCCTGGATCTCGATAAACTTGCCGGTGTCGTCCATGACAAAGTTCATGTCGGTCTCGGCATTGGAGTCCTCGTCGTAGTCCAGGTCAAGCACCGGCGTACCCTGGTAGATGCCACATGAAACCGAGGCAACCAGGTGAACCAGCGGGTCGGTACTGATCAGTTTTTTTTCATGCATATGGCTGATGGCATCAACCAATGCGACGCAGCCGCCGGTAATGGAAGCCGTGCGCGTCCCGCCATCGGCCTGAATGACATCGCAATCAATGGTAATGCTGTGTTCGCCCAACTTTTGCAGATCAACCGCGGCACGCAGCGAGCGCCCGATCAGGCGCTGGATCTCCATAGTACGACCACCCTGCTTGCCCTTGGCCGCCTCGCGTTGCATGCGCGAACCGGTAGAGCGGGGCAGCATGCCATACTCGGCGGTGACCCAGCCCTGCCCCTTGCCTTTCAGCCACGGCGGTACGCGGGTTTCGACGGTGGCGTTACACAAAACCTTGGTGCCACCGAACTCGACCATCACCGAGCCCTCCGCATGCCGGGTATAGTTTCGGGTGAGTGTGATTTCGCGTAATTGATCAGGATTACGTCCGCTCGGGCGCATAGGTTTTTCCTTGTGGTTGTGATGTGCCGGGCCGGCACGCGGATGTTAACGCTTCGGTAGAAAATCTTCGAGGAAGGATTCCAGTTTTTCGATTTCACCCTCGAGCGATTCGCCACCATCGGCCGGTTTTCGGCGCGCGGGCGACGGTTTTGGCGCTGCGGCCAGGTTGCCTTTACCCGTGGCAGGTTGCGTCGCTCCGGTTGCCGCCCGTTTTTTTGCCGCAATGGACCAGAGCGCATCGTGATCCACTTCTCCGCCGGTATTGGATTGCAACGGCGGCTTGTTGGTCAATTCATCACGCCAGCGCAGGCAGGTGGCGCTGATATTATCCGAGCTATCACCCATTTTGTTTTCTGCCGCTATCAGCATGTCGACCAGCGCATCTTCCAGGTTTTTTTCACGCATGTAGGTACCGATTTCCTCGGTCGTGAGCGCCTCCCACAATCCGTCGGTGCACAGCAGCAATACATCACCCGGCATCAACGCTGTCTCTTCGCCAAGCGTGACGGCCGGTTGGCGCGGGCCGCCAACACAACGAAGCAAGCGACTCTTCTCCGGGTGGGTAAGCATGTCGGCTTCGCTCAGTACACCCTGCTGACGCATTTGCTCAATCTGCGTGTGGTCGCTGGTGCGCCGTACCACCTTGTTATTGCGGAACAGGTATAAGCGACTGTCACCCACGTGTGCCCAGTAGGCATACCCATCCTGTACCAGGCAGACAACGCAAGTCGTGCGCGGCTCGATCGGCGGCTTCTGTGATTTGCCCATGGCGTTGATCGCTCGATGGGCATGCAGGATCGCCAGTGCCAGAAACGCCGACGGCTGCGAAATCATCGGTTGCCTGATCGACTGGTAGGCATGGATCACCGCCTGCACGAATAGTTCCGATGCCAGCTCGCCGCCCTCGTGACCGCCCAGGCCATCGGCCAGTACCAGCAGTACTGAATTCCCGCGTTCGGAATAGCCGATGCAGTCCTGGTTCATTGCCCGGGCACCGGTTAACGTGTATTCGGCCAGATCGTATTTCATTGACTAGTTTTGTCCTTCCCCGTGCCAGAAGCGTCGCCAGAAGGTGGGGTGCTCTTCTTCAATCCAGTCCTTGTTAATAAAGTCCAGCAACTCGTCAACAGTTTGCGGTCGTTGCAGCGGGTCCATCTGCAGGCACCAGTCGATGGTCTCCAGAAGCTGGCGCGAATACTGCCGGGCAAATGTTTTAACCGCTGGGCGCAGCGTATCTTTTGTTGAGCGATCCGTCGACTTTGGCGGCGGTTTTCCAGCCATGCACGCCCACATGCTGGCACCAATCGCATACAGATCGCTCCATGGTCCGACGTGGCGGTTCCGGTGCTGTTCCATGGGCGCATAACCCATGGTCAACGTGTGCGGTCCGCGTGCCCGCGAATTCATGGCGTCTCGTACGGCGCCGAAGTCCAGCAGCAGGGGTTTGCCACCCGGTCGAATAAAGATATTTGCCGGTTTGATATCAAGATGTAACAGGTTGCGATGATGCATCTCGCGCAGACCTTCAAGCAAGTCCGGGAAGATGGTGACAATAAATTTTTCACTCAGGCGACCGTTGTGTCGCTTGATGTACCAACGAAGGTCCTTGCCCTTGTGGTAATCCATGACCATGTAAACGGTGTTGTTGGCACGAAAGACATCACGCACTTTGACAATGTTCGGGTGGCTGACCTTGGCAAGCGCTGCGGCCTCGTTGAAGAATCGCTTGATACCGGCGGCACCCGGATCGGGTGTGCCCTCGTCCTGGGAAACGAACTCAACACTCGCATCTTCGCGACGACGTACCTGGTCCAGTGGCAGGAACTCCTTGATGATCACGCGGCGATGGCGCTCGGCGTCGACTGCAAGATAAACCATGCTGAATCCACCGCCGCCAATACTCTTCTCAATACGGTAAGTATTCAGCATGTGCCCTTTGGGCAAGGCATGTTGCAGGCTGGACGGACTCATCAGGCAATAACTAACTGGCTCGTATAAGGGACTAACTGCCGGGCATGACCCGGCAAATGACTAATTCTTGTTTCGCACACCATTATATATATAAGAATAGACCAGCATTCCATTCAGGTCGCCATTGGGCGCAAGCCTTCAAACGTTATACCATGAGCGCCGATTTGCGAACTGGCACACTTCATATGATTTATAGCATGACAGCTTTTGGCCGCGACCAGTCCGAGGGTGACTGGGGCACCCTGACCTGGGAAATACGCTCGGTCAATCACCGCTACCTCGATATCAGCATGCGCCTGCCAGAGGATTTGCGCGGCCTGGAGGCCGAAATTCGCAAACGTCTCGGGCAAAGACTGGGCCGGGGCAAGGTAGATTGCGGCCTGCGTTTTCAACGCAACAACCAGGCCGGCAGCGAATTTGAGCTGGATGAGTCGCTGGTCGATCGACTGCTGGCCGCCGCGCGGGAGATCGGTGCACGCAGTGGCGACAAGTCTGTACTGCCAACGGCGAATATCCTGCAGTGGCCGGGCGTAATGAAAACACCGGCCCTGGACGTCGATGCACTCGGCGAGGCCGCGCTGGCGGGGTTTGACCGGGCCCTGCAGGAACTGGTGAGCACGCGCGAACGCGAAGGAAGCGACCTGGCTCAACACATAGAGCAGCGATTGGCCGCAGCCGACGCTGTCGTCAACGCGGCCCGGGAAATCATGCCCGAAGTCATCAGCGCCTATCGCCAGCGGGTACATGACCGATTGAAGGACATCGCGCAGGAACTCGATCCCGCGAGACTGGAGCAGGAGATCGTGATTTTTGCCAGCAAGTCAGATATTGCCGAAGAACTGGACCGGCTGGTGACCCACATCTCGGAAGTGCGTCGCGTGATCAAAAAGGGCGGCGCGGTTGGCCGGCGTCTGGATTTCCTCATGCAGGAATTCAATCGCGAGGCCAATACCATTGGTTCCAAGGCCGCCGACATCCGTGTAACCAACGCGTCGGTTGAGCTAAAAGTGCTAATCGAGCAAATGCGAGAACAGGTGCAGAACGTCGAATGAAGAAGGGGACGCTTTTTATATTCTCGGCGCCCTCCGGCGCAGGTAAATCCAGCCTGGCCAGGGCGCTGGTGGATTCGTCGCCAGACATCGCGGTATCGGTATCGCACACCACTCGCGCACCGCGACCCGGTGAAGAGCACGGCGTGCACTATTTCTTTGTTACGACCGAGCAATTCAAGTCGATGGCGGATGCCGGCGAGTTTCTGGAACACGCGCAGGTATTCGATAACTTTTACGGAACATCGCGCGTTGCGATCGAGGACCTGCTGGAACAGGGAAAAAACGTGATTCTGGATATCGACTGGCAGGGCGCGCGCGCCATCAAGGCACAAATGCCCGATGCCTGCGCTATCTTTATCCTGCCGCCGAGCCGCGAGGAGCTGGAAAACCGCCTCCGTGGCCGCGGTCAGGACTCGGATGAGATTATCGCCCGGCGTATGCGCGATGCCGTATCGGAAATGAGCCATTACCAAGAATTCGATTATCTCGTGGTAAATGATGATTTTGACGCTGCATTGGCCGATTTACACGCTATTCTGACCGGTCACCCGGAACAGGCCAGGGTACCGAAGCTGGATATGGACCAGTTATTGCGCGAATAAGTGGAAAAAAGGTTTCAGGATCAGTACTATACCCGGCCATTTTACGGGACCCGGGCCAGCGGCACCGGTTCCCGAACCCGGATAGATCAGGAGAATAGACAGATATGGCACGTGTGACAGTTGAAGACTGCCTGGAGAACGTTGAGAATCGATTTCAGTTGGTGTTGGTGGCAGCGCGTCGCGCGCGTCAATTGTCAGCCGGTGCCGAACCTTGCGTTGAGCAGGAGAATGATAAACCCACGGTACTGGCGTTGCGCGAAATCGCCGGTGGTTTTGTTACCAATGCAATCCTTGAAGAAAGTGAGCACGAGGTAGAGGCCGGTCTGGATGTCGACGAAAACGCACTCAACGAGCTCGATGCCGCCGGCTTCGGAGCAGTCAGCGAAGCGACAGAAGAAGTCGCCGAAGCCAAAGCAGCCGAAGAATCCCCGGAAGAAGCAAGCGGCGAAGAAGAATAACGCCGATACCTCTGGCCCCGAGTGGCAGTCGCGCAGGTTACTGATCGGCGACCTGTGCGAACTGCTCGAGACCTACCTGCCACACAACGAAGTCAACGACGTCTATCGCGCCTACCTCTTTGGCGCCGAGGCCCACGAAGGCCAGACCCGCAGGAGCGGGGAACCCTACATTCACCATCCGCTGGAAGTCGCCAATATCCTGGCGGGCATGCACCTCGACAGTCGTTCCATTATTGCTGCCATCCTGCACGACACTATTGAGGATACCGAGACCGCCAAGGACCACATCGCCAGTGAGTTTAGCGAAACCGTGGCCGAGCTCGTCGACGGCGTCAGCAAAATCAGCAAGATCGAGTTTCAGAGCAAGGAAGAAGAGCAGGCCGAAAACTTCCGTAAAATGATGCTGGCGATGACGCGAGACATCCGCGTGATCATTATCAAGCTCGCCGATCGTCTCCACAACATGCGCACCATCAACGCGCTACCGTTGTACAAGCGACGCAACATCGCACGTGAAACACTCGATATCTATGCCCCTATTGCCAATCGTCTTGGCGTGCGCCAATGGGCGGTGGAACTCGAAGACCTGTCTTTTGAAGCCCTGTATCCCATGCGTTATCGGATACTGGCGAATGCCATGCGCAAACGCCATGGAAATCGCAACGCCATCGTCGAACGTATCAACGATGCCATTGTTGAGCAGCTTAAACAGGAAGGTGTCGAGGCTGAGGTCAGCGGTCGCGAAAAGAACGTCTACAACATCTATCGAAAGATGCGCGAGAAGAATCTGTCGTTTGAACAGGTACATGATATTTTTGCGTTTCGGATAATCGTCGACAAGGTCGACACCTGTTATCGCGTGCTCGGCATCATCCACAATCTGTACAAGCCGATTCCGGGCAGGTTCAAGGACTACATTGCGATCCCCAAGACCAATGGTTACCAGTCGCTGCATACCGTGGTCTTTGGCCCTTACAGTGTATCGATCGAGGTACAGATCCGAACACGCGACATGCACCATGTAGCCGAGGTCGGTGTGGCCGCACATTGGCTTTACAAGAGTGGCGAGGCCCCGGGTGATCGCGCACATGAAACCGCACTGCAGTGGCTGAAAAACCTGCTGGACATACAGCAGAAGGCGGGCAATCCGCGTGAGTTTCTGGAGCACCTCAAGGTCGACCTGTTTCCGGACGAGGTCTATGTGTTTACGCCGGGCGGCGAGATCAAAAAGCTGCCGCGCGGCGCCACCGTGCTCGACTTCGCCTACGATGTGCATACCGATATCGGTAACAAGGCCGTCGGTGCCCGAGTAAACCGCAAGATGGTGCCGTTGCGGCGCGAACTGCGTAATGGCGATCACGTTGAAATCCTGACATCGGAATGGGGGCGACCGAATCCGACCTGGCTGGAGTTTGTATTTACCGGTAAGGCACGCGCCAATATACGCAGCTATCTGAAAAATCAGCAGAACCACGAGGCTATTGCTTTCGGAGAGCGTCTGCTTGATCGGGCGCTTCATGCGCAGGGTTCAAGCCTTGAAGAAATCAACGATGAGGCTCGCGAAGTTCTGCTGAAAGAGATCAGCATGAAGAGTTGGGATCTGTTGTTAAGAGATATCGGTCTGGGCAATCGCCAGGCGCCACTGGTTGCACGACAGTTGTTACCGGCTCCGGAAGACGAGGCCCGCGGCGAGCCGACCGGTGTCCCGGCCGTTGCGATTCACGGCACCGAAGGTGTGGTGGTGAATTTCGCACGTTGCTGTCGCCCGATTCCGGGCGATCCGATACTGGGTTTTCTTACCGCCGGGCGCGGTATCGTCGTGCACACGGAGGATTGCCCCAACGTTGCCGAATACCGCAAACACCCTGAGCGCTGGATTGACATCAAGTGGGAGCCGGAATCGGAAGGCACCTACCCGGTGAACCTGCGGATCGAATCAAAGAACCAGCGTGGCGTGCTGGCGGCCGTGGCCTCGACTATTTCCGAGCAGGAAGCGAATATCGATTCGGTTTCGTTTGACGAGCGTGATGGTCATTACACCACCATGCTGTTTACCATTGATGTGCGCGACCGAGACCATCTTGCGCAGATCATGCGCTCGATTCGTTCCAAGGAATCGATTGTCCGGGTCATTCGAATCAAGGGTTAATTCACTGACTGTACACACTCAATTCGGAGCTGGTATTCATGGCAAAGGAAATAATTAAAACCGACAACGCGCCTCAGGCGATCGGTACCTATTCACAGGCAGTCAAGGTAGGTACCACCGTTTACCTGTCCGGACAGATCCCGCTGCCACCGGCCGGCGGTGACCTGGTCGCAGGGGATATGCGCGCACAGATCAAGCAGGTATTCGATAATCTGAGCGCGGTTGCCACCGCAGCCGGTGGCAGTCTGCAAGACGTGGTGAAGCTGAATGTCTTTCTGCCTGATCTGTCACATTTTCCCCTGGTCAACGAAGTCATGGCTGAATATTTTCAGGAACCCTATCCGGCACGTGCCGCCGTCGGCGTGGCTGCGCTGCCCAAGGGTGCCGACGTGGAAATGGATGCCGTCATGGATCTTTCCTGAACGAGTTGTCTCCAGCCACATACTGCAAACCGTAAGTCGACTGCATGGGTGCTGAATCCCAACCGATCACTGTGCTCAAGGGCGTCGGCCCGAAGCTGGCGCAAAAGCTCGAACGGCTGGGCCTGCTGACGGCACAAGATGCTCTGTTTCATTTGCCGTTTCGTTACCAGGACCGAACCCGGGTAGTGCCGCTTGGATCATTGCAACCGGGCCAGGCTGCAGTAGTCGTTGGCGATATTGAACTGACCGATGTCGCGTTTCGCGGTCGGCGCAATCTCATCTGCCGTATCAGTGATGGCACCGGCTTCCTGTCGCTGCGCTTTTTTCATTTTTCCAATGCCCAGAAAGAAAATCTCGTCCGTGGCCGAACCCTGCGCTGCTATGGTGAAGTGCGCGCCGGCCGTGACGGCCCGGAAATGATTCACCCCGAATACCAGTTCATCGATGATGCCGAACCGGAGACCGAGTCAGCACTGACGCCGGTGTATCCAACTACCGAAGGTGTACATCAACTGAGTACCCGCAATCTGGTTCAGCAGGCCGTCGACAGTATCCTGCCGGCGATCAAGGAGTGGTTACCTCAGTCGATCCTGGATGATCTTGGCCTGCCAAATCTGAGACAAGCACTGTTAACCGTGCACCGACCGAGCCCGGAAGAGGATGTCGCCCTGCTGGAAGCGGGGCGTCACCCGGCGCAACAGCGGTTGGTATTTGAAGAATTGCTGGCACATCATTTGAGTATGCAACGTTTGCGCGAGCGCCAGCGTAAACACGAGGCACCGGTGATGAAGGGCGCACATGAGTTACAGGATGCTCTATTGGCCAACATGCCGTTCTCGCTAACCGGTGCGCAACAACGCGTGCTCGACGAGATACGAATGGATCTGGCAGAGCCACATCCCATGCAACGGCTTGTGCAGGGTGACGTCGGCTCGGGTAAAACCATCGTTGCCGCGCTCGCTGCATTGGAGGCAGTGGAGGCCGGTTACCAGGTTGCCATTATGGCGCCAACCGAGTTGCTGGCCGAACAACACTTGAACAATTTCCGCCACTGGCTCGATCCATTGCGCATCCCGGTGGCCAGGCTTTCCGGCAGCCTGAAGAACCGCGAACGACAGAGTGTGCTCGAGGCAATGGCTACCGGCACGGTGAAAGTCATTGTGGGAACCCACGCATTATTCCAGGAGGGCGTCAGCTTTGCGCACCTGGGCCTGATCATTGTCGACGAACAGCATCGCTTCGGTGTACACCAGCGCCTGGCCTTGCGTGAGAAAGGGCTGGATGACGGCCGGGCACCGCACCAGTTGATCATGACCGCGACACCGATTCCGCGAACACTGGCGCAAACTATCTACGCCGATCTCGATGTCTCGACCATTGATGAGTTGCCGCCCGGTCGTAAACCGGTAGAGACCGTCGTGATACCGGACACTCGCCGTGCCGAAGTAGTGCAACGGGTGCAGTCAGCATGCCAGGAGGGTCGCCAGGCCTACTGGGTATGTCCGCTGATCGAGGAAAGTGAAACATTGCAATTGCAGACCGCGACCGATACCGAGGCGGCATTACGGGCGGCTTTGCCCGACATCAAGGTGGCGCTGGTTCATGGACGGATGAAACCGCTGGAAAAGGAACGGGCGATGGCGGCGTTCAAGTCCGGCGAGACCGATTTGCTGGTCGCAACGACGGTTATCGAGGTCGGTGTCGATGTGCCCAATGCCAGCCTGATGATCATCGAGAATTCCGAGCGACTCGGGTTGTCCCAGCTGCACCAGTTGCGTGGTCGTGTTGGACGCGGCGCTGACAAGAGCAGCTGTGTATTGATGTATCAGGCGCCACTATCGGAATTCGCCAGGCAGCGGCTGGCCGCCATGCGCGAAACCAACGACGGCTTCGAGATCGCGCGCCGGGATATGGAATTGCGCGGGCCTGGTGAAATGCTTGGCACACGTCAGACCGGCATGCAGCAATTCCATATCGCAGATATTGTTCGTGATCGAGAGTTGTTGCCCAAGGTCCGTGCCGCTGCGAAGGTCTTGCAGTCGGACTTTCCCGAGCGAGTACAACCGATTATCGAGAGATGGATAGGGCAGCGACAGGATTACGCAGATGTATAATAGCGGTCGCTACCAGTTTACCGAGAAAAGAATTAAATGAAGCCAGTTTCCACGCACGTCAGCATGTCTGGCTATCATCCCGAGCCGGTATGGATTCCGAGGCGACGACTTCGCCAGGGCCAGGTACCGGAAACCATTTTGCACTGGCTACTGGATCGCGCGTCATTGACGCAGCGCATTGTCGCTGCATGTTCCGGGCAATTTCGAGTGAAGGTGCTGGCGCAGGATTGGACCCGTCCAATGAGTAATGAAGCACAGGCGTTGGGAATGGACAGTAGTGGCCACGCGCTGGTGCGCCAGGTGCAACTGTTGTGTGACGAAGAACCATGGGTCTACGCGCGTACCGTGATACCGCGGGCCACCCTTAGCGGGCGAGAACGGCGACTGGCGTATTTAAAATCGAAGTCGCTGGGCGCGACCCTGTTTGCGGATCCCAGCATGCGGCGTAGCGAAGTTGAGGTAGTACGTGTGACTGGGCGCGATAAACTGTATGGCATCGTGGCCGCACAGCTGGAACGCACGCCTGCGGTGATTTGGGGGCGTCGTTCTGTATTTACCCTGCATGACAAACCACTGCTGGTGAGCGAGTTGTTTCTGCCGGTGATTGAGGACAAAGGCTTTTGACCCTGTCGAATCGCTTGCGTGAGTATGCCCTGTTGATGCGGCTTGATCGGCCGATCGGCATCCTGCTGCTGATGTGGCCGACGCTGTGGGGTCTGTGGATCGCCAGTGAGGGCAGGCCCGGCCTGCTGGTATTGGCAATTTTTGTTGCCGGCGTTGCGCTCATGCGTTCGGCCGGTTGCGTCATCAACGACTATGCTGATCGTGATTTCGATCCGCACGTCGAGCGAACGCAACATCGCCCGCTGGCAGCGCAGCGTGTCACCAACCGTGAGGCGTTGGGCCTGTTTGTGATCCTGTGCCTGATTGCTTTCGTGCTGGTGCTGCAGCTCAACATGCTGACTATTGTCCTGTCCCTTGTTGGCGCCTTTCTCGCCGCCAGTTATCCGTTCATGAAGCGCTATACGCATCTGCCGCAGTTTTACCTGGGTATTGCCTTCGGCTGGTCGATCCCGATGGCGTTTGCCGCACAGACTAGTCACGTGCCGGCCGTGGCATGGGTACTATTCCTAGCCAACATGTTCTGGTCAGTGGCGTATGATACGGCCTATGCCATGGTTGATCGTGAAGATGATCTCAAGGTCGGCGTGAAATCCACCGCCATTTTGTTTGGTCAATGGGATCGCCATATGATCGGGCTCGCTCATCTTGCGAGCCTGGCCTTGCTCACACTGGCCGGGACCATGGCCAACCTGGGGTACTCTTATTATATAGGTGTGCTGGTGGCAGCGGGTCTGGCGATATATCAACAGACACTCATCTATCGCCGTGAGGCCAAACTCTGTTTCAAGGCCTTTCTCAACAATAACTGGTTCGGCGCCGCGGTATTTGCCGGGCTGGTTATTAACTATATGGTAACGCGATGAAACTCTACGGATCTGACACTTCGCCGTACGTGCGCAAGACCCGCGTACTGATTCAGGAGAAAGGTATCGATTGCGAATGGATACTGGAGCGGCCTGCCGATCCGGGCGGGCGTTTTCGCGAACTCAATCCTCTCGGAAAGATCCCGGTGCTGGAACGCGACAGCGGTGACGTTCTGTTTGATTCGCCGGTGATTGTCGAGTACCTCGATACCCTGTCAGGTGAACGCCTGGTTCCGGCTGACGGTGAAGCTCGCTGGCAGGTTCAGAAGATCCACGCAATGGCGGATGGCATGCTCGATGCCACCGTTACCCGCTTCCTGGAAGGATTGCGTCCCGAGGGAAAGCGTATGCAGGAAGTCATCGACAAGCACGCGAAGAAAATCCACGACAGCCTGGATTACGCGGAAACACTGGTGGCCGACCGGGACTTTGTCTTTGGTGACAACCTCAGCCTG
>JAJDNE010000024.1 GCA_022340825.1 Acidiferrobacterales bacterium | reverse complement strand
ACGCAGGCGCGCCACACCCATCAGGCGCAATACCCAGCGCTCAAAAATCGGTTCGGAAACACCTTTGCGCATTTTGCGCATGAAGTATTTCTCGAACGCGATTTTGGCCCAATGTACCCATTTGGCTTTCTTGAACCAGGTCACGTTGCGCGGCGGGATCTGAGGCAGCGCGATAAACGCCGCACCGGTATTACCAAGATCAGCCAGGCAGAAGGCGTTCCAGGTAGCCTTGGCAGCCACCGGGTAGCCGGTGATTTCCGCTTTAATATTTTTCACAATGGCAGTCACCATCGACTCGATCATGTAGCCGGTCTTGGGTGCGCCGGTGGGTACCGGTGTCGCCTCGACAGGCGGGATGGCAATACAGACGCCAGCGGAAAAGATGTTGGGATACTTCGGGCTACGCTGGTGCTCATCAACAATGACAAAACCGCGCGGATTGCATAAGCCATCGACAGCAGCCACCGGATCGACACCCTTGAAGCCCGGCAGCATCATCGCGTGTTTGAATTCCAGTTCATGCTCTTTGGCAACTTCACCCTTGGCATCGAGTTCTTCAACAAACATCTTGCCAGCTTCGACCTTGGCAACTTTGGCATTGGTAATCCACTTGATGTGACGGTTGCGGAATTCGTGCTCTAGCAGGCCGTTGGAATCACCGACGCCACCGAGTCCCAAGTGGCCGATATATGGCTCGCTGGTGACAAAGGTCATCGGTACCTTGTTGCGTACTCCGCGCTTCTTCAGCGCCGTATCCAGTATCGCAGCGTACTCATAGGCGGGACCGAAGCAACTGGCGAACTGCACTGCGCCGACAACCACCGGGCCCGGATCCTCGACCAGGCGCTGGAAGTCCTCATAGGCCTTTTCCGCATGGTCGACGGTGCAGACCGACTGGGTGAACCCGTCGATCGGGCCACTGCCAGGCACTTCCTCGAATGCGAGTTTTGGCCCGGTAGCAATCAAGAGGTAGTCGTAACTGACCTGATCCCCGCCTTTGAGTTTGAGCAGGTTGTTTTCGGGTTCAATTTTTTCCACCCATCCCTGGACGAATTTGATGCCGCGCTTTTTCAGATAGCGTTCCAGCGGCAGGGTGATGGTTTTACGTTTGCGCCAGCCGACGGCGAGCCAGGGGTTAGAAGGGACAAATTGGAAGAAATCGTTGGCATTGACGACAGTGATATCGTGCTTCTTGCCCAGCGCTGCGCGCAACTCGTAGGCGGCTGGCATGCCACCGATTCCTGCCCCCAAAACTACTATATTTGCCATGGTACTTGTTCTCCTCAAGGAATAATTTATTCCTCCCCGTGAAGAACTATACCTTTATCCTCGATTGCAAAACATTGACACAGATCATTAGGGTTCAGACGTTCGGGCCAATATACCCCACAGATCGGATGGGTCAGGTCTTCTGGTAAATCTCGGCCCCCTTCTGCTTGAACTCGACCGCCTTCTCTTCCATACCCTTGCTGGCGTAGTCACGCACCTCTTGCGTGATCTTCATGGAGCAGAATTTGGGTCCACACATGGAACAGAAATGAGCTACCTTGTGTCCGTCTTTGGGCAGGGTTTCGTCGTGAAACTCCCGCGCGCGCTCCGGGTCCAGTGAAAGATTGAACTGATCCTGCCAGCGGAATTCGAAACGTGCCTTGCTCAAGGCATTGTCACGTAACTGTGCACCGGGATGGCCCTTGGCCAGGTCAGCCGCGTGCGCCGCGATCTTGTAGGCGATGATACCGTCGCGCACATCCTGTTTGTTGGGCAGGCCAAGGTGTTCTTTTGGTGTGACGTAACACAACATGGCGGTACCGTACCAACCAATGTTGGCGGCGCCGATGGCGCTGGTAATATGGTCGTAAGCCGGTGCGATATCGGTGACCAGCGGTCCCAGTGTATAGAACGGTGCCTCGAAACAGTCCTCGAGTTCCTTGTCGACATTTTCCTTGACCATGTGCAACGGCACATGACCCGGTCCCTCGATCATCACCTGCACGTCATGTTTCCAGGCGATTTTGGTCAGCTCGCCCAACGTCTCCAGCTCACCGAACTGTGCGGCATCGTTGGCATCGGCGAGGCAACCGGGGCGCAGGCCGTCACCGAGACTGAAGGATACGTCGTAGGCCTTCATGATTTCGCAGATATCTTCAAAGTGGGTGTAAAGGAAATTTTCCTGGTGATGCGCCAGGCACCACTTGGCCATGATCGATCCGCCGCGGGAAACGATACCCGTCACGCGGTCGGCAGTGAGTGGCACGTACTGCAGACGTACGCCGGCGTGAATGGTGAAGTAGTCCACCCCCTGTTCGGCTTGTTCAATCAGGGTGTCGCGAAACAGTTCCCAGGTAAGATCTTCCGGGCTGCCATCGACCTTTTCCAGTGCCTGATAAATAGGCACTGTGCCGATGGGCATGGGCGCGTTGCGCAGAATCCATTCGCGGGTCTCGTGAATGTTTTTGCCGGTAGACAGATCCATCAAGGTGTCGCCTCCCCAGCGGGCCGACCACACCATTTTTTCAACTTCTTCCTCGATGGAAGACGTGACCGCCGAGTTACCGATATTGGTGTTGATCTTCACCAGGAAGTTGCGGCCAATAATCATCGGTTCCAGTTCCGGGTGATTGATATTCGCCGGAATGATGGCGCGACCACGGGCGACCTCTTCGCGCACAAATTCTGGCGTGATCTCATCAGGAATATTGGCGCCAAAAGAATGCCCCGGGTGCTGTTTCAGCAATTTTGCGTACCGAGGATCGTTTTTGAGCTCCTGCAGGCGCGCATTCTCGCGGATGGCGATGTATTCCATCTCGGGGGTGACCACTCCCTGTTTCGCATAGTGCATCTGGGTGACGTTTTTACCGGCCAAAGCGCGGCGAGGGTTGCGAATGTGCTCGAAGCGCAGATTGGCCAGGGCCGGATCATTCTGGCGCAAGCGGCCAAACTCGGAGCTAGGGCCGTCCAGCTGCTCGGTGTCGGCGCGCGCTTCGATCCATGCATCGCGAATCGGTGCCAGACCCTTTAATAAGTTAATGCTCACCGCCGGATCGGTGTAGGGGCCGGAGGTATCGTAGACGGTGATCGGCGGGTTCTCTTCCGGTGTGCCGGACGTCTGGGTCTCGGCTTGCGTGATTTCGCGCATGGGGACCTGAATATCGGGCCGGCTGCCTTCGACGTGAATCTTGCGTGAATTGGGAAACGGGCGAGTGACTTCCTCGGACAGTTTAGCCGTCTTGTTCAGGAATTCCTGGGGTATGGCGCTCATAATTATCTCTGCGATCCCGCTAGCGGGCTTGCTATGGGCACAGGGGAGCGGTTCGGAGCAGCTTCCCTACGCCAGTGTTAACTGGGTCAGGTTCCAAGGGTTGGATTCTCAATCCGCTCCGAGCAAAACGTCGGGCAGATTCCCCTAGCCGTAAAAACAGACGACCAAGCTAAAGTATTCGTCTAGAGAATGCAAACTAACGCGAACTCCACAAAATATCGAGAAATTTCCACAAAAACAGGGAAAGTCGTGCGGGATTTTCGGATGCCGCGCTTGCACTGTTGCCGCAAAATATTTAACCTAATCGGCCCGGTTTTTACCGTAGAGTCAATAACCTAGAACAATGAGTGATATGGAAATCAAAACCGCCCGCTTCAACATGGTCGAACAGCAGATCCGGCCCTGGGAGGTATTTGACAAAAAAGTACTGGATTTGATGGGTGCGGCTCCGCGTCACGAATATGTCCCGGCGGCCTATCGCAACCTGGCGTTCGCCGATATGCATATCCCCCTCGTAGAGGGCCGGGAAATGATGTCGCCCAAGGTCGAGGCGCGCTTGTTGCAGGCGCTGGAGATCCAGCCAACCGACAAGATTCTCGAAGTGGGTACCGGCTGTGGTTACCTGACCTCACTGCTGGCGCAACTTGGCGCGTCGGTTTACAGCGTCGATACCAGCGGTGCGTTGAGTCAACTGGCAGGTAAAAACCTTTCCGAACACGGTGTCGACAATGTCACCCTTGAAGTCGGTGATGCGACGAAAGGTTGGGATGTGCATCAGCCTTATGACGTCATTATCGTCAACGGTTCGCTACCCAGCCTGCCGGAAGCTCTCTGTGAAAACCTGACAATCGGTGGGCGACTTGTGGCAATCGTTGGCAAATCTCCTGTCATGGAGGCATTACTTATTCAACGTGTTGGCCAAAAGAACTGGAGCGATGTTTCGTTGTTCGAG
The DNA here is from genome assembly GCA_022340825.1 of Acidiferrobacterales bacterium. GTDB lineage: Bacteria > Pseudomonadota > Gammaproteobacteria > Acidiferrobacterales > JAJDNE01 > JAJDNE01. The sequence continues at coordinate 2,161 of JAJDNE010000024.1, read as the reverse complement.
ACGGATCTCGCGCCGTTGCCTGATACCGAGGAACCCAAGCGGTTCATCTTCTAGCGCCAGTGCGCGGTCGCGCACCATAAACCATGATTCAGCAAATGACTGTTAGCGAGTTGCAGCAACGCCTGCAAGAGCCTGCGCGCGATTTCATTATCGTTGACGTGCGCGAGCCCTGGGAAGCTCAAGTCTGTGCATTGCCCGGCACGACCCTGATCCCGATGGGTCAGATTCCGGGGCGAGTCGATGAAATTGATCGTGAGCAGGATGTCATCGTTCTATGCCATCATGGTATACGTAGCCAGCAAGTCGCATACTATTTGCAGACCGCAGGCTTTGAGAAACTGTTTAATCTGAGAGGTGGAATCGATGCATGGGCGCGTGAAATTGATCCGTCAATGGCAACTTACTGATAAGGGTACACTGGCGCGGCGTGTGCTTTTTGTCGCGCTGACCCTGTTTGTCGCGCTGCCACTACCCGCCTATTCGCTGGATCTGATCCAGACACTGGAGTTGGCTCGACGTAATGATCCCCTGTTCCTGGCGGCAGAGGCCAACTATCAGGCAGAAACTCAGGAGGTCGGCAAGGCCCGTGCAGACTTGTTGCCGTCGCTAGATGCCAGTGCGACGACAGCGCAAAACGACGCCACGATAAATGGTACCCAGAAATCCTTTCCCTCGAGCGGCTATGACGTAACGCTGCGGCAGACGCTGTTTAACTGGGGCCAGTTCGCGACATTAAAGCAAGCCAAGGCCAGTGTCCGAAAGGCCGCCGCCAACTATGCAGCCGCTCGCCAGGATCTGATCAAGCGAGTGGCGACGCGTTATTTCGGTGTGCTGGCAGCACAAGACAATCTTGAGCTGGCCAAGGCTAACCGGGAAGCAAATGGCCAGCAGCTCGAGGTCGCACAGGGTCGGCTGGATGTCGGGCTAGGTAACATCACTGACGTCCATCAAAGCCGCGCCCGCTACCAGCTGGCAGTAGCCAACGTTATTGATGCTGAGAGTACGCTGGAAGATGCGCGTCAGGCGTTGCGCGAATTGATTGGCGAATTGCCGTCTGATCCAACGTCGCTGAAAAAGGACGTGCCGCTCGCGCTGCCCGACCCACCCGCGGTCGAGCCCTGGGTCGAGAAGGCGCAGGCCCAGAACTTCAGTCTGCTGGCAGCCAATGAAGATGTCGAAATAGCCAAGCGAGAATTATCGATAACTAACGCAGGGCATATTCCCTCGCTTGATCTGGTGGGCTCCCATTCCCATTCCGACTATCAATCGGTTACCACGCCAGGCGATTTCAATGCCACCGACAACTCGATTGCGCTTGCGCTGACTATACCGATCATCCAGGGCGGACGCGTTTTGAGAGAGTCAGATCAGGCGCGTTACCGTTACCAGGCAAGCCAGCAGACCCGGGAGGCTACGCGACGCAACGTTGTTCGCACCACTCGCAATTCGTTTCTTGGTATCAAAAATGAAGCAAGTCGGGTCGAGGCGTTGGAGCAATCGGTGATTGCCGCGGAAAGTGCGCTTGAAGCCAAGCGTGTCGGGTTTCAGGCTGGTATCAATACCAACGTCGAAGTACTCGATGCGGAGCGCGACAGATTTATCAATCAGCGCGACCTGTTGGGCGCACGTTATTCGTATATCCTGAATACCCTGAACCTGAAAGAAGCGGTTGGCTCGTTGAACGAAGACGACCTGAAAGATATTAATGGCTGGCTTGAATGAGTGAAAAAAAGTTTGATACAGCAATAGAGGCGGAAGCCTTTTTTTATGGCGCTCTGGAGAAGGGCGAGCTTTCCGATATCATGTCGGCGTGGGCGGACGACGAAACTGTCGTGTGCATTCACCCGATGGGACCGGCGCTGGAAGGTCAGGCAGCGGTGCGTGATGGCTGGCAGGTAATTTGTGAAAGCGGGCAGTCGTTGACGTTTAACGTAGTAAGTGTGCGCTATGAAGAATCCGATGATCTCGCTGTGCACGTGGTGCGCGAAGAGATCACCATGGCCGGCGAGCCACCAAAAGAAGCCTTGATGCTTGCCACCAACATCTACCGTCGCACTGACGATGGCTGGCGCATGATCATGCATCATTCCTCGCCAGGCGCGAGCGGCGAGAGTGTCTCCTCAGGCCCGGTCGTACTGCATTAGTGAATGCGTAATCTATT
>JAJDNE010000017.1 GCA_022340825.1 Acidiferrobacterales bacterium | reverse complement strand
GTGTTCGGCAACCCGGTGACGCATTCAAAGTCACCGCGAATCCATCAGATGTTCGCCGAACAGCTCGGTATTGATATTGACTACCAGGCAATCGAGGCGCCACTCGATGGCTTTGCCGACGCGATCAAGGCATTTCGCGATGCCGGCGGCAAGGGCTGCAACGTTACCGTGCCATTCAAGCAGGAGGCGTGGCAGCTGGCCGACAACAGGAGTGGCCGTGCGGAGCTTGCCGGTGCGGTCAATACACTCAGGTTTGAGGATGACGGCAGCGTTTTTGGCGAGAACACCGATGGCGTCGGGCTGCTCCGTGACCTGACGCTGAATCTCGACACCAAACTTTTTAGTCAACGGATACTGGTAATCGGCGCCGGCGGCGCGGTGCGTGGCATTCTTGGCCCGCTCATTGAGCAGGCGCCGAAGAAACTGGTCGTGGCCAACCGTACCGTTGAAAAGGCGGTGGAACTGGCGAAACTGTTTTCCACTATCGGGCCGATTGAACCGTCTGGCTTCCAGGAGCTGGCCGGTCAGAAATTCGACGTGGTGATCAACGGGACCGCGGCCAGTCTCTCCGGCGAGGTGCCACCTGTACCGCAGGACTGTTTCGCGGAAGGCGCACTGGCCTATGACCTGATGTATGCAAACAAACCAACGCCCTTCATGGAGTGGGCATTGGAGCATGGCGCAACACGCGTGCTGGATGGCCTGGGAATGCTGGTAGAGCAGGCAGCAGAATCGTTTTCTATCTGGCTGGGCCAGGTCCCGGAAACCGCACCGGTCATTGCCGCACTAAGAAAGGATCAATAGTAAGATCAGGGTTTGACCGCGATGACCTGGACCACCGCACCGATGCCGGTGTGATAAAGACCTTCAGTCACATCCCGATCCAGTTCCCCGGCATGTTCGAACTCAAGTCCCTCTAATTCTTTCCTCAATCCCTCGAGTGTCATGGTGAGTTCCGGAACCGGTGGCCCGCCCGTGCCATATTCAATTTGTTTGGGCCGGTACGCCTCCAGTACCAGTACGCCACCGGTACGCAGACCGGCAACCACCTTGCGGTGTAGTGGCTCGCGAATCACCGGCGGCACGTGACAGAAGATCGATACGATACCGTCCCAGCTGTCGGGCTCGATTTCAAAATGTGCCAGATCGGAAACAATGGTGCTGATTTCGACACCGCGCTCCTTCGCCAGGCGTTGGGCCTTTTCCATCCCGACCGGGGATGCATCGACCGCGGTAACTTCATATCCAAGGCTGGCGAGATAGACTGCATTGCGACCCTCACCTTCAGCCAGGCACAGTACCTTGCCTTTCGGTAATCGATCGGCAACGCCTGCGAGAAATTCATTAGGCTCGGTACCGTAGGCGTATTCCTTGGCGCCATAACGCTCATCCCAGGTCATTGCCACACTAGCTTACCTCTTTGGTTTTTTCGCTTGGCCATTTGGATAGTGCCAGAAAATATACATAGATGATGTTGATACCGGGTACCAGCATCAATAATGAAATCCAGCCCGGGTAACCTACCCGTTCAGAGATGCGCCAGAACGGAAATATAAGTATCACCGCCCAGAACAGCATAAAAAGAAAACCGAAGCCACCTACTTGCATATAACCTCCCATCATGATTTTCCGTCTCACACAATAAATAGACTGCAGAATACTACCTAACTGTCTTTGTTCCGATGTTTCCAGTCGTTTCTCCGTCGCCGGTTCAGCAGCGTTCCGGTCACGATCACCGCGATGAGAACAGCGACGATCAGCAGAGGTGCCCATGGCCCGATTTCGGCTGCGCGTTCCTGCAGGTCATACAGGAAGATTGCCCATACGCCCATGGCGATATAGGTGCCCGAGAGTACAACCAGGAGATTGAGTCGTGCCGAGAATCCGAGCAGATAGCCGAGGGCACATCCAACCACGGGGCCGGTCATCCAGAACGGGAACCAGACAAAGACGAACAGGCCAATGATGCCGTAGCGTTTTACCTTGGCCTCATTTTTAATGGCGGCCGCGCGTGTACGCTCGAGCAAAGATTCGAAGGGCCGGAGGACCACCAGCTTGTTCATACTCAGGACAAACAGCGGGTAGAACAGCAACACCAGTACCGTTTCGACGATCATGTTGACCGGTATCACCAGCCAATAGCCAAAACCGGCGGCAAAACCGATAGACATGCTCACCGCACGACCAAAGGCAATATTGGCAAAGGTCATGGCACCAATCAGGCTTGATGTTGCGGGTGACCACAGTGCGACCAACCCCATACCGATCAGTCCCAGCAATGCGATGCCAAGGCCTGCCGCAAAGATACGGCCTTCGGTGGTATGGGAGAGCAGGGTCCAGAGCGCTAGATGCGCTTTCAGGTTCTGGTTCTCGGTAGTGTCTGGCTGGTTCACGGGAGGTTGATGAAGAAACGACCCCGGCGTGGCAGATAGAAATGCTCCGAGTTCCAGGAGGCGATGATTGCAGTAGCACGACCAACGATGGCGTCACGCTCAACAAAGCCGAAGTAACGGGAATCCGCACTATTGTCACGATTGTCGCCGAGCATCAGGTATTTACCTTCCGGCACTTTCACCGGGGCGAAGGAGCTGCCGGGCGCATCGTTTGTCAGCGCCATTACAGGATGACCGATGCCGTTGAGCTTTTCCTCGGCGAACTGATGCTGACGTCGAGCCTCCGGTGTCAGCGCGTCCATGAACTTCTTATCCAGTGGTCCGTAGGCCAGTGGTTTTCCATTGATAAAAACACGGTTGCGATGCATGGCGACAATATCACCGGGCACACCCACCACGCGTTTAACCAGACGATCACCGTTGGCGGGAGAGAAAAATACAACAATTTCGCCGCGTTTCGGTTGATCCCACTCGGCAATATGCCAGGTGGTAAACGGAACTTTCAGATCATACGCCAGGCGATTGACAAAGATCAGGTCACCCTCAACGATCGTGGGCTTCATCGAACCGGTCGGTACGTGATTCCAGTCCGCGATCGCGGAGCGCGCGCCGAATATCAGCAAAGCCATGATGGCAATGTCACGAGACAGTTTTAGCAATATCCTAAATTTGGGATTAAGTGAATGCATCATGCGGAATCCTTATCTACAAATAGTCGTCCTTGAGTTGCTGATAATGGCGTGCTGAGTACTCGAACCAGTTTATTTCGTCTTCGTTGAGCGGTCGTATCTTCTTGACCGGCGCGCCGAGATAGAGAAAGCCGCTTTCCAGTTCCTTGCCTTCAGTGACCAGGCTGCCTGCGCCCAGCAGCACATTGCGGCGAATGATAGCGCCATCGAGAATGGTACTGCCGATGCCAATCAGGCAACGGTCTTCAATAGTGCAACCATGGACGGTGACGTTGTGCCCGACAGTGACATCATCGCCGATGGTCACCGCATGACCTTCCGGATTGCCGCTGTAGCGATGGGTTACGTGCACTACTGTCCCGTCCTGGATGTTGGAACGCTGTCCGATGTGAATGTGGTTCACGTCGCCACGCAAAACGGCCATGGGCCAGACCGAACTGTCATCACCGATGACGACGTTGCCGATGACGACAGCAGAATCGTCTACGTAGACGCGCTCACCCAGTTGCGGGGTAACACCTTTATATATACGTATCGGCATCGTCTTATCTCAGGGTGACCAGTTCCTCTGCAGAGGTGGGATGGATGGCAACCGTATTGTCGAAATCCTTCTTGGTGGCGCCCATCTTCACCGCCACGGCAAAGCCCTGAATCATTTCATCCGCGGCAAGACCAATGACGTGACAGCCAACAATTTTTTCCTGCGCGCCAACGGTAACCAGTTTAACCACGGTCGGGCTTTTTCTCCCGGTTACCGAATAATACATGTTGGTAAAGCGTGACTGGTAGACCTTCACCGCACCTGGGCCGTACTGTTCCTGCGCCTCATCTTCGGTCATGCCGACGGTGCCAATGGGTGGGTGACTGAAAACGACGCTGGCTATGTTGTCGTAATCCAGCTTCGCTTCAGACTGCCCATTGAACAGTCGATCCGCCAGTTTTCGCCCGGCGGCGATAGCGACCGGCGTGAGCTGGGCGCGACCCGTAACATCACCAACGGCATAGATACCTTTAACATTGGTGTTCTGGAATTCGTCAGTCGGGATATAGCCATGATCGTCGACATCGACTCCCGCCATCTCCGGCGCCAGCGCCCTTGATGCCGGTGCCCGACCGATTGCCCAGATGACAGCATCAAAACCACTGAGGTCCTCGCCGGTAGCGCTGTGTAGCGTCACGGTACCATCGTCCGCCTGTTCCATGCGATCCAGGTGAATGCAGGTCATGATGTTGACGCCATTCTTTTGCATCTCTTCCATCAGCGTCTCACGCAGCGACGGATCGAAGCTGCGCAAAAAACTTTCGCCCCTTAACAGCATGGTGACATCCGAGCCCAGTGCATTGAGCAGGCCAGCGAACTCCACGGCAATGTAACCGGCGCCGATCACGGCAACACGACGCGGTTGTTGCTCCAGCTCAAAAAAGCCATCGCTGGTGATACCCAGTTCCGCACCTGGAATCTCCGGGCGAACCGGGTGGCCGCCCACGGCGATCAGGATGTGGTCCGCAGTGATGGTCTCGCCATTTACCTCGACGCTGTTCTTGCCGGTAAAACGCGCCTCGCCCTCGATGTAGTCGACGCCGTTGGTCTCGCCAACGCGGGCGTAAATACCATTCAGTCGCTCGATGTAGGTATCGCGCGCCTTCTTGATTACCGGCCATTGAAAGGATTTCAGTTCAATATCGAAGCCGTAGTCCGGTGCATCGTGCAGGGCCTCGGCAATACCCGCGGTATTCCACATCACTTTCTTGGGCACACACCCGACATTGACGCAGGTACCACCGATACGGGCCTTCTCGATACGGGCGCACTTTGCGCCATAACTGGCCGCGCGATTGGTGGCGGCGATACCACCACTACCGGCGCCAATAGCAAGAAAGTCGTAATGTCGACTCATCCTGGAACCCTGTCGGTTATTTTTTCGGAATAGCCGAGTTTACCAGAAGACCGCCGCTTACCCTGCAAGCTCCCGCTGGAATTCCAGCGGCGGTTCCGCCAGCGCGGCCTGTTGTTCGCGCAGGCTAAGAATGTGTTCTTCCCAGTAACGCGTGGTATTAAACCAGGGGAAGGCGAACGGAAAGGCCGGATCGTCCCAGCGTTGTGCCAGCCAGGCACTGTAGTGCAGCATGCGCAGGGTGCGCAGGCTTTCGATCAGAGCGAGTTGTGCCGTACTGAAATCGCAGAACTGGGTATAACCGGTGAGTACATTGGCGAGCTGCTGTTCCTGTTCTTCACGTTCTCCGGCAAACAACATCCACAGGTCTTGTACCGCAGGACCCATGCGGCAGTCGTCGAAGTCGACAATATGCGGTCCGGTATCAGTCCATAGCAGGTTGCTCAGGTGACAATCACCGTGCAGACGTATGTTCGACACACTGGTGCCGGCAAATCGTTCACCGATCGTATTTAGCAGTTGTTCTGTCAGGGTCTCATAAGCGGTTTCCAGATGGGGCGGGATAAACCCGTGTTCACGAATGTATGCCACGGCGTCAATACCAAAGGCCTCGACGGTAAGGGTAGGTCGATGCCGGAACGGTTCAGTTCTGCCGAGGGCATGAAGTCGACCGAGGTAGCGCCCGACGATGGCAAAGTCTTCGGGGCGATTCAGTTCCGGCACGCGGCCGGGTTGCCAGGGAAACAAGGAGAAGCGAAACCCGCTAAAGTGGTTAAGCGAGCATCCATTATCGTCGAGCATCGGCGCCACGACCGGAATCTCGTGTTGCTCCAGCATCAGGGTAAAAGCGTGTTCTTCAAGAATGGCATCGTCGGACCAGCGCCCGGGGCGATAGAACTTCGCAGCGACCGGCCCGAGTTCCTCGGTGCCGACCCGATAGACCCGGTTCTCGTAACTGTTTAGTGGTAACAGTTCACCGGTACAGTGCACGCCATAGGTTTCCACCGCATCGAGAATGGTGTCCGGTGTCAGGTTGTCGTAGGGATGCGTGCTATTGTCGGCGGCCAATCGGATTCTCTTGTCTGTAGTGAGTTTTACTTTTAGGCTGTGGCGACATTGTGACAGACCTGAAGCGATCAACCTATGACAAGCCATCACACTAACCCCTTGCTGGATTTTGGCGGCCTGCCCCGGTTCAGCCTGATTCGACCCGAGCATGTCGCACCGGCACTGGAGTCCTTGCTCGCCGAGGCACGCGCCGAGCGCGAGCGCCTGCTGTCGGAGAATCTGACACCCGGCTGGGATACACTGGTACAGCCGCTGGAAGACATGAATGAGAAAATCCAGCGCATGTGGTCGCCGGTAGGCCACCTGAATGCAGTGATGAACAGCGAGGCATTGCGTAAGGAATATGATGCCTGTCTGCCAAAGCTGAGCGCCTATGCCACCGAGGTGGCACAGGATGAGCGTCTCTATGCGGCCTACAAGCAAATCGCCGCCAGTGACCAATACCGGTCACTCGATCCTGCTCAGCGAAAGATTATTGACAATACCCTGCGCGATTTTCGTTTGGCGGGTGCCGAGTTGAGCGGGGAAGACAAAAAGCGTTTTGGTGAAATCCAGCAGTCGCTGGCGCAACTCGGCAGTCGCTTCCAGAACAACGTGCTTGATGCCACCCAGGCCTGGCATCTGCACCTGACGGAAGAAAACCAGCTGGCGGGCTTGCCCGAGTTCGCTCGCGAAATGGGAGCGCAAGCGGCTGCCGAAAAAGCACTCGAAGGCTGGTGCTTCACCCTCGATGGACCTTCGTATCTTGCGTTCATGACCTATGCCGACAGTCGTGAATTGCGCCAGCAGCTATATCAAGCCTATGTCTGCCGTGCCAGCGATCAGGGACCGAATGCGGGCGAATGGGATAACGGCAGTGTCATCGATGAGATGCTGGCGTTGCGCCAGGAGGCGGCGCATTTGCTCGGGTTTGAAAATTACGCCGAATATTCCCTGGCCACCAAAATGGCTCGTGACGTTAACCAGGTGATGGAATTCCTGAAAGATCTGGCCACGCGATCCCGGCCAACGGCGAAAAAGGAATTTGATGAGCTATCAGAGTTTGCCAGTAAATACGACGGGACCGACACTCTCGCGGCCTGGGACATTGCCTATTACTCGGAAAAGCTGCGTGAATACTGTTATGCGTTTTCCAAGGAAGCATTGCGTCCGTACTTTCCCGAATCGCAGGTATTGCCGGGCATGTTCGAGGTCATTCATCGACTCTATGGTATGACCGTCGAGCCGCTGACGGACGTCGAGACCTGGCATCCGGACGTCAAGGTTTACGAGATTCGCCAGGCCGACGGCAGTGTGCGTGGTCGTTTCTATCTTGACCTGTATGCCCGTACCGGCAAACGTGGCGGGGCGTGGATGGATGATTGCGTCTCACGCAAGCGCGCGGATGGCACAGTACAGACGCCGACCGCCTATCTTGTCTGCAACTTCAGTGCCCCGGTCGGCAATAAGCCGGCACTGTTTAACCACGACGAAGTCATTACGCTGTTTCATGAATTCGGCCACGGCCTGCATCACATGCTGACGCAGGTCGATTATGTCGGCGTCTCCGGCATCAACGGCGTTGCCTGGGACGCGGTGGAATTGCCAAGCCAGTTTATGGAGAACTGGTGCTGGCAGCGTGAGGCCCTCGACGTTATCGCGCGTCACTATGAGACCGGCAAACCGATTCCGGATGACCTGCTGGATAAGATGCACGCTGCGAAAAATTTCCAGTCGGCCATGCAGATGGTGCGACAGCTGGAATTTGCCCTGTTCGATATGCGCCTGCATGCAGAGTTTGATCCAGCGGGCGATCGGACTGTGCAACAGCTGCTGGATGAAGTCCGGGCTGAGGTCTCGGTGATTCCGACGCCGGCCTTCAGCCGATTCCAGAACAGCTTCGGTCATATCTTTGCCGGCGGTTATGCCGCTGGGTACTATAGTTACAAATGGGCCGAGGTGTTGTCGTCGGATGCCTTTAGCAAATTCGAGGAGCGAGGCATATTCGATCGCAAGACCGGTAGCGAGTTTTTACATTCGGTGCTGGAGCAGGGCGGGTCACGCGACCCGATGGAATTGTTTATTGAGTTTCGCGGACGCGAGCCTGATGTCGAGGCACTGTTGCGTCACAGCGGGTTGGCAGCATAAAAATGAAGGAGACCGGATGAGACTGATTACCCTGGCATTGGCCGTTGTGTTGCTGGCGCCACTGGCCACGTGGGCCGAGACCGCTTACATCACCGACCGGCTGTTCGTCAGCATACGTGACGGGCAAGGACCGGAGAGTGCCGCAGTGAAAAGCGTTGTCAGTGGTACCGAGGTGGAGGTGTTGCAGCGCGTTGACGGTTTCGCGCAGGTTCGCGAGCCGGCCGGTGCCGAGGGCTGGATTTCAGAGCGCTATCTGGTTGCGACCGCGCCCGCCCGCGCCACGCTCGATGCCTCCAGTGCATCGCTCAGGCAGGCACAGGCCGAGCTGGAAGCCGTGCGAAAACAGCTGGTCACCGCGCAAAAGACTGCTGGGGATGAATCGCGCCGGGCACAATTACTGGAGCAGAAACTGAAGGCCGTGGAGCAGTCGGCGACGGCGGGTACGGGCGATGAAATAGCAGAAGCACCGGTTGAAACCGTTTCGATAGCAGAAAATGGTGCGGCGGATGCAGCACAGTCGTCCGGTTTCAGCTTTCACTGGCTTTGGTTACTGATTGCCTTTGCTATGCTTGCAACAGGTTTCGTGTCCGGGGTTATCTGGCTACGCGAGGTCAATCGCAAGAAAATGGGCGGCATGTATCTGAGAATCTAGTTCTGATTGGAACGGGAGAAATAGCAATGAACTGGCGGGCACTGGTATATCTAATCGTGGGACTTGTGGTGGCTGCACCGGTGCAGGCGGAGCGTGTATTCAAACGCGTCGATGAGTCAGGCAATGTGACTTACGAAAGTCGACCATCTTACGGTGATGGCAGTATCCAGGAGCAGGACATTTCGGGTGGTCAGGACCCGAGCGAAGCCGCCATTGCCCTGGA
>JAJDNE010000005.1 GCA_022340825.1 Acidiferrobacterales bacterium | reverse complement strand
CGCTCTGGTGGCACACCGAACTTGTCGATAACACCATCATGGTCGTAGACCACGTCCTTCATCGTATCGACCATGTTGATGTGCTTGTTCACCAACTGCGCCAGGTCCTTGTCACCGGACGAGATAAGTGCGTCCCGCCCTTCTTTTGCCGCCTGTGTCGCCAGCGTTCCAATGACGTCGTCGGCCTCGACACCATCGACGATCATCAGGTTCAGGCCCATGGCCTCGACGATTTCGTGAACCAGCTCTACTTGCGGGCGCAGTTCTTCCGGCATCGGTGGTCGATTGGCCTTGTATTCCGGGTATAAATCATTACGGAAGGTCTTTCCTTTTGCGTCGAAAACCACCGCGATATACTGCGGGTCGTAGTCGGCCAATAGTTTGCGCAACATATTGGTGACGCCGTATACCGCGCCGGTAGGCTCACCACTGGAATTGCTCAGCCCCGGCATGGCGTGAAATGCCCGGTATAAGTACGAAGATCCGTCGACCAGAACCAGTGGCTGTTTGTCGCTGTCTTTTTTGCTCATTGGCAGGTTAGTTACGATATATTGATTTCTTTCGGTTAGTATTGCGCTATGTCAGACAAAAAACGTATTCACAAACCAGTCCCGACGACATTGCCCTCGGGCGTTATGTCGCGCGAGTCCTGGAAGATTTTCCAGATCATGGCGGAGTTTGTCGACGGTTTTGAGCACCTGTCACAGATTCAGCCCTCGGTCAGCATTTTCGGCTCTGCCCGTACCGAGCCCGACCACCCATACTACCTGCTCACCGAAGAAATCGCGCGCAAATTGTCCGACTCGGGTTTCTCGGTGATCAGCGGTGGCGGCCCCGGTATCATGGAGGCGGCGAACAAGGGTGCGTACCTGGGGAAATCGCCCAGTGTCGGTGTCAACATCAAGCTACCATTCGAACAAGCCGCCAACGAGTATCAAAACCTGTCACTCAGCTTCGAGCATTTCTTTGCGCGCAAGGTAATGTTTATCAAGTACGCCAAGGCCTACGTGGTCATGCCCGGCGGCTTTGGCACACTCGATGAGGTAATCGAGGCGCTGACCTTGATCCAGACCGGCAAGAGCGTACGTATGCCGATAATCCTGGTGCATCGCCCATTCTGGGAGGGCCTGGTGGACTGGTTCAAGTCCACCCTTATCAAGGAGGGCACAATCAGTCCTGACGACCTGGACCTGTTTACTATCGCCGACAACGCCGACGATGTGGTCGAAACAATCTTCAGCTTTTACGAAGAAAGCGGCTTCGAGCCCAGTGAAGAAGAAAAAGAAATCAAGCTTAGCCTGTAATCAGGCAAACTCCCGACAACCAACCAGAAGTATTTTATGTCTGTCTATACCAGCATTACCGCTGACGAGCTGAAAAAGTTCCTGACCGAATACAATGCCGGTGAGCTGGTACGCTTTACCGGCATCGAATCCGGTATCGAGAACACCAATTATTTCGTCACCACCACCGGCGGCGAATATGTACTCACTATTTTTGAGCAACACTCAAAAGAAGAACTCCCTTTCTTTCTCGACCTCACTGCTTACCTGGCCGAGCACGATATTCCCTGCGCCCATCCCTTGGCTAACAATGACAAAAAATATCTCGGTACGCTCAAGGAAAAACCGGCGGCGCTGGTCAACCGCCTTAGTGGTGCCCAGGTCGGGCTACCCGCCCCGAGCCAGTGCAGCGCCATTGGTCAGGTGCTGGCGCGCATGCATCTGGCTAGCGAAGGTTTTGACCAGTCACGACCGAATCCACGTGGCTATACTTGGCGTAAGGAAACCGGCGATATCCTGCGGAAGAAACTTTCAGGTGCAGAGCGCGAGCTACTGGATCAGGAGCTGGAAAACGAGGCACTGTTTGCCAAGCAGGACATGCCGAGCGGCATTATTCATGCTGACCTGTTTCGGGACAACGCGCTGTTTGATGGCAATCAGCTGAGTGGGGTCATCGATTTTTACTACGCCTGTACGGATCGCTTTCTCTACGACGTGGCGATTACCGTTAACGATTGGTGCAGCAACGGGGACGGTACGCTGGATAGTGAACGAACCAGCCACCTGCTTTCTGCCTACTGGCAGGTGCGGCCGGTAACCGGGCTTGAACGGGAGGCCTGGCCAGCAATGTTACGTGCGGGCGCGCTGCGTTTCTGGTTATCCCGGCTGTACGATATGCATTTTCCACGGCCGGGTGAGATGACACATATTAAGGACCCGGACGCTTTTCGTCGGATACTTACGCATCGGGCAAACGCAACAGAAGAATCACTGGCGCTCTGGCCAGAAAAATAAACCACAGCGTGAGGTAGGTCGCGTATGAAAATTCGTCGCTTTACCCCCAAACAAACTTTTCAGTGGATCGGCTGCGGCGTTCGTTTCTGGAAACGCAAGCCACTACCGTGGCTGCTGGCGGGCCTGCTACTGTCGGTCTCCGGACTGCTGTTACTATTGATTCCCTTTGTCGGCCCCTTTTTCCTTGCGTTCTTCATGCCGGTAATCTACGCCAGTATGTACAACACGCTTGAGACTCAACTGGATCCGTCGAAAGCTGCGCCTGCGGGTAAATCCAGCGCGGCACTTTTTCCTTTTACAACCTTGTTCAGAACGATCGTGACCGAACAAGGCGCACTGGTAATCCTCATTCCCGGAACGCTTGCTTTTATCACGGCGCTGATTGTTTTTGGCGCGTTTACCGCGATCGGCGGACCGTACACCACCATCCATGCCGATGTTCTCGACATTGGAGCATTCAACCTGCTCCGCCTAGTTGGTGCCTACCTGGTTGCTTACCTTATATATATCGTTCTGATGGCGCATTATTTTTACATTGTTCCGCTTTGCCTGCGTGATGATGTCTCCGTCAAGGCGGCGCTGGTTGGCGGAGCTGGTGTCGCCCGCAAAAATGCACTGTCGGTCTCGATGTTCCTGACAGTATTATTTCTGCCGCTACTAGTCAGCGCTGTGTTGCTTGGTGCGCTGCCCTGGGTCGGTGCCGTCGCCTGGATCCTATGCGGTACCCTGCTATTCCCGCTTGCGGCCCACTGCGCCTACTGCGGTAACCGGTTGACGTTCGTCAACCAGGCGAAGTGAAACCGACCGTCTACTATGGTGAAGATCTGGCCAGGTACGGCTTTGGCCAGGGCCACCCCTTTGGCCCGGACCGGTTGGATGCTTTTTGGAACGAAGTCAAAAAACGCAGCCTGGACAAACAGGTAACGATTGCAGCGCCGGTCGCCTGCGATGAAACCGACCTCGCCCGTTTTCATACACGAGAGTACATCGATCGGGTAAAAGCCCAGTCAGTCACCGGCGAAGGTACGCTTGACTATGGAGATACACCGGCATTCAAGGGCGTCTATGAAGCCGGTTGCTTCGTTGTTGGCTCTGTTCTTGATGCGGCGCAAAGGATACTGAACAAGGAAACATCGCGTTGTTTCATTCCCATTGCCGGCCTGCACCACGCGCGGCGCGATTCGGCTGCAGGCTTCTGTGTGTTCAATGATATCGGTGTGCTGATCGAAACCCTGCGCGCGATTCACGGTATCAAACGTATTGCCTATGTTGATATCGATGCGCATCACGGCGATGGTGTGTTCTATTCTTTTATTGATGACCCCGACCTGATCTTTTGCGACACACATGAAGACGGTCGCTATCTCTACCCCGGTACTGGTGCTGACAACGAAACGGGCAACGGCAAGGCCAAAGGCAGCAAGCTCAACATACCGATGGAACCGGGCGCTGATGACGAGGCTTTTATGCGCGAGTGGCCGAGGGTGGAAGAATTTATCCGAGAGGGGCAACCGGAATTTATCTTGTTGCAGGCCGGTGCTGACAGCATCAAGGGTGACCCTATCACGCACATGGCCTACTCACCCGAGGTGCATCGTCACGCGACCACGCGCCTGTGCAAGATTGCCGATGAGGCCTGTCACGGGAGATTTATAGCCTTTGGCGGCGGCGGCTATAACCGGCAGAATATAGCCATGGCATGGACAGCAGTCGTTGAAGCGATGGTAGCCGGTTAGGATAATTAACCTCTTTCCCTTAAAAGCCACCACCCCATCGATATTGCCACACGATACCAATCGAATCGTAATCCGTACCGGTACGGGTACTCACACCGGTGCTGCCAAAGATCTTGAATGAATGGTTTTTATCAACCGGCAACGCAAGCGTAAAACCGGACCGGATATTGTCCAGTGCATCATTGTTTGGCACACCATCAACACTTGTTTTCCCTCCGAAATAGTAATCGGTGCCAATCGAGGCCCACATATCGTTCTTAAAAGAATAAACAACGTTTGCCTGAACTGAATAGATGGGATCCTGGTGACGGGTTTTTCCGCTATCGAAATTATCGTTATCACTGTAAAGAAAGAGGGCGGCCATGCCCTCTAACGTCCAGCGCCCGAAGACCCGGGATACGCCAACCTGGGATTCGGAAGACCAACGGTTAGTGCCCAGGTTAATGAGCTTGTTCGGTTCGTATGCGCCCAGCGGTGGAGTCAGCTTGAAGGTTAGCCCGACAATGGTTTCCTGTTTGTAATTTCTGAATTCTTCAGCGTTCAAGGCGGGAGCGCCTAATAAATTCGCGCTGAAATAAAACGAAGGATCGGCAATTCCATTGGCTTCGCGTGTGCGATACACACCTGAAACATAGCCATCGCCCGACAGTACTGCATAAGGAATCTTGATACCGACTTTGGCAGATTTTCCGGCAACATCCACCGCTCGCACATAACCGAATAACCCGTTATTAACTCGCGCGTCGGCATCTGTGATTGGCAGGGAAGGATCGAATATTAGTGCGCCCCGCGAATACTGATAGCCTACCAACAGGAAATTCATTCCTATGGGCGCATTTGAATACGCTCGGGGCTCCAGTTCCTGGGCATGAATCTCGGCTGTCGTTGTAACGACGTAAAAAACCACGACACCAATCAATCGTAACTGCATCGCACCAACGTTGTTATCAGACTGGCATAGTTTCATTCTCGGCCAAGACTCCCGGTGGCTGCTCCAAATCGCTAACCTGGCTTTTCTTATCAAGAAATGTATTTTCTGATTTGTTAAATTTGTGCGTCACACGTATAGCAATGTCGAATATATATTTATCGGTAGTTTTTGAAAATCCGCATGTCGTTTTGGGAGAACTGCGCCAATCATCACTGCCCAAATCGCTTTGCGCCGTTAGCCAGATAAATCAGTTCTTCTTCCGTACTCTCCCTACCCAACACCTTGTTGCGATGCGGGAAGCGACCATACTTGTCGACGATCGCCTTGTGCTCCCGTGCGGACTGGAGGAAACCCATTACTACTTCCCTGAGATCACCAGGCACGTCATCGACCAGACCCCTGTAGGCCTCGATGCCTTTGGCCTGTACTTTGCTATCTTCGGCATGCTGCATTGGCATGTAAGCGAAACCGCGTTGCGGCCAATGAAGTTTTTTATCCTCACCAGATTCGATCAGCTTCTGACTAAGCCCGAGTGCCTTGTCATCAAAGGCGAATGCCTTATCGGTACCGCGATAGACATTGCGCGTAAACTGATCGAGCAGAATGATTAACGCGAGCGTCCCCTCAGTAGTGTTCTCCCACACCGCGAGTTTGTCGCTGGCGGCCTGCTCAACCAGCTTGCCGAAGCGTGAGTTAATTTCTTCATCTACCTCTTTGCCGCCCTGGAACCAGCGCTGGAAGTGACTCTTTAGATCGTCTGGTTTGGCGGTGGCGGCATCAGCAAACCAGTAATCGAGTATTTGTTTCGGGTCCATGAATCAGTTTTCCTGATAGAGCCCGCGCGCTTTATGCCAGTCCTCGATAGACTGGTCAGGGTATCGCTCATATTGAGTGTCTTTGGATTGTATTTGTGGCTCGACCCAGGGGGCCTTGAAGTCGAGCATAATGTGTTCGGTCGCGGGCGGTGTCGGTAGTGGGGTATCGATACAGGATGCATGCGGATAGAACCACTGTGGCCAGCGTTCATCGTAACCCCACAGTGCAGTACCGCAGTGTTTGCAGAAATAACGTTTACCGGGGCTTTCTTTGGTTTGACCGGGATGGTCGGGGTCATCGGTGCGCGGATGAAATGAGTTAATGTGCTCCTCGCCTTCAATCGACAGGCTATTGCGCTCGGCCATGATATTGATGGCATACCCGCCACCTCCAGCGGTTTTTCGGCAGATAGAGCAATAACAACGCATGTAGGGATAAGGGGTATGGGAAATGCAGCGGAATTTAACCTTGCCGCAATAACAGGATCCTTCCAGCTTCATTGCTTGCTCCGCCAAAGTAGTGAACGCTCACTTTAGCGAAAAATGACCAGGCAACATAGCCACGTAATCTTGTGGCGTATGAATCACACTCAGGTGAATGAGTGCATCCAGGCGCAATCCAGCCCGTCTAGCGCCATATGGATTAGCAGGCCAAGTCCAACGAAACCTATCCGGGGAATAAAAAGCATTAGAAAATAAAGCAGAAATACCGGCTCCATATGCAACGGATGGGTGCCGATGCTGCAACGGTGTGGATCATAGAGCGGGGTCGCCAGCACGTGATCCAGATCCACGAGTATCGTTGCTGACATCACGATAAAGGCCTTGAGCCAGATATCCCGATAGGCTGTTTTGGCAACCGCTGCCGGTACAGCGAAGTGCAGCACTATATGAATCAGCGGCCTGAACTCAAGCATCGCTTTTACTCACGCTCCATAAAAAACAGTGTGGTGCGAATTTAATCATTGTTGAGCTCTCTCTGCTGGCGCCGGGCATCAACCAGGAAAAGAAAACGGCCCGATATACGGGCCGCTTCCTGGATGGACTAGCTAGACCTATTCGCTCAGGATTTCTATTTCCTTGTTTGGTACGACATTCACACCATAGATAAACGCTACCTTGCCCGTCTTGGGTGTAAAGATCGTCAGGCTCTTGGTGCGCTTGAGGATCACCGCATCTATCTTGAACGGCTTCTGCCCGCCCGGTATCGCAATCATAATCTTGACCGGCTTGTTGTCCCAGCCCGCGTTTTGCCCCTGGCTATCTTTCATCAGTACCTGGGCTGCGATTTTATAGCCGTGCGCAATCGTGTTTTTCAGATTGCGGCCATCGTTGGCAAACCAGCCGCTAGGTCCTTCAAATGGTCGCACTGCTGATGACTGATAGTTATATCCGCCACGCCAAATCTCGTCACCTTCCTTGTTATTAAGAAAGGCGCGCAGGTAAACGCCGACTTTTCCTTGCTTGCCGTCGTCACTGGCACCCAGATAAACCCAGGGCTCAAGCTTCATCACCATGTTCCCGGCTGCTGGCGACTCGGGGTTGAGTCGGGTGCGACCGTGCCAGCGCCTTGCTTCTGCCCTGACAATGGCATCCACCTCTTTGACCAGGTCGTACTTCAGTATCGATTCGTATTTACCGACGATCTGTTTTGCCGCTTCCTTGCCACGGCCATGTGCCGACATCGCACCGAACGCGCCAAACGCCGCTTCACCGGTGCTCACCTCAGTTGCCTTGCCGGTAATAATCGAACTGCCTTCAATATCATAACTGCCGAAGGGTCGATTCAGGCCCAGGTCAAGAAACACTGTCTTGATCGCGATATCGCCACCGGTGTCCGGCATTGGCGTGCGTATCTCCTGGCTAGCGCAGCCGCCAAGGCCTAGCAGCACCAGTGCGGCAAAAATAAAACGAAATGTAGATTTGTTATTTCGGAAATTCACGGCGTGTCCCTCCCTAGGCTATTCCGTTTTCTGGTTTTGGTATGGTCAAACTTAACAATGTCGAAACGCTACTGCAGACCTGATGCAGCGATCGACATCGATTATGGATATCTAGATTTTTGTAACGGTATTGCGCCCTGATTCGCGTGACTGGTCGACACCCTTTTGTATACGCGAGAACAGGCTCTCCAGATCATCTCCCGGTTGGTATTCGGTCACACCGGCGCTGATGGTAATACTGGCGGTTTCGCCATCCACTGAAAACTTCTGTTTCTCGATCAGGGCACGAAGGCGGTCGGAGATCATGAAGGCATCATCAATACGGGTTTGTGGCATGACCAGGATAAATTCGTCTTCATCGAATCGGCCAATCTTGTCAGGCATGCGCAGGGCATCAGCCAGTACGGCAGCGACACCTGCCAGAAGGCGGTCGCCGGCTTCCTGGCCATATTTCTCGTTAACCTTGGCTAGCGCATCCAGATCAAGTTTTGCGACAGATAGCGGATTACCGTAGCGTTCACCCAGCGCCATGGCATCCATGATGCCGATGGTAATGCCACGACGATTCATGGTGCGCGTTAGCGGATCGGTTACGCTGAAGTCTGCGCTCGACGAAGCTGTTTCTGAAGTCGCCGGCTGCGCTGAACGAACACCATAACCAGCAACCATGATAATAATCATTATCGCGGTAACAATTACCGCGGTAAGCATGGCGCCAACGATAATCGCGGTGGGAGCCAGCGAGATCAACGTTGCCGCCCCCATGATCAGCATCGACAGGGCGCTGGCAACGAGCGCGACGACGGCAAACAAAATGATGGTTTTCATATCTACATTATTCATTATTAGTTCCTCCCGAAATGCCACCTGGATACATCGTTTGGGCACTGGCGCCCTGGTGGTCCGGGTGAATACTGACAATAATAGTCCAGTCCTTGCGACATAACACCAATGCGGCAGTAAAAGAAAAAAATGCTGCTATTTGAACAATTTATAAGGTCTGCAGTTTAGCGTATGCAACCACCAGCCATTTACTACCGCAGTCGTCGAAGTTGACCTGCACCCGGGCGTGTTGGCCGTGACCCTCATACTGGAGGACCACACCTTCGCCAAATTTTTCGTGGCCTACTCGTTGACCCAGCCGCAACTCGTCACCACTTTCCCCGGCAGACGCGGGCTCTTGCCACGCGGGCGAGGTCGTCGCAGAACCCACAGCACGCACCGGGTTCAGCAAATCCTGTGGAATTTCTCCAAGAAAACGCGATGGCGTGGCATACATTTCATTGCCGTGCAGTCGCCTTACCTCGGCATGACAAATGACCAGCCGTTCCATCGCGCGCGTCATGCCAACATAGCAAAGGCGACGCTCTTCCTCGAGGCGACCCGGTTCTTCCAGGGAACGGTTATGGGGGAACAATCCTTCTTCCATGCCCGTAAGAAAGACCAGCGGGAACTCGAGACCCTTGGCGGAATGCAGGCTCATTAGTTGCACACAGTCTTCCCAGGCCTCGGCCTGACCCTCGCCCGCCTCGAGCGCTGCGTGCGCGAGAAACTGTGCGAGCGGCTCCATCTCGCCCTCTTCTTCATCTTCCTCAAACACGCGAGCGGCAGTGATGAGTTCTTCAAGGTTCTCGATACGCGACTCCGCCTTTTCGCCTTTCTCCTTCCGGTAGTGATCGAGAAGGCCACTTTCGTGCAGCATGTGTTCAACTTTTTCGCCAAGCACCAGATCCTGGGTATCGGCTTCCAGCACATTGATCAGCTTGATGAATCCTTCCAGTGCGTTGGCGGCACGAGCCGCCAGGGCGTTTTGCTCCAGCAACTCTTCGGCGGAACGCCACAGCGTGATTTTATTGTCTCGTGCGTGCGTGCGCACTGCATCAAGCGTTTTGTTACCAAGCCCCCGGGTCGGGACGTTGCAAACGCGCTCGAACGAGGCATCGTCATTGCGGTTCGCCATCAGCCGCAGATAGGCAAGTGCGTCCTTGATTTCCTGTCGCTCGAAGAATCTCAGGCCACCATAAACCCGATACGGGATATTCGAACGCAGTAACATCTCTTCGAATACGCGGGACTGTGCGTTGGAGCGGTACAGAATAGCGACATCGTTGCGCACGTTACCCTGTTCGACCCACGCCTCGATCTGGTCGATGACAAAGCGCGCCTCGTCAATTTCATTGTAAGCGGTGTACAGCGAAATTGGTTCGCCTTCGGCACCCTCGGTCCACAGGTCCTTGCCCAACCGCCCCTCATTGCGACTGATCACCGCATTGGCGGCGTTCAATATGCTGGCAGTTGATCGATAGTTTTGTTCCAGCCGTACCACTTTGGTACCGGGATAGTCCTGCTCGAAGCGAAGAATGTTTTCCACCTTGGCACCACGCCAGCCATAAATGGACTGATCATCGTCACCGACGACAAACAGGTTGCGGTGTGCGCCGGCGAGCAACTGCAACCAGCGATACTGAATCGTGTTGGTATCCTGGAACTCGTCCACGAGCAGATGGCTGAAACGGTTTTGATAATGATTGCGCATGGTTTCGTTATCACGCAGTAACTCGTAGGCGCGCAACAACAGTTCGGCGAAGTCGACCAGGCCGGAGCGCTGACACAACTCCTCGTAGGCCTGGTAGACCTTCAGCATCTGGCGCTGCTGCGGATCATCCTGCTGGCCAACGTCTTTCGGGCGTCGGCCTTCTTCCTTGTGATGGTTGATGAACCACTGCACTCGCCGCGGCGGCCAATAGGATTCTTCCAGCTCCAGGGCCTTTAATACACGACGGATAACGCGATACTGGTCTTCGCTATCGAGAATGGCGAATGTCTGCGGTAATCCTGCCTCGCGCCAGTGGGCGCGGAGTAGTCGGTGGGAAAGGCCGTGAAACGTGCCGATCCACATGCCACCGACCGGGAAACCCAGCATACCTTCTATGCGGCCGCGCATTTCCTGCGCTGCCTTGTTGGTGAACGTCACTGCCAGGATCGACTGGGGCGAAACATTTTCCACGCCGACAAGCCAGGCGACACGATGGGTAAGCACGCGAGTCTTGCCGCTACCGGCACCGGCCAGCACCAACACCGGTCCGGCAGGCGCGGCCACGGCCTCGCGCTGGGCCTCGTTCAGTCCATCCAACAGAAGCGATACATCCATGGGGGAATCATAACAATTTTGCTGTGCTGCAGTTTGTCGGCAGCGGGTGGGCGAAGGGCGTGATTATACAAAAATGCGGTTGAAATCGTTTAAAGCAATCCTGCCGGGCAGGCAGTTTGTGCTTAAATGGTCCCCAGGATGGTCCGGGGCATTAAACATGCTTGAAATACTCGTACCGATGGCAGTGGTAATCGCCTGCGGTGTCGGCTGGCGCGCCCTGCGACCGGCAGGCGTTGATGCCGATCAGATACGACTGGTCCTGACACAGGTTGTCTGGAACCTGATGTTACCGGCGTTGGTGTTGACTGTTTTATGGAAGGCCTCGCTGGGTACCACGACGTTGCGTATCAGCTTCGTCGCCGTTAGCGTCACCCTTCTCGGGCTGGTCACCAGTTGGTTGCTGTGCCGCGCCTGCCGTCGCCATCGCGAAATCACTGGTGCATTGATGCTGGCCGCCGCGTTTCCCAATGTCACCTACCTCGGCCTGCCGGTTCTGGAGAAGACACTGGGCCCCTGGGCCCGTAGTGTAGCCATTCAGTACGACATGTTCGGCGCAACGCCGATGCTATTAATTGTTGGTGTCGCCGTGGCCCGGCACTTTGGTACCCGCGAAAAAGAATCTGCCGGTTTTCGCGAGTTGCTCAGGGTGCCGCCGCTTTGGGCGGCGCTACTGGGTGCGCTGCTAAACATCGCGGATGTGCCGCCACCTAAAGTAATCCACGACACGCTCACGCTGATCGGCTCCTCCGTCATTCCACTGATGCTGTTTTCCGTTGGTCTCGGTTTGCGCTGGGAGAATACGTTGTGGCATTCGCTGTCAGCAATACTACCTGTCGCCGGCATTCGCCTGTTGTTGATGCCGCTGGTAGCCGTGGGGCTGACGCATGTTGTCGGGCTAGGTGGAGATTTGCAGATCGCCGTGGTGCTTGAAGCGGCCATGCCGACGATGCTGATTGGAATGGTGATCTGCGATCGGTATGGCCTGAACAGCAACATTTTTGCCGCGGCGGTTACACTTTCGACTTTGCTTAGTCTGGTGACGCTGCCGCTCTGGTTTGAGTTGCTAAATAGACCCAGCCTGGTCGGACTTTAGAACACTGCAGCACTAGTTGCTGCACGACACCACCAGATACAGGACAACAGCAAGCAACACCATCAACCAGCCGATGGTGTCGATATACTTCCGCAACAATTGCTCCATTCTCTCGCCACCCGCATACAGCACACCCGCTACCAGAAAGAAACGTGCGCCGCGACCGATGGCCGACGCCAGCAGGAACGGCAGAAATGTCATCTGCAGCACACCGGAGGCAATGGTAAAAACCTTGTAGGGCACGGGGGAAAAGCCGGCAATGAAGATTGCCCAGAACCCCCATTCACGAAACCAATCCTGTACACGGAGATAGCCGGTGTCGCTCCATAGCTTCATCTCGCGCAAGAGCGGCACCACCAGATCAAAGGCGTAAGCGCCGATGATATAACCAAGAATGCCGCCGGCCACCGAAGCGACTGTGGTGAGTCCGGCATAAAACCAGGCGCGGTCGCGGCGTGCGAGTACCATCGGCGCCAGCATGACATCAGGCGGAATCGGGAAGAAAGACGATTCAGCGAAACTGAGGCCACCGAGATAATACGGCGCATGGCGGTGCGCGGCCCACTTCAGCGCCAGATCATATAGTTTGGAAAAAAATTTCATTCCGGTTGGCTCGTGTCAGAATTAATCGGGTCGCG
Organism: Acidiferrobacterales bacterium; assembly: GCA_022340825.1. Classification (GTDB taxonomy): domain Bacteria; phylum Pseudomonadota; class Gammaproteobacteria; order Acidiferrobacterales; family JAJDNE01; genus JAJDNE01. The sequence goes on along the minus strand of JAJDNE010000005.1, from coordinate 7,784 downwards.
GCTCATTGCACAGCGTCGGGTTCGGGTAACGGCATGTTGTCGGCAAGGTGCACGGTTTGTGTGGGGAAAGCGATTTCCGCCCCGTGTCGGGCAATAATTTCACTAATTTTCAATAGCACATCCTGTTTTACCTCGTGAAACTCGATCCAGTTGGTGGTTCTGGTAAAGGTATAAACAAAGAAATCGAGCGACGATGCGGAAAAGCTGTTGAAGTTAACAATCAATGTCTGGCTGCTGTCGATGTCTGCGTGCTCCAGCAGCATGTTTTTTACGTCGCTGACAATTGCAGACATCTTGTCAATGTCGTCATAACGGATGCCAATGGTTTCAAAGATTCGTCGATTGGTCATGCGTGACGGATTTTCTACCGCGATGCTGGCAAATGTTGAGTTCGGTACGTACAGCGGTCGCTTGTCAAAGGTCCGGATAATGGTCAGACGCCAACCGATTTGTTCGACCGTTCCCTCGATGTTCCGATCCGGCGAGCGAATCCAGTCACCGACAGCGAACGGCCGATCAAGATAAACCATGAGACCACCAAAGAAATTCGCCAGTAGGTCCTTGGCGGCAAAACCGACTGCCACGCCGCCGATACCACCGAAGGCGAGAATGCCGGAGACGCTGTAGCCCAGCGTCTGCATCGCCACCAGCACCGCCGTGATGATGACCGAGACACGTAATAACTTGCCCACTGCGTCGACAGTCGTCCGATCAACTTCCTGAGCGGCTTTCACGCGTTTCTGGATAATGTTTTCTTCGGTATTGCCAATCAGCCGCAACAGGAACCAGACGATGGTGGCGATCACACCAATGTCCCGCGCCGGCCCGAATGCATCGAAGATAATCGCGTGAGTATGCTTGCCAACGATTTCCCCGGCGAAGGCGATGCCAACAATCCAGATAAGCAGGGTGAGTGGTCGCCGCAAGGCATTTACGATTGCGTCGTCCCATGTCTTCTCTGTAAGTTTTAGTTTGCCATAGAGTCGACTCAACACACGGCGCTGAACAAAATTCACCAGTACAACGCCGAACACGACGACAAAAACCTCGATTATCCAGAGGTTGGCCGGCAGGGTTGATTTAAACCAGGCTAGAATTGATTCCATTTTCAGAGGCAGTCTTTCAGTCAGTGCCAGGTTCTATTGTACACGTGACATGGGTCGCAACACATGTGTGCCGGTCTCCGGTTGCAGGGTCACGTGCTCAATACCGAATCTATCGTGGAGCAGCTGACGCTGTTGTTCCAGCAACTCGTCCCAGTTATCCAGGCTATCGACCAGCACATGGGCAGACAGGGCGATTGTGCCCGAGGAGAGATTCCATATATGGAGATCGTGCACAGATCGCACGCGCTCGCTACCTGCCAACATGGTCTCGCCGACCTGACGCAGATCGATATGTGGGGGAACGCCTTCCATCACGATGTGCACGGCTTCACGCAATAGTCGCACACTGGAAAACAGGATCAACGCACAAATAAACAGTGACAGTATCGGGTCAATCGGTGTCCACCCGGTGGAATACACGACCAAGCCCGCGATTAGTGCGGCAACCGAACCCAACAAGTCTCCAATAACATGGAGCATGGCTCCACGTACATTCAATGTCTGTTCACCTCGATGCAGCAGTGCCGCGACAATCGCGTTTATTACAAGACCCAGCAAGGCGACAGAAATCACCGCGCCGCCCAGCACAGGCTGTGGGGATCGAAATCGATCAATTGCCTCTATCGCGATCCCGGCAACCACCACCAGCATAAACAGGCCATTAATCATCGCCGCAATCACGTCTGCGCGACCCAGACCATAGGTGTGCGTGGGAGTGGGGGGCTTGCGAGCGACCCATGCTGCCAGAGACGCAAACCCGAGCGCAAAGGCGTCCGAAACCATGTGGCCGGCATCGCCAAGCAACGCCAGTGAGCCAGACCACCAGCCAGCCAAAGCCTCGACGGCTGCGAAACCAAGCGTAATCAGTAACGCCCAGACCAGCACACTTTGTTGCGCCGGCATATGGCCGCTGGTGTGGGAATGAGGGTGGTCGTGCATGGTTCCTATCCGTTGATCTGGCGTAATTAAAACACAGAGCGCGCTACGTTATCCGGCGGGATAGAGAAGCATCGGCTGCGTCTTCACGCGGATATCAGCGCTTTATGGGTTTACTGGCCTGGGCCGCCGGCCCTGTTTCAAGCCGGGCGAGTATTGTAATCTACCAGTCAGGCAAACAAACCGCGCCAGGGGAGCAGAAAAAATGACTAAAAAAACACGACGCACCGTGGGTGCCGTACTGCTGATACTCGGCGCGATCTTGTTGGTGATGGCGCACGAGACAATCGGTGGCTTGTTTCTGGTCGGGCTCGCCATTACCATCGAGGCGATCGGCATTTACCTGGAACATAAAAAGTAAAGCAGCTGCTTCTGTTTAATTGTGATGGTCCATATGGTGTTCGCCCATTTCTTTATGGTTCATCTCATGATGATGCATCATCGAACCATCACCCTGTCGTACCGGAAATGACCCAGCGACATTTTTGTGATTACTGAACTGTAGTGTAATTTTTACCTTGTCTCCCTGATGAAGATCTTTTACGGGCTTCATCAACATCAGGTGGTAACCCTTTGGTTCGAAGGTAAACTTGCCGTGCGCCGGTATGGTTACCGACTTTTGTTGCACCATACTTGCCATGCCATCTTTGATCATCGTGTGATGCAGTTCGATGGAACCGAACGCTGAACTTTCAGCCCCGGTCATCACCAGGTCTTTTCCAGTCTTGTTCTCCACGACCATATAGCCCGCGAGCATCTGCATGCCCGGAGGTGCCTCGCGCACCCATGCACCTTCAATTTCTACATCGCTTGCACTTACAGCGCTTGCAGAAACCAGAAAGATGATACCTAAGAGTTTGTTTGCTACTTTCATGTCGTGAATACCTATAGTTGTTTGATCAATTCAATCCGACTCGCCATCGCTGAAGGATTCAGCGGCGGCGACATCAAGCCAAAATATCGCCCCTTCTTGTCAATAATAAAAATTGCAGCGGTATGATTTACCCCGTAATTTTTTTCCCCTGGTTTTTCCAATACCTCGTAGTGTGCCCCGAGTTGTCCGGCTAGCCCGGCGATTTCTTCTTTATCCCCAGTTACACCGATAAAATCCTTGTTAAAATATTTCACATAACGTTTCAGCTTGTCGCTGTTATCACGGCCGGGATCCACCGACACAAAAATAAATTGCACGTCTTCCGTACCTTTCGCATTTTTAGCGAGCTCCTTATGCAGCTGATTGAGAGTCGCAAGCGTCGTTGGGCAAATATCCGGGCAATTGGTATAGCCAAAGAATACCAGCGACCATTTGCCCCGCAATTGCGACAGATCAAACTTTTTCCGGTCCTGGTCCTCTAATACAAATTCAGACAACGGCTTGGGTGTTTTCAATACCGTTACTACCTGGTCCTGCATGAGTATCTCTAGTTGCTCACCACGTTGTTGCACCATGCCCAGCCAGAGCCCGGCACCAAACAGGGCCGTAATAGCAATTGCGATAAGGATCTTTTTCATAACTTGCTTGGGATTAAAGGGGGAAGCGGACTATTCGACAGTAACCGATTTGGCCAGATTGCGCGGCTTGTCGACATCGGTGCCACGAATCAATGCTACGTGATAGGCAAGCAGCTGTAGCGGGACACTGTAGACAATTGGCGAAACCGCCTGCTCGGCCGGTGCCACTTCAATCACCGACACGCCGTCCTCCGCGTGCACCGCTGAAGCCGGATCGGCGAAGACATACAGCGCACCACCACGGGCCCGGACCTCCTGAAGATTGGCCTTGAGTTTGTCCAGCAGGGCATCGTTGGGAGCTACCGCCACAATCGGTACTTCCGAGTCCACCAGCGCCAGGGGTCCGTGCTTGAGCTCGCCAGCCGGATAGCCTTCGGCATGGATATAGGAAATTTCTTTCAGTTTCAGCGCCCCCTCGAGGGCCACCGGATAGTGGGCACCACGACCCAGAAACAGCGCGTTTCGCTTGTTGGCAAACTGTTTTGCCATTTCGGCAATCTTGTCATTGAGCGCCAGGGTCTCCTCGATTTGAACCGGAAGATGGCGCAGTTGTTTGACAATTTTTGCTTCGGTATCGGGCGCGAGTTCGCGTCGGCGACCCAGCACCACTACCAGCAACAACAGTGCCACCAGTTGCGTGGTGAAGGCCTTGGTCGAGGCAACACCAATTTCCGGGCCGGCGCGCGTCATCAAAGACAGATCAGACTCCCGCACCAACGAGCTCTCCGGCACGTTGCAGATGGTTAGCGTATGACTGAAGCCCATTTTTTTAGCTTCACGCAGCGCTGCCAGGGTGTCGGCAGTCTCACCGGACTGGGAAATGGTAACAAACAGTGTGTTCGGTGAGACTACGTGACGTCGATAACGAAACTCACTTGCCACTTCGACATTACAGGGTAAGCCCCCCAGCTCCTCGAAGCCATAACGCGCTATCAGGCCCGCGTGATAACTCGTACCGCAGGCAACAATCTGCACCGCCTCGATCTGATTAAATATACTTGCCGCCTCCGGACCGAAAGACGCCTCCAGCACGCGATCTTCGCTAACGCGTCCCTCGATGGTTTCAACGATGGCACCCGGCTGCTCGAAGATTTCCTTGAGCATGAAGTGGTCGTAATCGCCCTTGTCAGCTGCATCCGCCGAGAGCGTGCTCTCGTGCACCGGGCGCTCGACCTGGTTTCCGTCAGCATCAAACACGGTAACGCGATCCAGGGTGATATCGGCTATATCGCCTTCATCGAGATAGATGAAGCGGCGCGTTATCGGTAGTAGTGCAGCCGCGTCACTGGCGATATAGTTTTCGTTTTCGCCGAGACCGATGACCAGCGGGCTGCCAAAGCGCGCCGCAACAATACGGTGCGGGTCCCGGTTGCTGATGACCCCGAGCGCATAGGCGCCACGGATGTCATTGATGGTAAGGCGAACTGCTTCCAGCAAGTCGAGCTGTTGATTCAGGTGATAGTCGTACACCTGGTGGACGACCACCTCGGTGTCGGTGTCTGACGTGAATTCGAAACCCTTTTCTATTTGTTGGGCGCGAAGGCTGTCATGATTTTCAATAATGCCATTATGTACCAGGGCGACGGTTTTGCGGCATACATGCGGGTGTGCGTTGATTTCGCTTGGAACGCCGTGGGTCGCCCAGCGCGTATGACCAATGCCGACGCTACCCTGCATCTTGCCATCAATGGCCGAGGCCAGGGCCTCGACCCGGCCGGCACGCCGAATGCGATCAACGCAGCCTTCGTCATTAATCACGACTACCCCTGCTGAATCGTAACCACGGTATTCGAGGCGGCGCAGTCCTTCTACCAGGTGCGGTACGACATCATGTCGGGCGATGCCGCCTACGATTCCGCACATGTTGATACCTTATATATATACCGGATCATTACTTGTTCTTGGTTGGGCGCTTCCAGCCCTTGATGCTGCGCTGCTTACCGGCACTCAATGTCAGCTCGCCCGCGGGGGCGTCTTTGCGCAAAATCGTGCCTGCCGCCAGGGTCGCATTCTTGCCTATTGCAACGGGTGCCACCATCACGCTATTGGCGCCGACCGACGCGCCATCTTCAATAACCGTCTGGTGCTTGTTAGCACCATCGTAGTTAGCGGTAATCGCGCCGGCGCCAACGTTTACATTTGTTCCGACCTTACTGTCACCAACATAGGCAAGGTGATTTACCTTGCTACCTTCACCGATTTCTGAATTCTTGATTTCGACGAAGTTGCCGACATGTACGTTGTCCGCGAGTGCCGCACCGGGGCGTAACCGGGCGAACGGTCCGATACGACAACCCTTGCCGACGTTTGCCTGCTCCAGCACACAGTTGGCCAGCACTTCACTATCGGCACCGACGACAACATCGCGTAGCAGTGTGTTTGGTCCAATGTGCACGTTGTCACCCAGCTCGACCTTTCCTTCAACAATCACGTTGACATCGATCACGACGTCGCGACCGATGGAAAGCTCGCCACGCAAGTCGAACCGCGCCGGGTCTCTCAGGGTAAGTCCCTGCTCCATCAGCGCATCAGTCTGTTCAGATTGATAGGTACGTTCCATGCGTGCGAGTTCAGCCTTGCTGTTTATGCCTTCAATTTCAGTCACTTTAGCAGGATTCTCGCTAACGACCGAATACCCTTCATCGACGGCCATCGCAACAATATCGGTCAAATAATATTCGCCCTGGGCGTTGTCATTGGAAAGCCGTGACAGCCAGTGGCGCAACTTCTCGGCGGGAGCGGCGAGAAAGCCGGTGTTGATCTCGCGAATCGCCAGTTGTTCGGAATCGGCATCTTTTTTTTCGACGATTGAGGTGATATTTCCCTGTGCATCGCGGACGATGCGGCCGTAAGCGCCGGCATCCGACAGCTCCATAGTCAGCAATGCGAGTGCGCCGGCCTCTGCCCGTTCAACCAACTGGTGCAGGGTTTTTGAGCGAATCAACGGTACATCCCCATAAAGCACGAGCACTAGCGCGGCGGGGTCAACACCCGGCATGGCCTGGGCCACGGCATGGCCGGTGCCGTGTTGCTGTTCCTGCAATACCCAGTTGACGCTACTGTCATTGATAACAGTCGGGACCTGTTCGCCGCCGTGGCCATAGACAACATGGACGCGGCCGGCTTCGAGCGCGTGGGCAGTATCGAGCACGTGAGCCAGCAATGGGCGGCCACCGATCTGATGCAACACCTTTGGCAGGTGGGAACGCATTCGCGTTCCCTTGCCGGCGGCAAGTACGATGACTTCGAGCGATTTGCTTGGGCTAGCCATGGGTGGCTAGGATTTAATCATAAAGCGGACAGGGCGTCGCGAAATCGGTGATTAGCACTACTGTAGTGTATGTCCGTGACCTGGGTTGTTGGGTTGGCCGTTGCTCAGCTCTTCAGTAGTGGCATCACGAACCTCCGCCACTTTTACCTTGAACGTCACGGTCTTGCCTGCGAAGGGATGGTTGCCATCGACGGTCAACTGGTTGTCACCGATTTCGCTGATAACAAATCTCATCGGCTCACCGCTGGCATTCTGCGCTTCCAGTTCAGCGCCGACGTAGCGCAATTCTTCCGGAACATTTTCCAGGTCGTCGGTGAACGTCAGATCAGGATTGTGCTGGCCGAAACCCTCTTCCGGGCTCAGGGTTACACTCACTTCATCACCGATGGTTTTACCGGTCAGGGCGCGCTCGAGTTTCTCGAACAGATCACTATGACCACCGTGGATGTAGCTGATAGGCAGGTCAGTCTGTTCGAGGATTTCACCCTTTTCATCAAGGATGGAGTAGGTCAACGAAACGACCTTGTTCGATTCGATCTGGGGTTGCATGACGTTACCTCTGCTGACTGCCAGACAGCTGCAATCAGTATCCCTTCCTGTTTGCGGGTATTACTTCAGTCCCTTCTTGCGGAGTTTTTCAATTGTACGCAGTTGCGCCATGGCCTCGACCAGTTCGAGCTGGGCCCGGGCATAATCCATATCGGCCTTCTTGTCTTTCATCGCGTCTTCCGCGCGCTGCTTGGCCTCAAGCGCCTTGGCTTCGTCCAGATCCTTGGCGCGGATGGCAGTATCAGACAGCACGGTCACCACGCTAGGTTGTACTTCCAGTACACCGCCGGAGACAAAAAACAGCTTGTCTTCGCCGCCAGTGCGCACAATCACTTCACCCGCCTTCAATGGCGTCAGCATCGGTGCATGGCGCGGATAGATACCTACTTCGCCACCAGCAGCGGGAGCAA
>JAJDNE010000110.1 GCA_022340825.1 Acidiferrobacterales bacterium | reverse complement strand
ATATTCCCCACTGCTGCCTCCCGTAGGAGTCTGGGCCGTGTCTCAGTCCCAGTGTGGCTGATCATCCTCTCAGACCAGCTACAGATCGTCGCCTTGGTAGGCCGTTACCCTACCAACAAGCTAATCTGACGCAGGCTCATCCAATAGTGAGAGCCGAAGCCCCCTTTCCCCCGTAGGGCGTATGCGGTATTAGCCCGAGTTTCCCCGAGTTGTCCCCCGCTACTGGGTAGATTCCTACGCGTTACGCACCCGTTCGCCACTATACTCACACCCGAAGGTGCTTTCTCGTTCGACTTGCATGTGTTAAGCATGCCGCCAGCGTTCAATCTGAGCCAGGATCAAACTCTCCAGTTTAAAGGAGTTGCTCTTGGAAAAAAGAGCTAAAAGGTTTGGTCTTGCACCACTAGCAAGCTAGCGGATTAAGGCCGGATCTTTCTGGTGACCTGACTGACAGAAGCGCCTACACGCATTGCGTGAACCAAATTGTAAAAGAACAAAGTCCGTGGCCGTAGCCCGGACAGGCGGCGCATTATACGCACCTTCGAAGCGTCGTCAACGCCTTTATTACAGTTTTTTATAACTATATTTTGTCTATTTTTCCCTGATCCCGGTCAACTCCGATACGGGAATATCCCATCCCATTATTTCAGCGAAATCCGGGCAAATTTGCGTTTTCCTACCTGAAATATATGGGTAGATCCGGCCTCGATTTCCAGCCCGGTATCCTCGACTTTCTCGCCATCGATCCTGACACCCCCCTGTTTAATCAGCCGCGTCGCCTCGGAAGTGGATTTGGCCAGGTTGGCCGCTTTAAGAATCTGGGGAACGGTGCGTTGGCCGGAATCCATCGACAATTTCACCTCGGGCATTTCGTCGGGCATGGCGCCCTTCTGGAACCGGGCGATAAAGGCCTCCCGGGCCCGGGTCGCGTCAGCCTCGCTGTGGAACCGGGCAACAATCTCTTCGGCGAGCAGGAACTTGGTATCGCGTGGATTGGCGCCGTCGGCAATTTGCCTTTTAAAACTCTCAATCTCGGCCAAGGGGCGGAAGCTCAACAGCTCAAAATAACGCCACATTAGATCGTCGGAAATCGACATGACTTTGCCGAACTGCTCTTCCGGCGTTTCGTTGATACCAATGTAGTTCCCCAGGGATTTGGACATCTTGTTTACCCCATCCAGGCCTTCCAGGATGGGAACGGTAATCACCACTTGGGGTTTCTGGCCGTAGTCTTTCTGTAATTCGCGCCCGACCAACATATTGAATTTCTGATCAGTGCCGCCGAGTTCAACGTCGGCCTTGATTGCCACCGAGTCATACCCCTGAACTAGCGGGTACAGGAATTCATGAATGGCAATGGGCTGGCCCCCGTTGTAGCGCTTATTAAAATCGTCACGCTCAAGCATGCGTGCCACGGTGTGCCTGGCCGCCAGCGCCACCAGGTCGGAGGCGCTCATCTCGCCCATCCAGCTGGAGTTAAACATTACCAACGTCTTTTCCGGGTCGAGGATCTTGAAAATCTGCTGTTCGTAGGTCCGCGCATTTTCGATCACATCGTCTCGAGTTAGCGGCGGTCGGGTGGCATTCTTGCCAGTAGGGTCACCAATCATGCCGGTGAAATCCCCAATCAGGAACACGACCTCGTGCCCCAAATCCTGAAACTGGCGCATCTTGTTAATCAACACCGTGTGTCCGATATGCAGATCCGGTGCGGTTGGGTCGAATCCGGCCTTGATGCGAAGCGTTTTGCCGGATGCCAGGCGCTCGACCAGATCCTTTTCAACCAGGATCTCGTCAGTTCCCCGGCTCAGTTCTTTTATTATGTTGTTGCTTTCAGTCATTTCAGCAATGTGCCTGGCAGAAGCCTAAAAAGGGCGCAAAGATTACCACAGGCCGGGCGTGTCCGGCATAAACAGCGTGATATCAACTGAAAAATCGGGGCGTGCACCGAGCCGCTTTCCGACACTTTTGGTATAGAATATGTGAGTGGATAGAAGGGGTGTCCAAAACTGATGAATATCAAGCTGAATAAAGCCAGTATTCGAGGAGCTGTTGCGCCAGCACTTTCGCGCGCACTCCCGGCCAATGCTCGTCATCGCTGGCTTATTGGTGGCATCGCCCTGTTCGCAACAGGCACTATCGCAGCTATTCAGTTAGACCCGGAAGGCACCCAACAGTATGAGAATCCGCTGGTGATGTCGGTCCCGCACGAAATCACCCAGGTTTCACTCGTCAATGGCGGCATGCGCACCGTCGATTCGTTTTTGCCGATTCACTCGGTGGCTTTCGGCGAAATCGACGGAATAGAAAAATCCGCGTTTAACTGGCAGAAAATTGTTATTCGTCGTGGCGACAATCTCGCGACATTGCTTAGCTCCCGCAACCTCTACTCGCCTGAAGTCCATCATGCGCTCACTACCAGCGCAACGGCTTACGGGTTTAATGAACTTCTTCCTGGTCGATCTCTCCGCGTTGGGGTGGATAGTGAAGGCTCGCTTACCGAGCTCGCATACGAAATTGACAGCGACAATATGCTGGTCATGTCACGCGAAGAGGATGGCCACTACGTCACGCATCACCAAAAACGGGAATATACGAGCCGGCAATCCTATGTCTCGGCGACCATTGAAGATTCGTTGTTTGCGGCCGGCAAACGCGCTGGCTTGTCTGATCGGATGATTCTCGAACTGGCGACGATTTTCGGCTGGGACATCGATTTCGCGCTGGATCTGCGTCGGGGCGACCGCTTTACCGTTGTATTTGAGGAAAAATTCTGGCGTGGTGAAAAAATCGAAGATGGCGACATTCTTGCCGCCGAGTTTGTGAACCAGGGCCGGCTTTACCGTGCCGTTGCCAGCAAGAGCGAAGACGGCATAACGCGTTACTACACGCCTGCGGGAAATAGCATGCAACGTCAGTTTCTGAAGACACCGGTGCAATTCAGCCGCATCAGCTCACGTTATTCAAACGGGCGTTACCACCCTATCTTGAAACGCTGGCGCGCTCACAAAGGCGTCGACTACGCGGCCCGCACTGGCACGCCGGTGCGCGCCACAGCTGCCGGTCGCATCCTGGAACGAAAGCGCAAGGGCGGCTACGGCAGAACCGTGGTGATTCGCCATGGCGGCAAATACAGCACGCTCTATGCTCATCTTTCGCGCTACCAAAAGGGTCAGCGCCCCGGAAGTTTGGTAAGGCAGGGGGAAATCATTGGCTATGTTGGCCAGTCTGGCCTGGCCACCGGGCCGCATCTGCATTATGAATTCCTTGTCTACGGGCAGCACCGCAACCCGCTGACGGTGAAACTCCCACGCGGCTACCCTGTAGATGAGCAGCACAAAGCAGAATTCCTGCAGGTGGCACAACGCTGGACCAGCGCTCTGGATCGTCTGAATGGACGGGTACAGTTGGCACAGAGCGCGCAGTAAACCTGGGTAATATCTCCCCGCGATGTATTTTGTTGGCCTAATGTCAGGCACCAGCGCCGATGGCATCGACGCCGCGCTGGTTTCGTTTGATGCACAAGGCAAGCCCAAGATATGTGCGACCCTGCATACACCCTATTCCGCTGAAATTCTTGCCGACCTGATTCCTTTATCCGAGGCGAGCGGAAACGAATACCCCAAGCTTGATGAGCTCGACAAAAGACTCGGCGAGCTTTTTGCGGACTCGGTAAATCGTCTGTTGCAGCAATCGGGCATCGATCGGGGCCAGATATCCGCTATCGGCAGTCATGGCCACACCGTGCGACACGAACCTAATTTGCCAAAGCCCTTTAGCTTGCAAATTGGCGATGCATCCATCATCGCCGCCAAGACCGGGATCACTACGGTCGCAGATTTCCGATCAGGCGATATTGCGGCGGGTGGTCAGGGCGCCCCGTTGGTACCTGCGTTTCACCAGTCGGTATTCAGTTCTACAAACAGCAACCGTGCGATCGTAAACATAGGCGGCATTGCCAACGTCACCTATTTGCCAGCCGACGACACAACACTGGTACTGGGTTTTGATACCGGCCCGGGCAATACCTTGCTGGATCACTGGATCAAGCAGTGTAGACAGATCGATTTTGATACCGGAGGCACCTGGGCGGCACAGGGGCATTGTGATGACAGACTGCTGGATGCACTACTCGC
>JAJDNE010000038.1 GCA_022340825.1 Acidiferrobacterales bacterium | reverse complement strand
CTGGAGGCGGGCGGTCTGCACGTGATTGGTACCGAGCGCCACGAATCCCGGCGCATCGACAACCAGTTGCGAGGCCGTTCCGGGCGACAGGGTGACCCGGGCTCGACCCGTTTCTACCTGTCGCTGGAGGACAACCTCATGCGTATCTTTGGCTCGGATCGGTTGAGCAATATGATGCAGCGCCTCGGCATGCAGGAGGGTGAGGCTATCGAGCACCCGTGGGTGAGCAAGGCAATTGAAAATGCGCAGCGCAAGGTTGAAGGCCGCAATTTTGATATGCGTAAGCAATTGCTGGAATATGATGATGTTGCCAATGATCAGCGCAAGGTTATTTATCAGCAGCGCAATGAGCTGATGGAAGCTGCCCATATCGCTGACAGCATTCGCAATATTCGCGCCGAAGTGGTCAACGGGCTTATCGATCAATATTTGCCACCACAGAGCCTGGAAGAACAGTGGGATGTGCCAGGTCTGGAAATACTGTTAAAGGCGGAATTCGGTGTTGAGTTCCCGCTGCAGCAGTGGCTGGAACAGGAATCAGGCCTTGACGAACAAGACCTGAGAGATCGTATTCTTTCGAGGCTGGAACAGGAACATGAAGAAAAGGCGCAAGCCGTCGGCGAAGATGTTATGCATCATCTCGAGCAGGCGGTAATGCTCCAGGTGCTGGACAAGCAGTGGAAGGACCACCTGGCAGCCATGGATTTTCTTCGCCAGGGAATTCACTTGCGTGGCTATGCCCAGAAGAATCCGAAGCAGGAGTACAAGAAGGAAGCATTCGAGCTTTTCTCCGACATGCTCGATCGTATCAAGTCAGAGGTTATTTTCACGCTTGCCAAGGTACAGGTGCAAAGTGACGAAGACGTCGCCGCTTTGGAGCAACAACGCCACATGCCGGCGCAGATGGAGTTCGTGCATCCTGATCTTCAGCAGCCGATGGAGGACCTGTCCGAGGCTGAAGAGGGTGAAGCGGCGCACAAACCAATCCGGCGCGACACCCCCAAGGTGGGAAGAAATGAACCCTGTCCGTGTGGCTCTGGTAAAAAATACAAACACTGCCACGGTAAATTGCAGTAGATATTTTGCCACAACCGAATTGAGTGTTAAGTTTAGGGTGACCTACCACTCAATCTGGTTATTAAACTTCCATGGCTGTCGGACTGAATCCACCTGAAGACCTCTTGCCTGTTGCCGGGATCAAGCTTGGCGTTCACGCGGCTCAAATGCGCTATCGCAACCGGCCGGATCTGGTACTGATCGAACTCGCTGAAAATTCCAGCACCGCTGTAGTGTTTACCAGGAATCGATTTGCGGCGGCGCCAGTGATCGTCGCACGCCAAAACTGGCAACGGGCAAAAACCAGGGCCTTGCTGATCAATGCCGGGCAAGCCAATGCCGGTACCGGCAGTATTGGACTGGATGTCGCCGAACAGTGTTGCGAGACAGTTGCGCAGGAACTCGGTTGTGCAACAGAGGCGGTGTTGCCATTTTCAACCGGTGTAATCGGAAGCGCCCCACCCTTGGATATTATCCGGATGGCGATTCCGGTTTGTGCAAGCAAAGGCCGCGAGGATGCCTGGCTCGATGCCGCCCACGGCATTATGACTACAGATACTGTTGCCAAAGGCGCGTCGGTAACAGTCGATATTGATGGCTCGCCAGTTACCATCACCGGGATCGCCAAGGGCTCGGGGATGATTCGACCCAATATGGCGACGATGCTGGCTTTTGTCGGTACTGATGCCGGGATTGATCAGCAGCTATTGCAGCAGAGCCTGCAGTCTGCAGTCGAGCACAGCTTCAACCGAATCACGGTTGATGGTGATACCTCGACCAATGATGCCTGTGTGCTCATGGCAACCGGTCGTTCGGAGGCGACAGCAATCGTTGACAAGGATAGCGATGCCTGGCGTGTCTGGTATGAAGGTTTGATGCAGGTGTTGCTAAAACTTGCTCATGCAGTGATCCGGGACGGCGAAGGGGCAACCAAGTTTGTGTCAATTGCGGTTGAGCAAGGGAACAGTGAAAAAGATTGCCTGGAGGTCGCATTCACGATCGCCCACTCGCCTCTGGTCAAGACCGCCTTGTTTGCCAGCGATGCCAACTGGGGAAGGATCCTGGCAGCGGTAGGCCGTGCACCTATTGACGAACTGGATGTCAGCAAAGTCTCTATTTACATCAATGATGTTTGTGTTCTCGACAATGGCGATACGGCCGCAGATTATAGCGAAGCACGTGGCCAGCAAGCGATGGCACCGGAGGAGATAAATCTGCGTATCGTGCTCCATGCTGGCGACGCAACCGCGACTGTGTGGACCACTGATCTCTCCCACGAATACATTCGTATTAATGCCGAGTACCGATCCTAGCGACTCCGTGTCTGTCCCGGTTGTTGCGGCAGTGATTGAAGATAGCGACGGATCTGTTCTTCTGGCCCGCAGACCTGAGAACAAACATCAGGGTGGAAAATGGGAATTTCCTGGCGGAAAAATCGAATCGAATGAGTCCGCATTTGACGCGCTGGTTCGAGAGCTTCAGGAAGAAGTCGGTATTGTCATAACCGAAGCCACTCGCCTGATACGCGTACCATATCGATATTCCGGCAAGCTGGTATCGCTAGACGTCTGGCGGGTTCAGAAATACCGGGGCCAGCCGCATGGCCGGGAAGGGCAGTCAGTGCGCTGGGTGCGCCGCACTGAACTTGCCAGCCAGGATTATCCACCAGCCAACCGGGCAATTGTCGCCGCGCTGACGTTGCCACACCTCTATGCGATCAGTGATTTTCAACGATACGGCGTATCGCCGTTTCTTGGAATGCTGGAGGCAGCTTTGACAGCCGGTTTGAGACTTCTCCAGCTTCGCGAACACAACTTAAGCAAACCCGAGTTTCTCAAGTTGGCATCCAGGGTTATTGAGCTTTGCCATGACCACGATGCCAGGGTGCTACTCAACTGTGATGCGGCCTGGCTATCAGAGGTGCCGGCTGATGGTGTACACCTCACCGAGAAGCGACTCTATACACTGCAATCGCGCCCGTTGTCTGAACAATTTCTTGTTGCAGCGTCCTGCCATGACAGCAGCGCATTGCAACACGCGGAACAGATCGGGGCCGATTTTGCGGTGTTGTCGCCGGTAAATGCTACCCGCAGTCACCCTGATGCCCTACCAATGGGATGGAATGGTTTTTATGAGATGGCTGCCGAAACGGGGATTCCGGTATTTGCCCTTGGCGGAGTATCTCTAGATGATTCTTCGGTTGCGCGGAACCATGGTGCTCAGGGACTGGCGATGATAAGCGGGCTGTGGGAGTCGGATCGATTCCACTCACCGGAGACGTACCGGTAATTGCTTGCCGTTACTTGTCCGGAAGCGATTGCCCTTGCAACGCCGCCAGTGCCAGATATTTTTGATGCAGTTGTGCTACCTGATCGGTGACTGACTCAAGATTTCCTTCATTGGTAATAACATCATCTGCATGACCAATCCTGGTTTCACGATCGAGCTGTGCGGCTAGAATTTGCTTTGCCGCCTCGTCAGTGGTGTTATCACGCAACATGACCCGTTCAATACAGATCTCCTCAGACGCGTCGACCACTAGTATCCGGTCTACCAGCGATTGCTGATTTGCCTCGATCAGCAGGGGGATAACTATGATGCAGTAGGGTGTCTTTAATCTGCTGACTTCTTCCTGGATTGCATCATAGACCAGGGGGTGAACAATGGATTCCAGGATCCTTCTTTCACCCGGGGAAGCAAAGACGTGTTCCCTGAGTTTCGTGCGATCAAGTCTGCCATCGGCACCGATAAACTGGTTGCCAAGCAGTTCCTTGATTTTTTCAAGTGCAGGCTGACCGGGTTCGACCAGCTTACGGGCGATAGCATCGGCATCGATAACCGGGACACCAAGCCCGGCGAACGATTGTGCGACTACTGACTTGCCGCTGCCGATGCCGCCAGTGAGACCAATGCGCAAAATCATCCAAGCCCGGCTATCTGAAGATAACGTCTGACCAGGATCTCACCCCACAGCAGTGCAATCCAGCCTGCGATACATAGAAAAGGGCCAAATGGGATAGGGTGGTCACGGCCATGACGCGAGACAGCCAGATAGGTTCCGCCGATGATCGCACCGGAAAATGCCGCCAGCAGGATAGTAATCGGCAGCAACTGCCAGCCTAGCCAGGCACCTAGCATCGCGACCAGTTTGAAGTCACCAAAACCCATGCCTTCTTTTTTTGTGATCAACTTGAACACCTGGTAGACAAGCCAGAGCAAGAGATAGCCGCTGATCGCGCCGAAGACAGCTGATTGCAGCGTGGCAAAAAGCCCGAAGCTGTTTACAAACAATCCCGCCCAAACAAACGGAATAGTGATCGCATCAGGCAATATCTGGTGGTCATAGTCGATAAAAGCCAGTGCAATTAGTGCCCAGACCAAAACCAGTGCTGCGAGTGTGGTGAGGCTGACACCAAAATGCCATGCCGTGATAACCGATACTACAGCAGTCAGTAGTTCTACAAAGGGGTAGCGCACTGAGATTGATGCGCCGCAGCCCGCGCACTTGCCCCGTAGCCACAAGTAACTAAGAACCGGGATATTTTCCCAGGCACGGATTTGATGACCGCAATGGGGACAACTGGAGCGTGGTACCAGCAAGTTGAAAGGAGCGGGCTCATCTTCCTGATCAAGCGGGAGCTCGAGGGTCGATTGCGCACGGTGCCGCCAGAGGCTATCCAGAATGACGGGTACTCGGTAGATGACTACGTTCAGGAAACTGCCGATAAGCAACCCGTACAGGCCGACGACGCAAAGAAATATAACCGGGTTGGCCTCGAGATAGGCAGGTATGCCGCTAAACATGCAGGAGTTTGATACTTTATACGACAGCGGCCAGTTTAAAGATTGGCAGGTACATCGCCACCACCATACCGCCAACAACAATACCCAGGAATGCCATGATGATCGGCTCGAGCAGGCTGCTCAGCCCGGCAACTGCATCATCAACTTCGGCCTCATAAATATCAGCTATTTTAGAGAGCATCGCATCCAGCTCACCTGCTTCTTCGCCGATCGCCACCATTTGCACCACCATATTCGGGAACAGGTTGGTATGTTCCATTGCGAGCTGTAGCTGGGTACCGGTGCTGACTTCTGCCTTGATTTCCATCGTACCTCTTTCATATACGGAATTGCCTGAGGCGCCAGCGACAGAATCAAGTGCGTCAACCAGCGGCACACCAGCAGCGAACATGGTAGCAAGGGTGCGGGCGAAACGTGCCATCGTCGCTTTCTTTACGATCTCACCAATTACCGGTGCTTTCAGTAGTGTCCGATCCATAGCCTCCTGCATTTTCTTTGAACGTTTGTAGGAGTAACTAAATCCGAAAACAACACCAAAGATTCCTCCAAAAATAGCCCACCACCACTGAGTAAATACTTTTGATAGATTGACCACCATTATGGTCAGCGCTGGCAGCTCTGCACCAAAATCGGCGAACAAGGCCTCAAACTGGGGGATTACAAAAATTAGCAGAATTGCGGTAATGATGAATGCAACAATGATCACCGCAGTCGGGTAGAACAATGCCGATTTAATTTTCCCTTTAAGGTCCTCAATCTTTTCTTTATACGTCGCAATTTTGTCGAGCAAAGTCTCCAGGATACCGGCCTGCTCACCAGCGCCAACCAGGTTGCAATAGAGCGCATCAAAATAAAGTGGATGTTTGCTCAAGGCTTCGGTCAGGTTGGTGCCAGACTCGACATCATTTTTCACCTTGCCGATCAATGTTCGCATGGAGGGGTTGTCATTACCTTTACCGACG
>JAJDNE010000037.1 GCA_022340825.1 Acidiferrobacterales bacterium | reverse complement strand
GCGCAACTCCAGCAGGCGCTTTTCGGCAAACAGTGACATTGACTGCGACGCACCGGTAAGTGCCTGCCAATCAAAACTCTTGTCGACGGTGAATACCTGGCGTTCGCTGTAGCCCTGGGCGCGGGCGGCATCACGCACCGCCTGGCAGGCCTCCATCGTTAGCAATGGATCATCGCCATGAACAAGATAAACCGGCAGCAGCGATCCACTTAACCGGTTTGCCAATTGATCTGCATGGACTTGCATCAGCCAGCCTTTCCTCGAAACTGGCTGCTTACGCGACGCAATAACTGTCTCGCGGCATCAGCCTGCAACTCATCATAAATGCGCTGCTCCTCGGCCTGTTTGGCCAGAATATTTTCCGTGCCAACGGTAAACTCGCGCTGGAGACCAAACCGTTGCGATGCAATCAACTGTTTGCCTTTCAAATCGACGAGACTAAAGCCGCTATCAAAACGCAACAAATACTCACTGGCCTTGCCGGTGGAGCTCAGTGAAAGCACTTTACGCGGTTGTGAAACGCCGGATACGGTCAACACCGGTGCATCCTTTTCCACCAATGCTACACCATAGACCTGCACCAGTTCATCGCGCAGGGTACGTTCAAAAACCATGTTGCCGCTGGTTTCCAGCTTTAACTGCAGTCGGGCCAGCGCTGCCGGCCACTGCACGTCGACCGCTGACCCCCGCAACTGGAAGCCACAACCGGCAAGCGCCAGCGACAAGAGTAGTGCGCCGCAGCCCATGCAAAGCACTTTCCGTTTCTTTTGCACACTAGCTAGCAACGATATTCACCAGTTTTCCCGGGACGACAATAACCTTGCGCACGGTCTTGTCTGATACGTGTTGCGCGACCTTGTCGCTGGCGCGTGCCAGCTGCTCAACGGTGTCCTTGTCAGCCGACACCGGGACCACAATACGATCACGCAACTTGCCATTCACCTGCACCACCATTTCAACCTCGTCCTGTTGCAGTGCAGCTTCGTCGACCGCTGGCCACGCAGCATCAATTACCGGTTCGGCATGACCCAGCGCATGCCATAGCGTATGTGTCATGTGTGGCACGATTGGCGAGAGCAGCAGCACCGCCGCTTCCAGGGCTTCATGAATCACTGCGCGCTCTTCGTCCGACTCACCCTTCAATTTGGTAATCGCGTTAATCAACTCCATGGTCGCGGCAATCGCGGTATTGAAGGTCTGGCGTCGGTCGATGTCATCGCTGATCTTGGCAATGGTCTGGTGTACCTGACGCCGCAACGCCTGCGCCGCACCGGCAAGGCTGGACACATCCACCGCGCCAACCTCGCCCTGCTCAACATGATCATGCACCAGCTTCCACAGGCGTTTTAGAAAACGATGAGCGCCGGCCACGGCATCGTCAGACCATTCGAGTGATTGCTCCGGCGGCGCAGCAAACATGGTAAACAGTCGAGCTGTATCGGCGCCGTATTGTTCAATCAATGCCTGCGGATCAACGGTGTTGCCCTTTGACTTTGACATCTTGCTGCCATCTTTTAACACCATACCCTGGGTCAACAGCGCGCTGAAAGGTTCATCACTTTTTATCAGACCAATATCGCGCATCAGCTTGTTATAAAAACGTGCATACAGGAGATGCAGGATGGCATGCTCGATACCGCCAACATACTGGTCAACCGGCAACCAGTAATTGGCGCGTTCATCCAGCATGGCTTCATTGTTGTCGGTACAGCTGTAACGCGCAAAGTACCAGCTTGATTCCATGAAGGTATCGAAGGTGTCGGTCTCACGTTCGGCCTTGCCGCCGCAGGTCGGACAGGTCGTTTCATAGAATGCCGGCATTTTCTTGATGGGTGAGCCGGTCCCTTCCACGATCACGTCTTCGGGCAGGACAACCGGCAAATCGGCGTCGGGAACCGGTACCGAGCCACATTTGTCACAATTAATAATAGGTATGGGTGCACCCCAGTAGCGTTGACGCGATACGCCCCAGTCGCGCAAACGGAAATTCACCTGGCGTCTGCCCTTATCCCCTGTTTCAAGATGGTCGGCAATTGCGTTAAACGCATCGGCTGAACTCAAGCCATCAAACTGCGCTGAATTCCGTAGCACGCCTTTCTCGATATAGGCGCCCTCGGTGAGATCAGGTGCACTGCCATCTTCCGGGTACACCACTGGTTTGATGGCAATATCGTATTTATGGGCAAACTCCCAGTCGCGTTGGTCGTGTGCCGGTACTGCCATCACCGCGCCCTCGCCGTACGCCATCAATACAAAATTGGCGATATAGATCGGTACTTCGTCACCGGTAATGGGATGAATCGCTTTAAGGCCGGTGTCCATACCCAGCTTCTCGGTGGTCTCGATGCTGGCCTCGGATACATCCATGGTTTCGCAGCGGGCGATGAACAGCGTCACGTCTTCGCTGTTTTGCGCGGCCTCCTGCGCCAGTGGATGCTCCGCCGCAACCGCTACATAGGTCACACCCATCAGCGTATCCGGCCGGGTGGTAAAAACCTTTAACGGTTTGACATGGCCTTTGACGCCGAAGTGCACCTCGACACCTTCAGATCGGCCGATCCAGTTGCGCTGCATGGCCACCACGCGCTCAGGCCATTGTTCCAGCTTGTCCAGATCATCCAGTAGTTCCTGCGCATAGTCTGTGATCTTCATAAACCACTGCGGAATTTCCTTGCGGATTACCGGTGTATCACAGCGCCAGCAACAGCCGTCGATCACCTGCTCATTGGCAAGTACCGTCTGATCGTGCGGACACCAGTTGACCGGGGCTGTCTTTTTATAAACCAGGCCTTTTTCGAACAAGCGGGTAAAGAGCCATTGTTCCCACCGATAATAATCCGGTGTGCAGGTGGCCAGTTCGCGCCCCCAATCGTAGGCAAAGCCGAGGCGCTTCAATTGGGTGCGCATGTAATCAATGTTTTCGTAGGTCCACTTCGCCGGTGGAACCTGATGCTTGATAGCTGCATTCTCGGCGGGCATGCCAAACGCATCCCATCCCATGGGTTGCAAGACATTCTTGCCGCGCATGCGTTGATAGCGGCTGATGACATCACCGATGGTGTAGTTCCGCACGTGGCCCATGTGCAGTCGGCCGGAGGGATAGGGAAACATGGACAGGCAGTAGAATTTCTCTTTCGACGGATCTTCAGTCACGCCAAAGCTATCGTTCTTCTCCCAGTATTGCTGGGCTTCCTGTTCGACCTTTTCGGGATGGTATTGCTCTTCCATACGCTGATTTCTGCTTGTTTTTCCGCGCGACAACGAGGAGTCGAAGCATACCGAATTCGTGCTATGGCGTCTTGCCCTGGTGATCTTTGGCGGCCAGGTATCGGCGCCACTCGGCAACTATCAGACCGGCCAGCAGTACCAGCAGTATTGGCCAGTTACCCAGGCGAACGTAAGGAGTGGCCCCGGTCATTGGTTGCACCGAAGCTTGCACAATTGATTGCTTGAATTGCGGCGAGACCGCGATCAGCTTGCCGCGGTGATCGATAACTGCAGACAGCCCGGCATTGTCCGCGCGCACGATCGGCCGGCCGGTTTCCATCGCGCGCATTCGGGTCATTTGCAGTAACTGGTGCGGTCCCATGGAATCGCCAAACCAGGCATTCTCGCTGACATTGGCCAACAACGTTGCCTCGGGCAGGGATTTGATTATCTCCTGCGCAAACGCCGTCTCATAACAGATAGATACACCGACGCGTTGACCGGCCATTAACAGGGGTTTTACTTGCCCGTGCCCGGCACTGAAATCCGACATCGGGATATTCATTGCATCCAGCAGCCAGGCGAAAACGGGGCGTATCGGTGGGTACTCGCCAAACGGCACCAGGTGGCGTTTGTGATAGACATCCCGGTGGCTACCGAAACTGGCAACAGCATTGTAGTACTGTGTGCGGCCCTCGACCTGTTTTCGGTCGACCACACCAAACAGAAAGTCTGTTTTAGTTTCCCATGCCATGCGCTCCAGTTTCCGTTCAAAGGACGTATCCAGTTGATCTAAATACAATGGCAATGCACCTTCGGGCCATACCACCAGATCGCTATCGGTAACGCCGCGACTCAGGTTCAGGTACAGCTCCAGAATGGTGTCGCGATAGCGCGGATCCCACTTGATTGTCAGCGGCACGTTACCCTGTACCAGCGCGACCCGCACTGGTTTGCCCGCAGGCTCGACCCAACTGATGGCGCCCGCCACTCCGCCCAGCAACCAGATCGCCGCCAACACGACGCCACATCGCCAACCCTTGCGCCAACCTTGCCGAAACCCGATGACCAGCAAACCTGCGGATACGGCCGCGGCCAATGTCACGAAGTAGACACCAAACCACGATGCAAAACCGGCCAGGGGCGCCAGTTGCTGACTGTCGCCAAGATTGAGCCAGGAGAAACCAGTAAACAACCAGCCGCGGAGCCACTCGAACGTGGTCCAGGCTAACGGCATCACCAGCAATAAACGCACGGGCGCAGAAAGATGCACGTATCGGGATTGCAGCACACCAACCAAAACGAGATACAGGGCCATGAGCGCGGCGAACAGAACGGTGGCCAATGCTGCCAAAGGCGACACCATGTTGCCGAAGTTGTGCATGCTGACGAAAATCCACGACACGCCAGTGCCAAACATGGCAACACCAAAAATGAAACCGAGCCAGGCGGCACGGCGAGTGGAGGCGTCTAACCACAACCCGAACAGGCACGCAGTGGCGACAATAGAAACCGGGAACAGGTTCAGAGGCGCGAACGCCAGTGTCATGCTGGCGCCGCTGA
Organism: Acidiferrobacterales bacterium; assembly: GCA_022340825.1. Classification (GTDB taxonomy): domain Bacteria; phylum Pseudomonadota; class Gammaproteobacteria; order Acidiferrobacterales; family JAJDNE01; genus JAJDNE01. Next base: position 36,129 of record JAJDNE010000037.1, on the reverse strand, counting down.
TGAGGGCGATTAATTCCTCCCGGCGTCTGGGATGCATTAACCCGGCCCGTTAATCGGTCGCTGCTTCGGATTCTTGCCGGCGGCGCACTTCGAGCAAATGCACGCGGCGACTATCGGCGCGTAGCACCTTGATCAGCATGTCGTCCAGTTCCAGTGTTTCACCGCGCTTGGGTACATGTTCCAGTGTGGTCAGCACCAGCCCGCCAACGGTATCGACATCATCTACGGCGTAGTGGGTATGAAAATAGTCATTGAATTCGTCCAGTTCCAGCAACGCCTTGACCACGTAGCGGCCTTCGCCACGCGGCAGGATCATGGCGTCTTCGTCCTCGATATCATGCTCATCCTCGATCTCGCCAACGATCTGCTCCAGTACATCTTCAATGGTTACGAGCCCGGAAACGCCGCCGTATTCATCAACGACAATGGCCATGTGATTCCGGTTCGATCGAAAATCGCGCAATAGAACATCCAGGCGTTTGCTCTCAGGGACGAACACGGCAGGTCGTAGAATGTCGTCCAGGTCCTCAATGCTTTCGCGACTTTGAGCGTGAAAATAGCGCAGCAGATCTTTTGCCAGCAGTATGCCGACAACCTTGTCCTTGTCACCATCGACCATCGGGTAGCGCGAATGTGCCTCCTCAATGACCAGAGGCAGAAACTCTTCGGGAGACTGGTTTTTATCGACGACATGCATTTGTCCGCGCGGAATCATGATGTCTCGCACCTGCATTTCCGATACCTGCAGGACGCCCTCGATCATGTCGAGAGAGTCCCGATCCAGCAATTCGCGTTTTTGCGCATCGCGCAACACAGCAATCAGTTCATTGCGACTGGTGGGTTCGCGAAGCAGCGCCTGACTCAGGCGTTCAAGCAAGGAGGTAGATGACGCGTCGGCGTCATCGCGACTACTGGGGGGCTCGTCAATTTTACTCATAAATAACAGTCTAGTTGATTAAGTAATTTGTTTCAGGCAACGGCATAGGGTGCCGGAAAACCCAGGTCGGACAGAATACCGGTTTCAAGCTGCTCCATCTCTGCAGCTTGTTCATCGGTTTCATGATCGTAACCCTGAAGATGCAATACGCCGTGGATTACCATATGCGCCCAATGTGACAACAAGGTTTTATCTTGTTCCCTTGCCTCCCGGTCAACCACCGGCGCACAGACGACGATATCACCCAGAATATTTGACTCTACACCCGGGGGATTCTCAAATGGAAACGACAGCACGTTGGTCGCACCGGCTTTATGGCGGTATTGCTGATTCAGCTCGGCCATTTCGACCTCGTCGACAATCCTCACCGTGATGCTGACGTCTTTTACACCTATGGCTGCAGTAATCCATACGGCGATAGTCGCGTCGTCTGGAATACCATCATAACCGGACACATCCTGAACCGTCAGCTCCATCACTATTTTCCCCCGCCTTCCTGGTCACGGCGGCTTGCGTCATAGGCCTCGACAATCTTCTGTACCAGCGGATGTCGCACAACATCGCGATTGGTGAAATGGGTAAAACTGATGCCTTTGACGCCATCAAGAATTTCAACCGCGTCGCGCAGACCAGAGCGTTGGTGCTTGGGCAGATCCACCTGGGTTACATCGCCGGTGATCACGGCCGTGGTGCCGAATCCGATACGGGTCAGAAACATTTTCATCTGTTCGGGCGTGGTGTTTTGCGCCTCATCCAGAATGATGAAGGATTCGTTCAGGGTACGGCCGCGCATATAGGCCAGCGGTGCCAACTCGATCACTTGCTTGTCCAACAGGCGATTCACTTTTTCAAAGCCAAACATGTCATGCAGGGCATCGTAAAGTGGCCGCAAATAGGGGTCGACCTTCTGTTCCAGGTCACCGGGCAGGAATCCAAGCCGTTCTCCCGCTTCGACGGCTGGTCGCACCAGCAGGATTCGCTGTACCCGCGCCTGTTGCAGTGCCTCGACAGCACAAGCCACCGCCAGATAGGTCTTGCCGGTGCCGGCCGGGCCGACGCCAAAATTGATGTCGTGGGTCTGGATGTTTCGCACGTAGCTCGCCTGATGCGCGCTGCGGGTTTTGACCTTGCGCTTGGGCGTTGGTACCAGCACTTCCTCTATATTCTTCTCGCCCTGAATTTCCAGCGCCATTTGCTGCAGAGCGATATGAACACCCGCAGGCGTTAACAGCTCGCCGCCACCGGTATGACGATACAGGTCTTTCAGGAAGCGCTCGGTGGATCCCGCCAGCTCGGGCGCGCCGGTCACACAGAAATCATTGCCGCGATTGCTTATCGCAACGCCTAACGATTCTTCGATTTGCCGGATGTGCTCATCATGCAGGCCGCACAAGCTCGCCAGGCGACTATTGTCTGCAGGGGTAAGACGAAACCGGATCTCGGTGCTGTTAGTACTCAAAAGCTGGAATTGGGGTGAAGACAGAAATAAGTGTAGACGCTATATGGGGGTGTCGGTCAAGCGCCTCAAGCGCTAGCCACGTCCGGCAATACCATCTCGCCACGCAGGGAATTGGGAAATGCCTCGACAATTTCCAGTTCGACGAATTGCCCGATCAGGCCAACATCACTGCTGGCAAAATTGACCACGCGATTATTTTCGGTGCGCCCGGCTAGCAGGCCCTCTCCCCGGCGTGCGGGGCCTTCCACCAACACCTGTTGCCGTGTGCCAACCATACTGCGGCTGATATCCGCAGCCATTTCGTTGATGCGCGCTTGCAAACGCGCCAGCCGCTGTTGTTTCACCGCGCGGGACGTATCATCTGCCAGTTCGGCGGCCGGTGTCCCCGGACGGGCGCTGTAAATAAAGCTATAGGAGTGATCGAAACCGACATCTTCAATCAGCTTCATTGTGTCTTCGAAATCGGCATCGGTCTCGCCAGGAAAACCGACGATAAAATCGCTCGACAGACTGATATCCGGACGCACTTCACGCAGGCGGCGGATGCGGGCCTTGTATTCCAGCGCGGTGTGTCCGCGCTTCATTGCAGCCAGTACACGGTCGGAACCACTCTGGACCGGCAGGTGCAGGTGATTCACCAGCTGCGGCACATCCGCGTAGGCCGCAATCAAGCTGTCGCTGAAATGCATGGGGTGTGACGTTGTATAGCGAATGCGGTCAATGCCGTCGATCTCCGCCAGATAGCGAATCAACAGCGCCAGGTCAGCTTCACCGCCGTCGTGCATTGGCCCCTGGTAGCAGTTGACGTTCTGCCCCAGCAATGTGATTTCGCGTACGCCCTGCTCTGCCAGGTGCACGGCCTCGGCCAGGACATCGTCAAACGGGCGGCTGAACTCTTCACCGCGCGTATACGGCACCACGCAGTAGCTGCAGTACTTGCTGCAGCCCTCCATGATCGACACATAGGCGCGGACGCCCTCGACCCTCGGCTCCGGGAGACGATCAAACTTTTCTATTTCGGGGAAAGAAATATCCACTTCGTGCGCCGCGACGGTGGCCACGCTGTCTAGCATTTTCGGCAGCCGGTGCAATGTTTGTGGCCCAAATACCAGGTCGACATAGGGCGCGCGACGGATGATGGCTTCGCCTTCCTGGCTGGCGACGCAGCCACCGACGCCAATTATCAGGTCGGGCTTGTCGCGCTTGATCTCGTTCCAGCGCCCAAGTTGTGAGAATACCTTTTCCTGCGCCTTTTCACGGATAGAACAGGTATTAAGCAGCAATACATCGGCGTCTTCGGCGTTGTCGGTCGGCTCAAGCCCATGACTTTCACGCAACAAATCAGCCATGCGTGCTGAGTCATAGTCATTCATCTGGCAGCCAAAGGTCTTGATATGCACCCGCTTCGCCCGGGGCTTGCCGGCAGATTTGTCCGTACGATTTTCCATGCAAGTATCTGTTTTTGCAGAAAGGCGGCGTAATTTACCCGCGGCAACCGGAAAAAGCCAGAATTGACCGTAAATCCCGAATCGTTCAGGGCAAATCGATTGGCTGCGGCTCTGTATTGGACGTAGCGGGAATGGTCATGGTGAAGACTGAGCCCTCTCCGGCGACCGAGTCCACCTGGATATCTCCACCAAGCATCTGGCAGAAACGCTGACTGATGGCGAGCCCGAGACCGGTACCACCGTACTTGACGGCGGTTGTGCTGTCCGCCTGACTAAATTCGGAAAACAGCTTCTGCTGCTGATCCGGCGTCATCCCGATTCCGGTATCGGAGACGACAAAAACAATAGAATCTTCATTCTCTCGCTGTTCCCGTTTGACACGAAATTCAATATCACCGTTCTGCGTGAACTTGCAGGCATTGCTCAGCAGGTTCATCAGCGCCTGTCGGATCTTGGTGACATCGGAAGTCATTTCGCCAATGTTCCTCGGGCACTTTACTGTCAACGTGTTGTCATTCTTGGCTGCGATTGGTTGAAAGGTATCCACCACTTCGCTCACCATTGGCTCGATACTGAAGGTGTCGATATGCAGCTCCATCTTGCCAGCCTCGATTTTGGACAAATCGAGCACCATGCTGACGAGATTCAGGAGGTAATTACCGGCCTTGCGAATCTTATGCAGATCATCAACAACCTTCTGGTCGTCGCTTCCTTCCGCGTCTTCTTGCAGGAGTTCGCTATATCCAATGATCGCATTAAGTGGTGTTCGCAACTCATGACTCATGTTGGCCAGAAATGCACTCTTGGTACGGCTGGCTTCCAATGCGTGGTCCCGGGCTACTGCCAGTTCTGCGGTTCGCTCGGCAACGCGACGCTCAAGCTCAAACTGCAATTCACGCTGTTCCGTCACATCACGCAGAATGCAAACATAGGCAACCGGCTTGCGTGATTTGTCTTTTACGATAGCGGCGGAAAACTCCAGTGTGCGGTTTTCGTTTGGGTTCGGATGATAGTCCAACTGGAATCGACTGATATTGGTATCAGTAAGCATTGCCTGCATGTAACTCGCGGCAACGCTATCATGTAGCGCCGCTGCCAGAGGTCGCCCCACTATGTCTGACTCTTTGATCGAAAATAGTTGCTCTGCCGCCGGATTGACCAGTCTTACTTTTTTTTCCATGTCCATCACAATAAGCGCATCGGTCATGGTATCGACGATTTGCTGGGCAGCGATTTCCGGTGTGATGTCGACCAGCCGGTAGCGCAGGGTGACATAGGTAATCGCCAGCCAGTGAAACAAAATGGGCAGGTAACCGATAGGGTAGAGCTCGAATCCGGCAGTGCTAACAAAATCCACCGCTCCCAGCACACCAATAATATAGGCAATTGCAAATAACCGGGAACGACGCCACTGAATGGATCCGCGTTCCTCCCGGTGTTGTAGTCGGACCATGCGATAAATCGCCGCCGACAAGAAAATGGAAAAAATGGTAATAGCAACCAGGCCAAACCAGCCGTAGTTCGGAAAATACCCCCACCAGTAATGATAAACACTCCTTACCAGCCAATCCGTACCAAACGATATCGTTATAATGACGACGGCCGAGATCCAGGCAACGTATAGATACTTGCGATCCTGCTTTTCGGTGTTGCCTATTACCGCCCCGAAATGAAACACCGAGGGATAGATGAGAAACACTCCCGTCTGACCGATGTGCGACCAGACAAGTGCCACCGCCTCTGTCGCCGCAGAGAACATGAGCACATTACAAAACTGCCAGAGCACCAGTGCGATGGTATAGAGCAGAAAGAAGCGGCTGACGCGTGAGAAACGTTCCAGCAGCGCGACCAGGATGCCCAACAACAGGATGACTACCCCGGTTACCAGCGGTGGTAACGCCCACATATTATTTATATAGGAATCAGGATTCAGAACTTCAGATAGCACGGCTGTCCTTTGCGTTATTGTGTTTTTGCGATGCCGTCAGAGGGCACGTTTTCTATATGCTTTTTTTAAGAATAGATTATACCTCGAGACCAGCAAGTGTTTGTTATAATGGACAACCTCAAACCAGCCGCATACAGATCCTGCCTATGAAAAAGCTGATGCGTTTGTTCTTGATTTTCCTGTTGCTGCCAATGCTGTCCCAGGCCAACAGCAACGACGACATCAATAAAATTTTGCAACAGCAAAAACCACCGGAAGGCGTCGTTTTTGAAATTGTCAGCGGCGATCCCGATTTTCTCAAGCGGGCGATCCCTTTGGTAAAGCAACACATCAGCAGTCTGCGTGAGAAGTTTCCCGGTCTGTCAATTGCCGTAGTGACCCATGGCGACGAGCAGTTTGCCCTGACTAAAAAAAATCAGGGTCAATACAGACAACTGCACAACGAGATTGTCTCGCTGAGACAGGACGCTGACGTTCCGGTCCACGTTTGCGGTGCCTACGCGTCGTGGAAGAATGTCAGCCCGGAGGAGTTTCCGGATTACGTTGACGTCTCGGCAACCGGTCCGGCCGAGATTCGCCAATATCAGGAATTCGGATTCAAGAAGATTATGATTTCAGACTAGCTGTCGACGCAAACTCGGCAGGAATGCGCCACGATTTAGTAGCGAATACGGGCCAAGATTGATTCCAGAATTTCGGAAATCGACAGGCATGAGCGGCAATTCTGACTCTCTGTGGCAGGTTGTCAGAGGAGATGCCGTGTTGATCTCTTTGCATTGACCCGGTTTTTCGCGCTAAATAGTCATAAAATGGTGCTAATTCAGCGTGCTGGCATATTTGTTGCTATTTTTTTACAGATCAGACAGAGCAGCATCGACTGACGCGATCAACCAGACAGGGGGATTTCCATGGCCAGAACATTGATTTTTCTTTGCGCGCTACTGACTGCGCCGATCTACGCCGCAGAACTCGACGAATCATATGTAAAGCTATTCCAGATGCAGGTACAAATAGCCAACGGCGGTAACGCCAGTGCACAGTATTCACTGGGCGAAATGTATGAGCAGGGCCTGGGTACTGAGGTCGATATGCAAAAGGCCTATCAGTTGTACGAAAAGGCCGCTGCTAACGGTGACGTAAGAGCCAAACACAAGCTTGCCAGCCGTACATCAGACGCTACCAATGACTCAGCAGCTGCACAGGCTGCGATAGTAGAAGCTGGAAAAGAAGTAGCGGCACAAGACAAAAAACGTGCTGCCGCCGAAGAAAAGGCGAGAAAGGAAGCATTGGCCAAAAAAAAGGCGCGGGTCCAGGCGCTACTGGAAAAGCAGGCTAACCGCCAAAATGCCTACGAGATTGAGTAACCGGCAACACTCATAACAACAAGCCGTGGAATGATGGGAGGGCGCGCCGAACCGTGGCGCGCCCTTCTTCTATGGCCTCATCGGCCCGGTGATATTCCATCAATCCGATCTGCGCGAGGCGCGGTGCGAGCATCACATCAGGAAATTCACCTGCCATGCGACTACGTGTAATCCGATCTTGCATGATGCTAATCGATGCGGCCAACACATCGAATATTCCTGGCGTGTCATCTTCCGAATCAAACAACTCGGAAAGAAACGCATTGGTTCGCAACTTCAGCTCTTCAGCCATTCTTTCAAGAGGCGGCAACGACGCGAGTTCAGGGCTTTCCTCAGCCTCTTCATCATCGGTGAAATGCCTGTTCAACAAATCACCGTTCAGATTTACCGCAATGACAATGTTGGCGCCCATGGCGCGACAGAGCGAAACCGGTACCGGATTGACCAGACCGCCATCGATAATCCATTCATCGTCGATCTGAATTGGAGTAAACAACCCAGGCAACGAAATCGAAGCGCGAATAGCCTCCAGCAGCGGGCCTTCCTGAAACCACAACTCCTGGCCACTGGCGAGCTTGGTGGCAACCGCGGCAAAGGGTATTTCCAGATCCTCGATGACAGGTTTGCCTACCTGGCTCTCGAGGTACGCAAACAGACGCTCACCCTTGATGGCACCACCACTGCCGAGACGAGTGACATCCAGATAGCGGACGACATCCATGCGGTCCATCCCGCGCACCCACTCTTCCAGCATATCGAGATTGCCCGAGGCATAGGCACCGCCCACCAGCGCGCCAATTGAGGTACCACAAACAATATCGGGCTTGATGCCGAGCTTCAGTAGCTCACGAATTACACCAATATGGGACCAGCCGCGTGCGGAACCGCTGCCCAGCGCGAGACCGACTTTCAAACGACGTGGTTTTTTGTGGTGAGGCATCGATACCGACCAGTTCAGGTAGAAAACGGGCTCAGCATACCATTCCCGAGGAACTTGAGTCGCCCGCCGGCGGTGGATATACCTAATATTACATGTGGACGTCCATCATGGATGGATCAATGTACGTCATGCGTGCTTTACCATGCTCTTGTCGCGCTACTTATCGACTTCGACCAAGCCCGGCCATACCTGTTCCAGGCGTTCGCGTATTTGCGGTTCACTTGATATTGCGTAGTCAAGAAAGGCCTTTGCCACCAGTGAGAGCTCTTTGCCTTTGGGATGTACCACAAACCACTGGCGCTGAATCGGGAAGCCCTCGACATCAAGTACAGCCACCGGGCCGTCGCTGCCTTCCAGTGTCAATGTGTGCAGAGAAAGGACGGACAAACCGAGCCCGCCCACAATTGAATGCTTGATAGCTTCGTTACTGCCTAACTCCATGCGAATTTGTGGTCGGAATCCAGCCTCGGAAAAATGGCGCAACGTCACATCTCGTATTCCGGAACCGGGTTCACGCAGGATCAGCGGCTCTTCGGCAATCTCGGATAGCGGAATCCGTTTCTTCCCGACCAGCGGGTGATTACGCGGCGCCATGACCACCAGCGGGTTGGGCGCAAAGGCATAACTTTCCACTTCCATTTCATCGGCAGGCGCCTGACCCATGATATATAGATCATCCTCGTTTGCCTGCATGCGATCGATTATGCGATCGCGATTCGTTACCTTGAGTGAGACCTGGATCCCCTCATGTATATGGCTGAATTCGCCTAGCAGTTCCGGTGCAATGTATTTGGCAGTCGTTACCACGCACAGGCGCAAGCGGCCCCGCTTGATGCCCTTGATGTCGGCGATTTTCATCTCAAGGTTCGCCAGGGTTTCAAAGATGTCCCGGCACGCCTCGTATAACTCCAGTGCCGCCTGGGTAGGTTTGACACTGCGCCCTACGTACTCGAACAGTGGCAGTCCCATCGCATCGGCCAGTTTCTTGACCTGCATGGAGACCGTGGGCTGGGTAAGAAAAAGCTCTTCGGAAGCGCGGGTGAAATTACCGTGGCGCACGATGGCCTCGAATACCTGCAGCTGCCGAAAAGTGGCATGCCGAATCAGGTAATCCGGCATGGCAATCGGCGGATTGTAATCGTAATTTGGTGGTGACACTGTGTTTATCTCCCACGGTTGCGAACAACTGGCGACCGGCTTAGATTATCTTAATGAATTTTACTATTTATAATAATAAATATTAATAATATAATATATAGATAATAATCTATGTATTATATTATTAATATTTATTGAGCAACTTACTCAATCCGGCCAAACCCGTCGCCCGCTCTGGTAGCTGTCGCCTTTCGCTGAAACCGGCTTGGTCGACTCCCGCTTTGGTTCCCGGGCCGCGGGCTGTTTCGGTGGCTTCGGCTCAGGTAAGTCAGGGCTCGCTTTTGTCTCGTCGGCGTTTTCCGTACCAATCCCCGCATCGGCCTTGGTTTTGCGCATTGAACCCACGAGCTTTTGCCGTGTTTTATCTTTACTGCTCATGTCCTGATGACCTCCTCGATTAATTGATTTAGCTCGGCAGTCGCTTCGGCGCCCCGTTTGCCCATGCCGTACACACTGCGCCCTTCCAGGGCACTGGCCCGATAGACTGCACGGCGTCGTATGGCAGTATCCGCCACCCGGACTTCGATTTCCGCCAGCGCATCGCGCATCAATTGCGACAACGTAGTGCGTGGTTCGAGTTGATTGATCACCAGCAATGCCTGCAAAGAAGGATTACTGGCGCGGGCTTCCGTCACCGCATTTTCAATATGTATCGATGCCCACAGGTCGAACGGCGAAGGCTGCACAGGTATCAGTGCCTTGTCGCTTACCTGCAAAATGGCCAGGGTTTGTGGTGCCTGTACCGACGGCGGACAATCCACCACGACATAGTCGTTGTCCTGCTCGAGGTCGCGCACCATCTCGACAAGGCTTTCGGTCGCCGAAATAACCGGGGGTAACTTGTCATCATCGGCAATGCTGCGCCACTGGGCCGACGAACCTTGAGGATCCGTATCCAGAATCACGACACGCCCATGACGTTCCAGGCCGACGGATAAATTTACCGTCAGTGTCGTTTTACCGGCGCCGCCTTTATTACCGACCAGGGCGATGACTGGCATATCCAGTCCTAGTCCTGATCCCGTGAAACAAACAGTTTATCGTAGGCGGTGGCCAGACGACGTTGTGATTCACCCAGGTCGTTGGTTTTCTCATCGGAATGAATGGTCACGTTTACATAATCGCGACCGAAACCCATATCGGGAAAAAGTCCCTCTTGTTCTGAAACTTCTGCAGCGCTTTCCAGGAAGCTACGCAGGGCTTCATAATCCTGAAACTCATATCGACGTTCCAGGCGTACGGGACGAATACGCTCTTGCCATTGATCGCTCATCTTTTGTCTCCTAATTCCTGACACAGAATCTGAATCAGTTTCGTCGTTACTCATACTGGATGTTCGAGCCAGCTACTTGACTATTCCAATTGCTCGGTGGATTTATCGCGCGCACGTGTGGGTTCCTCGACCAGGCCCCGGATCCCGAGCTACCGGGACTGCGTCATGTACAACCGGACGCAGTGAGTTCGAGGCTCAAGGCCCGGCCGAGGTAACCTGGGTCGGGGGAAACCCCGACCGAAGCACCTTAAGACACGCGAATCTGCAAATGTTTGTAGCATATCGACTGATCCATCGGTCGAGTTGCAACAACCAGTCAGTTAGCTTCGCGACGGACGATTGCCATCCGAGTTGCTGAGCACGGGCTCAACTTCACGGTGTGGACGGGCAATGATGTGCGCCGCTACCAGGCCATCACCGACTCGCTCGCAGGCGTCCGCCCCGGCTCGCACGGCAGCATTGACTGCGCCGGTCTCACCGCGCACGAGGACAGTGACATACCCGCCGCCGACATACTCACGCCCGATCAGGCGCACTTCTGCCGCTTTGGTCATGGCATCCGCCGCTTCGATCGCAGGAACCAGTCCACGTGTTTCGATCATACCCAGTGCAATGCCAAATTCTTCTTTGGCCATGGTTATTTCTCCTGTGTTTTCAATTAATCTCGACTACCTGCGTTAGGCGGCAGCTTTACTCGCAGCACCACCAGCAGGAAGTACAGGTTCAACTTCGCGATGCGGACGAGCAATGATGTGTGCCGCAACCAGGCCGTCACCAACACGCTCACATGCGTCGGCGCCGGCACGAACTGCAGCATTGACTGCGCCCGTCTCACCACGAACCAGAACGGTTACGTAACCGCCACCAACAAACTCACGTCCGATAAGGCGAACTTCTGCTGCCTTGGTCATGGCATCCGCTGCTTCGATAGCGGGAACCAAACCGCGCGTTTCAATCATGCCTAAAGCAATACCATAGTTGTCACTTGCCATTTTCGTGTCTCCTTCTAACTCAGTTGATTAACTAAAAAAATATTGGTCATTTACTGAAGAGAACCTAGCTCGCTTCCTCTTCCCAATAATCGATAATTCCGCAAATCGTGAGATCGGTCGTAACCGAGTATTCTCCCGCTGCATACCTTGCTGCCGATCCCAGCGACGTGAAAACCCAGTTCCCTTCACGGCAACCGACCGGGTCCACTGCAACCTGTCGCATGCCGGTTTTTACATTCCGCAGCACTTTCAGTGCTACGTGCTGCAAGCCTGATACTCGTTGCGTGCACACCAGTGGTGCTTCGACCTGGAGAATCTCCATTACGCAGTTGCACCTTTTGGTGGCCAGTGATCGATAATGCCAACGATAGTCAGATCACTTGGATACTCTTTACTGCCTGCCGCGTCGCGTGCTGCCGAGCTGCCGACACAGATGACCCAGTCGCCAGGCTTGCACCCCACTGCGTCGACTGCCACCGATGAAACGGAGCCGTCTTTCACTACCTGTAAATGCCGGTGCTCCAATCCAGGAATACGATTGGTTGCAACCAGTGGTCGTTCTACCTGACAAATTTTCATCAGTGTGCTCCTGCTATACTTTTCGCAAAGACTGAAGACTCCAGGACTTCAATCGTCTCACCCGCCGCGCAATCCCGTATCGCGAGCAGCGTATGTAACAAACCGTCTTGTGCCAGTTCCGAGTACCGTGCACGCAGCGCATCCGCGACTCGCTTGCAGTTGGCCTCGGCACGATCGCGCGCACCTGGTACGTGACCGTGGTAGTCAAATCGAATCACAACCGGGATCGGTAACCCGTGCGTGACGTTCAACCCGGTAAAGATTTTCACACCGACATCAAGGTCCGCTGTGGCTTCTTCGACCGTGTTCATGTACGCAAAGTATGTCAGGTTGCGTAACTGGATCTCCTCGAAGCCAATACCGGCACCGATAAATCGCTCGGCATGACCAATGTCCGCATACCTGCGGTTGTTAAACTCGTTCACGTAATCAAGCTGTGAAAGATTGTTCGTGATCAATCGGCTCACTAGCTTGATCATGCCTTCGGTCGCGCCCTCGCTGTGATCCCGAACCCGCGCTTCCAGCACCGACGCTGCCTGTGCAGCATTCATGTTCATGGTCTCGAGGTATACGTACGACGAATCGATGTAGTTTCTCAGATCAATGGTTCCATCTTCGGCGGATACGTGAACCCGAATCGTGTCAGTATCGGTATCCAGTCCGATCAGCAACAGGTCAATCGACGCGCCACAGCAAAAGGTGTTTTCCACCGCCTGCTGGAATGCATGCAGCCGATCTAGCCCGGCCTGTGCCGCCTTGTTCGTATCCGACCCGTGCGCGGCACAGCCCTGATGGTCTGGGTCACTTGAACTGAAGTGATACACCACGGTTTTCAGGTAGCGCGTGGCCTCATCGGCGTGATTCGGTCGACCTTCTCGAAAACGCAAGAATTCGGTCTCGGTCCATTTCTCCACGCTGTTCTCGATATCGAACATCGCGCCTGCATAAGACTTTCGACGAACTTCGCGATACGGCAGACGCAATACGTAACTGATTACGTGCGCCAGGCGGCCATCGGCACACGGAGAGACATCCATCGTGTGAAAACCGCAGTCGATCAAAAACGACTGGAATGTCTGGTCATCGATCAGGTTGTTGCCACTGAAAAAATCATCAGAGAAACGCTGATAGGTTTCAAACATTGCCCAGGCAAATAACTTGCGCATATCGAACCCGCCAGCCATGGCTTCTGCCAGGGTCTCGTTCGGCAATTCAAAACCAAGCGACTGCTGGACAATGGCCTGCGCCATCGGCTCGAATCCGTCCTTTTGCTGGATTGCTTCGACACGTTTCAGTGTCGGGACAATCGCATCAAACGCACTCCTTACTCTCTGCTCATAGGCATAGAGGCGCTGGTTCTGCTCGCGATCGGTCAGCGGATGCAGTTGCGTCGTCGTTATCGCAGGCGGGCGTACACCGCTGACAGTGTCAGCGTGTACCGTTGCACGCCTCGGTGCAGGCGGGCGCGTACGCGCCCGACGTGCATTGCTTGCTGTTCTGTGACGATTGCTCAGCATTGTTCCGTTTCGCCCTCTCTAGTCCCGGTTAACCGCGAGCCCCGCCCGAATAGGTGATCAAAGATCCCTTGTCGGTGTTGCCGCTGCTACCCGTTACCTTGCTGCTCGGTGGCGCCATAGATTCATTACGTTTCTGCTTACCGCTCTCCATTGCCATCGCACCTGAAGTACTGCGACGGGTCGGGTTACGGCGCGTTGCAGACAAACCTTCCGTACCGGTCACGTGTTCATTACGATCCCAGTCATCGCCAGTGATTTTCAGCCCGGAATCCTGGCCTTCGCCGGTAATCCGGGATTTCACGCGGCTGTCGACCGTCGTCGGTACGTAGCCCGCCGCCGATGAGACGCCGTTAACGAAATTGGCTTCTTCAGTACCTGTAACTTTGCCATTCGCCTTTCCAAACGAACCGGTAATACGGCCTGGTTCGTATTCCGCGCCGGTCATCGCACTGTGCTCCGCTGCGGACCGTGAAGCATGGCTAGGTGCGTCTACAGTGAATTGACCCCAGGCACCTTCGACGTTGCCGGCATCGGTACCACAAGCATCGGCGAACTGGTCCGTGCCAACGTACGGAGTACCGGTCAACGATTCGCAGGCGCCCTTGCCGGCACCAGTCAATTTGCCACCGATACCCGGTTGCAGTCCGGTCATCGGCATGCCCGGTGTCGCGCGTCCTCGCTGGACACGATCCATGGCCGCAGCATTTGCGTCGGCATCACAGTAATCGGCGTACGAATTCGCGCCGCTGTACGGCGTACCGGTAACTGCCTGGCAGGTACCCGGCTCGTCGCCTGTGACCTTGCTATCGCGGACCTGCAAAGTTCCTGTGACAAGCTTGTTGCGCATCGTGGTCGACACATTCACCTTGCGCTCGGTCTTGACCGGTGTCGTCTCACAAAACGCGTTGTACTGTTCCTGACCCACGTATTCGTCTCCCGTAATACTCAGGCATGCACCACGTAAATCGCCAGTGACACTGCTGCCGCGACCAATTCGGGTGCCGGTAACCGTGCCACCGAGCAACGTCGTGCTCTGCTTGCCCTTGGCCCAGCCACGCGCGCCGTTCGCACTGCTGGTAACCGACTTGGCTGCATTCGAGTTGCGATTGGCAACGCGATGACCGCCGGTTACTCTTCCAGCACGAGCCGGATTGTTACCGGTAATCGTTTTCGTACCGCCGTTTGCGGACGTTCCACAAAATTCATTCACCTGCCCGGCACCGACGTACTGGTTGCCAGTGATGCTCTTGCAGGTACCCGGTTCATCACCGGTGACCTTGGCACTTCGATTGAAATTGGTGCCGCTGATCGAATTGCCTGACGCGGTCGACGTAACACTGACCTTGCGCGGAGTCTTTGGTACATCGGCGCCGTCATAATCCGTTCCGGTAATCTCGCCGGCAGCGCCCGGTTCTTCGCCAGTAACTTTTCCACTTTGACCAACCATGGTGCCGGTAACGGTTTGCCCATGACTGGTTCCACTTGCACCCACTTTCCAGTTGGCATCCTGGGCTGCACCCTGGATACGCTGACCCGGGCGAATTCGACCGGTCGGCCGATTCTTTTTTTCCATCGAACCGATCTTGTTGACCGGAGTATTGTCCTGGCTCGCGGTTTGCGCAGCCGTACCACCTGACTTGCTCGACTTGATCAGGTCAGCGCGCGTTGTTTCCCTTGTACCGGTACTGGCCGCAACTGCCCGCTTACCCGAAGTCGACATGGCCTGGCGACGCGCCAATGAGGCCGCGCGTGTCGGGTTCTGGGTACGCTTGCCCGGGCTTGCCGGAGCGATCGGAGCATTGGCAACCGGAGCCGGTGCCGCTACTACCTTCCGCGGCTTCGGCGCAACACGGTTGCTTGCCGCTGGCTTGAGCGTGGTTACGCTGGCCATTTCCTCACTGCGCGTGCGATCCTGGCTACCCGCCATCTTCAAAAGTCCCGTCTTGCCAGTCTCGTAAGCCTGGCGACGACGTTCCCTCGAAACTTCACGCGCTGTCATGTTCGCAGTCTGTGCCATGTAACTCTCCGCAGCATTTATGTCTTTTTTACTCGTACCCGTTCGCCTGTATAAAACAGGCGACACTTCACATTTCTCTTATCGCGCTTCGTATACGACGAAGCAGGATCCCTGGCTCTGGGTATAGTTGTCATACCCGGTCAGACGAATGTGATGATCCGGATACGAACGACGACACTCTTCAAGTTCGTTGACGACATTGGCCAGGCTAGTCTCACCGAAGAACGGCAATTTCCACATTGTCCAGTAGTGGTCGAACGCATTGCCTGGATGTTCGTGTTCGATTGCCGGCGTCCACCCTTGCGCAATGATGTAATTGATCTGCGCGTAGATTTCGTCCTGGGTAAGCTTCGGCAGGAAGCCGAAGGTTTCCAGCGTGTTCATCGTCTGGTAATCACCTGATGTTGTCTGTGGCATTTCTATGTCCTCTCAAATAGTCGTATGAATTGATTTCCGTTTCTGGAACCGGCTTAGCCGACGTCCAGCTTGTCAACGGTTTCGAATTCAAACTTGATTTCTTTCCAGGTTTCCATCGCCATGGCCAGCTCCGGGCTACTCTTCGCAGCTTCAGTCAGAATGTCTTTGGCTTCTTTCTCAATCTGGCGACCTTCGTTGCGTGCCTTCACACTGGCTTCCAGTGCGACGCGGTTTGCCGCTGCACCGGCAGCGTTACCCCATGGGTGACCCTGCGTACCACCACCGAACTGCAACATGGAGTCATCACCGAAGATGGTAACCAGTGCCGGCATGTGCCATACGTGAATACCACCTGAAGCAACAGCCATTACGCCTGGCAAAGAACCCCAGTCCTGGTCGAAGAACACGCCACGCGAACGATCTTCCGGAACGAAGGATTCGCGCAATTGATCGACGAAGCCCAGCGTAGAGTTACGATCGCCTTCCAACTTACCGACAACGGTACCGGTATGCAGATGGTCGCCACCGGACAGGCGCAGACACTTGGCCAGGACGCGGAAGTGAATGCCGTGTTTCGGATGACGGTCGATAACCGCATGCATGGCACGATGGATGTGAAGAAGCATGCCGTTTTCACGACACCAGTTAGCCAGGCCCGTGTTAGCTGTAAAACCACCTGTCAGGAAGTCGTGCATGATGATTGGCGAACCAACTTCTTTGGCAAATTCTGCGCGCTTGTACATTTCTTCAGGAGTCGCCGCGGTAACGTTCAGATAGTGACCTTTACGCTCACCAGTTTCCTGTTCCGCTTTCTGAATCGCTTCACCAACGAACTCGAAACGATCACGCCAGCGCATGAATGGTTGGCTGTTGACGTTTTCATCGTCCTTGGTCATGTCCAGGCCGCCGCGCAGACATTCATACACAGCACGGCCGTAGTTCTTGGCAGACAAACCCAGCTTCGGCTTGATTGTCGCACCCAGCATCGGACGACCGTATTTGGCCAGACGATCACGTTCAAGCGAGATGCCGGCCGGCGGGCCGCCGCAGGTCTTGATGTAGGCAATCGGGAAACGGATGTCTTCCAGGCGCAGATGCTTGAGCGCCTTGAAACCAAAAACGTTGCCAACCAGCGAGGTCAGTACGTTAACAATTGAACCTTCTTCGAACAGATCCAGAGGATACGCAACGAATGCATAGAAAGACTCGTTGTCACCGGGAACGTCTTCAATACGATATGCACGCCCCTTGTAATATTCCAGGTCGGTCAATAGTTCAGACCACACGGTACTCCAGGTACCGGTTGAGGATTCGGCAGCTACCGCAGCGGCCACTTCTTCCCGTGGCACACCAGGCTGACCGGTTACCTTGAAGCAGGCCAACAGGTCAGTGTCGAGCGGCACATATTCGGGGGTCCAGTACTTTTCGCGGTACTCCTTTACACCCGCTTCGTATTGTTTTGCCATGATCTACTCCTGATTTCGATTCAGTTTGAATTAAAAAAACGGTTGAGCGTCTTGCGCGTGGGATGAAGACTACGTTGAGAGCAGAACGGGATACCAATCGAAGTTTTATTGATTTCTCATCGATAAAAATCTATGGCCGCCTGGTGCGGCTACCGTCATCGCCAATGCATCGGTTTTTTGGCAATAATCTGCCGTCAATTGCCGATACACCCCCCGGTGACAGCATTTCAGCACACGAAATTACCGGAAATTATGGAAACGACGCCTTTTGATAGACGTCGATCTATGAAAACCCAATATTTTTCGAATTATTCGATATCACTCTCCCGCCTGTAGAATCGCGCCATGATTTTAAAGGCACCTGTTGAATGAATTCCCCAATGAATACGCAGAACTCGATGCGGCTGCGAACGTACGTCTATATTGATTCGTTGCAACCGCAACTCGCGGCGTACATGGCGACTGTGTCGCAGGGCTTTCCGCCAGTGCCCGACGATGCCTGCCTGTGGGTCGAGGTATCGCCGGGTATGGCGATTCATCGCGTGACCGACATTGCGCTGAAGGCGACGCAAGTGCACCTGACGCAAAAAATTGTCGAACGCGAATACGGGTCAATGGTTATTCACCACCGCGACCAGAGTGATGTCATCGCCGCGGGTCATACTCTACTGGGGCGAATGAATGCGCAGGTTGATGACCGAACACCGTGCAAGATTGCCTGGACCGAAACCATTCGCGGAATGAGCGCCGAACACTGCGTATTAATCAACCGTCAGAACCGTATGGGATCGATGATCCTGCCGGGACAAAGTATGTTTATTCTTGAAACAGAACCGGCAGGTTACATTGTTTACGCCGCGAACCAGGCAGAAAAAGCAGCCAACATCACACTCATTGATGTGCGCGCCGTCGGTGCATATGGACGTTTGATTGTTTCCGGCCGCGAAGCGGATGTGGATGAAGCCGCCGAAGCCGCCATCGCAGCGGTCGAAAGACCGTCGAGGACTTGATAATGCATCGAAACGAACTTCTAGGCCTGTTAAAGCAATATCGCACCCGTTATATGGACGAGGTGAGCTATGTCCGACGGGCCATTCAACTGGTAAGTACGCATGAAGCCATTTTCGAGCGTGCATCGCGAATTCATATTACTGCTTCCACCTGGGTGGTAAGCCCCGATCGTGAACAGGTCATGTTGATGCACCATCGGAAATACGGTCATTGGTTTCAACCGGGAGGACACGCCGATGGCGACCCGGATGTTCTGAATGTTGCCTTGCGCGAGTGTACGGAAGAAACCGGGATTGATCCGGCACACATTTACCTGGTTGATGATTCGATATTCGATGTCGATTTGCATTCGGTGCCGACCGTCGGCGATGTGCCGTCACACGACCACGTAGATATCCGGTTCCTGGTGGAAATCGATGATAAGTTACCAATCCCCGGAAACCATGAGTCGCACGAAGTCGCCTGGTTTCCGCTACACGACGTCATGCGCTTGAACAATTTCCGCTCGACCTGGCGCATGCTGGAGAAGACACGCAGTTTGCGTAACCCGGTTGCAGAACTGCGTCAGCTTTACGCGTAGGATACTTTCTTTACATCCGTAAACACCTGGCGAATTTCGTCCGCTATTTTCAATGCGTCATCCACTTCGGTGGCCAGCAGGTTGCAGTGTCCCATTTTTCTTCCCGGGCGTGCCTCGCGCTTGCCGTACAGGTGAAGCTTGGTATTGGGATACCGGAACAACGCGTCCCACGCCGGCAAGCCGTTCTGCCACAGGTCACCCAGTAGATTGATCATCACGACCGGCGATAACAGGCGCGAATCACCCAGCGGCAATTCGCACAGCGCGCGCACTTGCTGTTCAAACTGGTCGGTCAGACAGGCATCGAGCGTATAGTGGCCACTGTTGTGCGGCCGTGGTGCAATCTCATTGATCAACAACTCATCGTCGTGCGTGAGAAAGAACTCGACCGCCATTACCCCGCAATAGCTTAAAAGTTCGGCCAGCGTTTGCGCCATTTCCATCGCGCGTTCGGCAATCTCCGCCGACGTACGTGCCGGGACGATCGACATATCGAGGATGCCGTTTTCATGGATGTTTTCCGCTAACGGGTACATGGCGAATTCACCCGAGCAGCTGCGCGCCAGCAACACCGATAATTCCTTTTTCAGCTTTACGCGCTGCTCCAGTACGCAGGGCACACCACCCATTTCCGAAAAAGCGGCGTGGGCCTGTGCTGCATCGGTCACCAGTTGCTGGCCTTTGCCGTCGTATCCGAGTTCAGCGGTCTTTAATAGCGCGGGAAGCTCGATTTGCGTCAGTGCAACATCCAGTTCAGCAGGATCACGCACCGCGTGGAAAGGTGCTGTCGCCATGTCGAAGTTACGAATGAAAGTTTTCTCCCGGATACGGTCCTGGGCCCATAGCACCGCCGTCGCGCCGGGACGTACCACGCATTGTGTTTCAAGTGCGTGCAGTGAGGCCACCGGTACGTTTTCAAATTCCGTGGTGACGGCCGCACAGTGCCTGGCGAGGTAGTTTATCGCCTCGGTATCGCTGTACTCGCATTGCAGGTGCTCATTGGCAATCGCGCCGCCGGGGCTTAAGGGGTCCGGATCCAGCACGATAACCTTGTACCCCATCTTGCGCGCCGCCAGGGTAAACATACGGCCCAACTGGCCGCCGCCCAGAACGCCCAGGGTTGCGTCCGGCAAAATCATGATTGCGGCGGCAGGCTCATATCGAGCACGGCCTTATGTTGATCGGCACGAAATCGATCGAGTCGTTGTGCCAGTGCATTATCGGATTCCGCCAGCATGGCCGCTGCAAAGAGCGCGGCATTGGCAGCGCCTGCCTCACCGATGGCGAAGGTGGCAACCGGAACGCCCTTCGGCATTTGTACGATCGACAGCAGTGAGTCCATGCCCTTCAGGTAGCGGGAAGGCACCGGTACACCGAGAACCGGCACCGTGGTCTTGGCGGCCAGCATGCCCGGCAAGTGCGCGGCGCCACCGGCACCGGCAATGATGCAGGCGAGGCCCCGCTCACGCGCGGATTGTGCATAGTCGAACATCAAATCCGGGGTGCGATGTGCCGACAACACTTCGGCCTCGTACGGAATGCCTAGTTTATCCAGCAACTGCGCAGCCACTTCCATGACCGGCCAGTCACTGTTACTGCCCATCACCAGGCCAACACGCGGGGTAGTCATAGGTTCTCCTCCAGGGGTTAACTGCGAAACTTGACCATACGAGTGACCTGGATCTCGGTGATAAACACCACTCCCGAGTGTTCGTTGTAAAACGGGGCGAGCCCTTCCAGGATCGGCTTCACCAGGTCTTCCGGTACTGCAGCAACGATCATGATCAGCACGTCGTCTTCATTGAACATCAAGTGCCCTTCATGAAAGCCGTGGCTGCCTTTGCCGGATAAATTGTTGATGATGGTGTATCCCGTTACACCGGCACGATCGAGTATGTCGGTGGCGAACGACTGGTGTTCGCCTTCCAGTATGATTTCGAGTTTTTTCAATGTGCTGAAATTTAGATTTTTCATGATGCTATGGACTCCTTCGGATACGCCGAAATGATTTCGCGCGCCAGGGACTGCTCGTGCCAGTCACCGTCTTCATAAATAAAAACTGATTTGGATTCCGGGTCGATCACCAACAAACGAATCCAGCCATTGCGCACCAGGTATTTCACTGACACGACTGCTTCCACCGCACGGCACGCGTGCTTGAACGGTGCCTCAATCACAGTGATCAGCCGTAACGGTTGATGGTAAGGTGCGCCTCGTTCGTGCACGGTTTGCGCCGGCAGACCGGTGCGCAAATCGCTGAGGTTTCCGGTCATGACCCCGAACCGACCCGCGACGTTGTGATAGACCTTGCTGCCGCTGCCAAAACGTTCGTTGTCGACGGTGGAAAAATAGTGCTCCATGTTTATCCACTGGCCGACCACCAGCGGGCCGGTGAGGATGTTTTCCAGCAGGCGCCCCTTTTTATCCAGGCGATAATCGTAGGAGTGCAAAAACGCGCGGCCGTTGAGTTTCGCCTGTCGCGTCAGGGCGCGGTTACCGATAACGAAATAGGCATTGCCGGACAGACCCCACTCCGGACGCACCTGCGACCAGTCAAGCGAGTTGCGGTCCATAAAACGTTGCGCCGCCGCAGGTTCTCCCTGCTCGCCTTGAGTCTCCCGCAACGTCGGTAGACGCTCCTGTGCACACAGACGTGATGCCGCCGTCAAACCCTTGCGCAAGCGATCCAGGTACACCAGGTGTGATGAAGGCATAAGATCAAGGTCGTACAGGCTGATTTCATCCGTGGTCGTGTTATGCAAGGCCGGCACAAAGCAAACATCGTCGGGTATCTGGAAACCGCTATCGTTCAGGCGATGTCGCACATCCGGCTTGTTGGCCATCTGTGCCAGGACACGCGCGCTCACCAGGCCGTGGTTACCGCCACAAGCGCCGCAATCCAGTGCAGATTCGTAAGGGTTATTCTCGGAACTGCTGCCGTGACCCACCAACAAGACAAAGCGGGAGAATCCGTCAGTCAACCCGATGGATCGTAACGCTGTACCGACAAAACGGACCTGTTCATCAAGCGTAAAGCCGATTCGTCCCAGTTGTTCCATTTGCAGTTGCGCAAACGCCGGGTTAATGCGATAGCCGTCGCGCAGGCGCTCGATAAATTTCGTCAACTTGTCCGCGCTTACGCCAAGCTCGGTGGTGTACAGCAGGTAACTTTCGTCATGACCCATTGCTGATTCGCGCAGGTCACGAATTAACTCATCGTTCAGGTTCTCGGTTGCCTGTCCCAGTTCCAGTTCCAGCGCCTTGACGATCACGGCACGCTGTACTGCACGAACGATCGAGTCTGCCTGTTTGCGCGTCAGCTTATCGAGCAACATGCGCGTGACGGGTTTTTGCTCGTGCAGGCGATGGCGCCAGTGATTATAGGCGCGTGGCGCAACGGTCTTGCCTACCATGTCGAGACCAAACAACAATCCGATCGCCTCTACCGTGAAGAACGGTGTTAACACGGATTCCTTCAGTGCGTGCAGTGCTTTATCCAGCGCGCCCAGCGCGACCTGCTCCTGGTTGCCGTGCATGGCCATCTCGAGTACCACGTTTTTTGGCGTCAGGATTACCGGGCATAAATGCGTTTCGCTGCCCTTGCCCAGCTCCATGAAACTCACCGGTACACCGAAGAACCCGGCAATGCCGAACGTCTGGTAGTCTCCGATACCTTCCAGCTGGCGCCGGATTCGTTCCGAGCGCGTATCAATACAAAACAATGCCTGCGCAAATGGCCGTTTCTCCCGTATCGCGTCTGGTGTCATCGTCACGTTTTGCAGCAAATGCTGCATGGCATGCGACTCCATCGTGCGCAACCAGATCATGCCTTCCTGCTTTTCGAATTTTCGCAGAATGGTCAGTACGCCAGCGAAGTCCACTAGCGAAAGCTGGTCTATCGTCTCCCCGGAGCCGGTACGGACCATCAAGTCACGCAAGCGTTCGCCCTGGCGCCGGGCTTCGTGCTGCCTTTTTTGACCGATGTAGTCTGCATACACTTGCTCGATCGCGCTATCGCGACCACGCAAGAGGGCTGTCTCGATTCGGTGCGCAAAGGCCGGCAACACGGCGCCGCTGTAAAGTTCGTAGCGCAAGTAGGCTTCTTCCGGGCGTGTATCAATCAGGTTGCTAATGGTTTCAGCGGTACGCATGCTTCGCTTGCGACCGGACCTGCTCAACAACGCCAGCGCCAGCGTCAGGCGTACCGCCATGTAATCAACCAGGTCACCGGGATACTGGTTCGACCAGTGATAATGCTTGGCCGTGGCTCGCCAGCGAATAAACCCGGTCCAGCCATGCAGACGCGCAAGCTCGCGCGTAAAATATCCGACCCATTGTTCTTCCGGGATCTGCAGGGTTCTCATCACGTAATCGATGATGCCCTCCGGGGTTTCGTCGACGGATAGAATGTCATTGATGTGTAGCCCGCGCAGGAACAGGCGAACGTTGCGCCGCGCCACCTCCCGCCACGCAGCGAAGAAACCGCATTCACGGTTTGGCATGCGCCAGACGGACTGGCCTTCATCAAAGAAGTCGAGACAACTCTTGATAACGAGTTCATCCAGGTTGGCGCCAATGTCCGTACCGTAGAGCGCGTCCACTGATTCGTAGACCGGGCGCTCTCCGAGCAAGGTGTTCCGTAAATGCTCCGTGGTACCGGTTTCCGGCATGACGGATGGAATTGTTTCATCTTTAATCGCCCGTGCCTGCAAGGCGGCCTGGATATCGGCGTCGCTGGCCAGCGAGGTAGGCAACATGACCGGCGTATCCAACTCGGTCAGCAAGGTCATCAGCACGCTGCGCAAGTCCAGCCCGGCAATGTCGGTACCCTGCGCCAGGAAACGTTCGATCTCCAGGCCCAGTCGCTCCTGGTCGACCCGACCATCACGCAAGTACTGCTGATAAGCATCGCGCGGCAGGTAGCCCTGGCCATGAAACAATTTTGCGCCTTTTTCCACCGCTTGTTCGAAGGACAACCCTTCCAGGCCGTGAAGTGGGTTGTGGTGGATGAAGGAGCGCATCGGCCAAAAATACGGAACCGGTTCAGCCGCCACATAAATCATGCTGCGGATTGTTAACTGTTGGCCCAGTGCGACCGTCATGGCAATGTCCCCATCCAGTACACACCGCTGAGCATCAGTCCCGCCAGCACCACGACGTACAGCCACGTGTTGGCCTGGCCAAGATCTGCCACGGCCAGCTGTTGCGGGCCGGTGATCAACCCCTGCAACAAGCGTGCGCCCGCCCAGCTCCATAACAACCAGACAATGCCTATGCCTACGGCGACGACGGGAGTGGTGGGGAGTGACTTGATGATCATCGACAGCATAGCGAAGAACGTCGGGAACATCGGGGTTGCGATGACTGCGAGCACCACGATCACCAGCACGCCGGTAAAACGTGGTAGCGAATGCGCCAGCCCGCCATACAAACCGAGATAGGCGGCACCAAATCGTCGCTCCAGTCCAGCGATCAAAAACGCCATCATCACCAGGGGGGCGCTGATACCCAGGCTGAACAACTGCATCTGAACAGGACTAGCGCCATTCCCATACAGGATCCATAGCAGTGCCCAGGCTGATGTACCCACGAAACTGGTCCAAAGGCTGACCTCTCGCAATACCAGCGCACGCAAGCCGTATAGCAGGGAGGTCAGCACTGCCCAGGTATGCAACCAGCCCGGTACGGTGATGCCTGACGCGAAAATGATGGTCAGCCCGATCTGGGGCCAGGCCAGTAACACCGTGGCGCGCAATACCGGGTTGCGCAGGCGAGCATATAAAAGATTGAATAGCATGCTCAACGGAAACAGCGGCAGGAACAGCCCGCCAACTGCCAACATTACGTACGACATATCAGGCCCACCTCAACCAGATGTTGAGCGATTTCGCCGTGCGCAATAGTGCGCGAGATAGCCACGCATAGATATCCGCCAGGTAAAATTCACGCGAGATCAAGGCATAAAAAATTAACCAGGCGCGGCCCCGTAACCGATTGGCCCGCTTGCCGTTTTGTTCCGCGTAGTACGTAAACAGCCAACCCAGCACGATTACGATGGTGGTCAGAATCACTATGATGTCAAACCACACGACATTAAAGCTGGACGCAGTATGCATCTGGTCGCGGAAGGCTGCGTCCGGATACAAGAACAACTCGAAAGCGTGGGCGATGAGGGTATAGCCGACTACGACCACCGCGAATGATGACAACACCAGGGTAAACAGGCGTCCCGTGTGTTCTGTGCGCATGCGATAGGTGGCGAAGATCAACTGCGCTCCGGTGACCCAGCCGAAGAATAGCAAGACCATTGCACCCTGCTTCTGGAAAAATTCCTGCGATACCAGCCAGTGCGCCAACCCCAATACGACAGCAGGTACTACCAGTGTAATCACCGCCATCATCAACCAGGGCGGTCGTCGCCGTGCCGGCCGGCGTTCAATCACGAACGTATACAGGTCATCCTTTGGCACACCGTCATCACGGCGCGCCGCATTGATAACGCCTCCTGCACCCAGGAACAGCGTTCCCTTGAACAGTCCGTGCGCGATGAGATGGTAGATCGCAAGTGAGAACGCGCCGACGCCGCATTCCATGATCATGAAGCCCATTTGCCCCATGGTTGAATAACCCAGTGATTTCTTGATGTCGTTCTGAGTCAACATCAGGACCGAGCCGGCCACCGCGGTCACCAGGCCGACAATGAACAGGACATGCAAAACATCGCCGGCATTGACAAACACCGGCGCGAAGCGATTGATCAGGAAGCCCCCGGCATTGACGATGCCGGCATGCATGAGGG
This sequence comes from Acidiferrobacterales bacterium, assembly GCA_022340825.1. Taxonomy (GTDB): domain Bacteria; phylum Pseudomonadota; class Gammaproteobacteria; order Acidiferrobacterales; family JAJDNE01; genus JAJDNE01. Next base: position 10,224 of record JAJDNE010000037.1, on the reverse strand, counting down.
CAGACACCGGTGTCGGACCATCCATCGTGTAGGGCAACCAGTTGTGCAGGAAAAACTGCGCAGATCGCGCAAATGCAGCCAGGGCAAGAAACACCGCCGCGGCCTCGAGCGCCGTCATCCCCATGAAGCCCGGTACCTCCGGGCTGGTCTGAATCCGGGAAAACATTTCGGTCAACGACCAGGTATCGTAGGCGTGGTACAGGATGGCCGCGGCGACGATGAGCGCGACGTCACCGATGCGGTAAGTGAACAAGGTCCAGAACGCATAACGAAACGGGCTCTGCCGACGCATGTCATGGCCAAGCAGAAAATAAAGCAGCACGCCGATGACATGCCACGCGACAATTAACGTTACCAGGTCCCCCGCCGAGACCATCACCAGCAACGCAGCGGTCATCAAGTCCAGCAACACGAAGAAGCGCGCATAGCCCGGCTCTTCCGCCATGTAGCGAACCGAGTACAAGTGCACGATCAGGCTGATACCGACTATGAGTACGCCCATGATCGCGCTCAAGGGATCGTTAAGTAACACGCCCCAGTCATGCGACGTGCTAACCGGGTCACCCGCGACGCCGGCAAGGTGCAGCGCCAGGATGACCACCGTCAGTGCGAAGGTAATGCTGGTCGCGGTCACACTCAACCACGCCACGCGCCGCCCAAGTCGGACCGATAACAATTGGGTCAAGATGGCCGAGACAATTGGTAGCGCGGGTATCGTTGAGATTAGTTGTTCCATTGTCCTGCCTTTATTTCATAGACCACTCTCCCGACGAGCAAGTCGCATCGGGGATGCTTTTTTACAGCGATGAAGTCTACAGGGCAGAACGCAAGTGATTTATCGATATTACGTATAGGACTAATAGCCTAGAGGCTATGCCAGACATAAGCCTGGAGTTACGGATACGAGAAATTTCTTGTTTTTTGTGGACATAGCGCAAGCACAGACCGGCATTCAGCTACCTACATTTACGCCTGGTATCGACGATTGACGATCAGTTTTATTCAAAGAATCGATTTCCAAATCTGTTTGGGTGTCCCTAAATTCACCAGCTAGTGGCAATTGCCCAAACCTGATTATGAAACAGTTATTAGAAGCACGAATCGTCGCGAAGTGAATTTGCTACCGCACCTTGACGCGAACACAGCACAGGCAAATTAAGTTTGTCTTCTATTAATCTGGAGAGCGGTCACGATGAACATTACGTACTTCACCAACACGGTAATACTGATAGCGCCTATCATGTTCTGGATCGTAGGACTCGTGCCCGCGACAGTAGCCAATAACAATCCGAAGCTGATATCCCGTGTTCACAGTACTGTCGCATGGTGTGCCTTTGCGAGCGCGCTACTGGCAGCAGCCGCATTCCCCTTTGACCGACCGCACAGCCTGCAGCTGATATCCCAGGACTTGCCCGGAAATATCGGTGCTTTCTCAATCAGCACCTATATCAATACCGTCACACTTATCATGCTGGTGCTGGTTTCCTTTGTTGGCGCCATCGTGACACGTTATGCCCGAAACTATCTCGATGGTGATCCCCAACAAGGTCGATTCCACAAATGGCTATCACTGACGCTCGCCTCGATCCTGACCTTGATCATTTCAGGCAACCTGTTGATGTTTGCTCTAGCGTGGATCAGTACCAGTTTATGTCTGCATCAGTTACTTATGTTTTATAAAACACGACCTGCGGCGGTACTGGTTGCGCACAAAAAATTCATTGCCAGTCGCATAGGCGATGTCAGCCTGATCATCGCAACGATTCTCATCGGTTCGAGCCTGCATACACTGGAATTCGAGAAGGTTTTCCAGATCATGTCCACCTTCGATGGCCCCCTGCCCCTGGCGTTGCAGTGGGCAAGTTGGCTCATCATCCTGAGTGCGGCACTCAAATCCGCACAATTTCCCTTCCACGGCTGGCTGATCCAGGTGATGGAGGCCCCGACGCCGGTATCGGCGTTGCTGCATGCAGGTATTGTGAATGCCGGTGCGTTTCTCGTCATCCGCATGAGTCCCATCGTGTCCCAGTCCCCGAGCGCCCTGGGCATGCTTGCGATCATCGGTCTTGTCACGTTGGCTTTAGCATCGCTGGTTATGCTGACACAAACGAGCATCAAGGTTTCCCTGGCCTGGTCTACCACTGCGCAGATGGGATTCATGCTGCTGGAATGCGGACTCGGTTTGTATAGCCTGGCCATGCTACACCTCGTGGCCCACTCCCTGTACAAGGCACACGCCTTTTTGTCATCAGGCAGTGGTGTAGACAGTTTTCGTGCGCCGGCAATTGATTACGGGGCGGTCAAGCCGCAGGCATGGCGGCTTGTATTTGCTTTCGCCTTCGCAGTTTTGCTGACGCTGGGAATCGCGATGGGCCTGGGAATCGGCGACACACAACAACCAGCCTTAATGGCGACAACTGCCGTGATTGCGATCGCGATGACGCAGTTATTACTGCAGGCATCAAGCTTGTATAGCAACGGCGCATTTATCTTGCGCGCTATGGCTCTGGCCGTGCTGGTATCTACGTCGTACTTCGTGTTGCATCATTTGTTTGAAGTCGCCTTGGCTGGCAGCGTGCTACCGGCAAGTCCGAATGACACATTCCAGTTGACACTGGTAGTCGTGATCATTGCTGTCTTTATCGGCCTGCTGCTGTTACAGCAGGTACTGAAAACCAGTCGCTCACGCTTGGGCGAAACCATCTACGTTCACTTGTATAACGGCTTGTACATAGACGTGTATATCACGCGGATGCTGCAACGCGTCTGGCCAGCGCCACTTGCCAAAGCCAATTCGAACGGAGGCAAACTATGAGCACTCGCACCAATACGGTATCTCAACAGGAAGTATTACCAGATGAAAATCAGCCTGTATCCGACACTACGGACCTTGATCTTCAAATTGATGCGGCCTGTACTCGTATCGCGCCACTGTGGCCACTCAAACACTTCGTTGCGGTCAATCCGTTCTTCGGCCTGAGTGACAAAACCTTCCAGGATGCCTCCGACACGCTGGCCCGTATCCTCGGGCACGGTATCTACATGTCGCGTGATTACTACCGCGATCAACTGGCATCCGGGCGAATCAGTCGCGACGACATTCAACACGCGATCTCACGTTGCGGCAGTAGTCTGGACGTGGCAACAGTCGAACACACACTGAACACCAGAGCCCCCCAACCCAAGATGGGGATGGCACCCGTGAGCGAAGTACTGGAGCGCGTCGAAGGCGGGCTCTGGAGCAGTTTTGTGACTGAGCGCATCAGCCTGCATTGTGCCGCCTACTTTGATCTGGGGCAGTCGACGATCAGCATGCCCTGGCGCAATCTCTCGCTGTATGCGTCCTGGCGCAAGGCCGCCGCCATTGACATGAGTCCGGCCATGATGGGGCTGGGCGATTTTCGTCACGCGGTGACCAAACTTCCGGAACAGCCTCGTGCGGCGATTGCCAGGGCGGTACAACAACTTGGCGTGCCGGATGAGGCGATCGAACGCTACCTGCACGCATCATTACTGAGTATCGGTGGCTGGGCAGCCTGGGCCCGCTATCTTCGCTGGCAAGCTGAATTATCCGGGGATCGGAATGACGCGATCGTCGATCTGCTCGCGATCCGCGTAATGTGGGACGTGCTGTTGTTCGGAGAAAAACGCTCACCGGCACTGGTCGCACGCTGGCGAGAGATGTTGGCGGCCAGTATGCGACCACCTTCAAACAAGCGTCAGGCCGCAGCACAAATCGATCGCATCATGCTGAACGCGATGGAGATTGGTTTTCAGCGCAACGTGACAGCAGCCCTCAATAAAACGCTGTCACGCGCAGACAAGATCAAAGATCACCCACGACCCGCGGTACAAGCGGCATTTTGCATTGATGTACGGTCAGAAGTATTTCGCCGCTCACTGGAAACCGTTGCGCCACAGGCGCAAACACTGGGATTTGCCGGTTTCTTTGGCATATTCATTGAGTACGTACCGCTGGGCTCGGCTACCAGCCGCTCCCATGTACCAGTCATCTTCAATCCGGCTTACCGTATTCGTGAACAGGTTAAGAATGATGACCGGGAGCACGACCGGGTGCTCAATAAACGTCGTGAGCGCATCGGTCTATCCAAGGCCTGGAAGGGATTTAAATTCTCAGCCTCTTCCTGTTTCTCTTTCGTGGAAGCAGCCGGCCTGATGTATGCACCCAAGTTGCTGACTGACAGTTTTGGTTTGAGCCGCCCGGTTCCCGACCCGAATCGGCAGGGACTCGATAAACACGCCATCACCAGAATTGGCCCTGCACTGGAACCACAGCCTGCGCAAGAGAATCTTGCGCAACAAGCTGTTTCGGGTATCCCGCAGTCAGATTGGGTCGATCATGCCGAACGAATCCTGCGTGCCATGGCCATGACAGATAACTTTGCGCGACTGGTCATGCTGGCGGGTCATGGCAGCACTACGGTAAACAATCCCCATGCCACCGGACTTGATTGCGGGGCCTGCGCGGGCCAAACCGGCGAGGCCAGTGCACGCGTCGTAGCATCTTTACTGAATAGACCACTGGTGCGCGACGGCCTTCGTCAACGCGGCATTCACATTCCAGAAGACACGTGGTTCCTGGCGGCATTGCACGACACGACAACGGATGAGGTGCAGCTGTTCGACACCGAGGACGTTCCGGGTAATCTGGATTCCGATCTTGCGCAACTGCGCCAATGGCTGGAACAGGCTGGTGATCTGACTCGTATGCAACGCGCCGCATTACTCGGTACGGCTGGCTTGCCGGACCAGGCGGTTGAAGCCGACGTGCGCCGCCGTGCTCGCGACTGGTCACAGGTACGGCCAGAATGGGCACTTGCGAACAACGCCGCATTTATCGCGGCGCCACGTGAACGCACACTGGGTGGCGACCTGGATGGACGCGCCTTCCTGCATGAGTACTGCTGGCAAAAGGACAAGGACTTCAAGATCCTTGAGCTCATTATGACCGCACCCATGGTCGTGGCCAACTGGATAAACATGCAATACTACGGTTCGGTGGTGGACAACCAAACCTTCGGCAGTGGCAACAAAGTGCTGCATAACATTGTGGGTGGCGCGATCGGTGTACTGGAAGGCAATGGTGGTGACCTGCGTGTGGGCCTGTCATTGCAGTCGCTGCACGACGGCAATCGCTGGGTGCATGAACCGCTCCGACTAAGTGTGCTCATCGAAGCGCCCCAGGACGCCATCGAAGAAATCATTGCGCGCCACGCGCTGGTTCGCCAACTGATCGAACATCACTGGATCCATCTATTCCAGATCAATGACGATGGAAACGTCTACCAGCGTATTTCGAAAAACTCCTGGCAACGCTTTGAGGGCTAATCCCTGAGTGGTCTACAGTGCAGACAAAAACCCCGGTTCCCGGATCTCGTATCCGGAAACAGAGAGGACAAAGTGGCCAAACAGCCATTTTATCGGTTGAGTCACAATGAAAATGAGTGGAAGAAAGGAAATGGTAGCGACGGGTGGACTTGAACCACCGACCCCAGCATTATGAATGCTGTGCTCTAACCGGCTGAGCTACGTCGCCATTTATTTTCCAGATAGACCCGGAGCGGTCCGAATCGACCTGCTCCAAATGACCAGCTTTGGGAGACGCGGGATTTTGGGTTTTCGATCCCGCCTTGTCAAGATTGGACAGTAAAAACCGTGATTTATACCGATGCCTGATATTCAGACATTGAAGCGGAAATGCACTACGTCGCCGTCCTGCATCACATAATCCTTGCCTTCCAGGCGCAGCTTGCCGGCCTCCTTGGCTCCCTGCTCGCCACCACACGAGACAAAATCGTCGTAGGCCGCCAGTTCCGCACGGATAAATCCGCGCTCGAAATCAGTATGGATTTCACCGGCCGCCTGTGGCGCCAACGCTCCCTGACGCACGGTCCAGGCACGCACTTCCTTGACGCCGGCAGTGAAGAACGTCTGTAGCCCGAGCAGTTTGTAACTGGCCCGAATAACACGATTCAGTCCCGGCTCTTCGAGGCCCATCTCCGACAGAAATTCGTGCTTCTCCTCATCAGACATATCGATCAGTTCTGCTTCGATTGCGGCACATACCGGCACGACATCGGCACCCTCTTTTTCTGCATAGCTGTTCAGCTGGTCGAGCAGCGGATTATTGCTGAATCCCTGCTCATCGACATTGGCGATATACAACGTCGGCTTTGCGGTCAGCAGAAACAGGGGGCGCAATGCAGCGCGATCGTCCTTGTCCAGCTCCATGGTACGCACGGGCCGGCCTTCGTCCAGCGCCTGCTGTACTTTTTTGAGGAGATCTTTCAATTTGATCTGCACCTTGTCGCCAGCCTTGGCTGCCTTCTCGGCCTTGGCCAGAGCACGCTCCACGGTATCCATGTCTGCCAGAGCGAGCTCGGTATTGATCACTTCGATATCGGCCAACGGATCAATCTTGCCGGCTACGTGCACGATATTGTCATCCTGAAAACAACGGACAACCTGGACGATCGCATCAACCTCGCGAATATGGGCCAGAAACTGGTTGCCCAGACCTTCACCCTTGGATGCGCCCGCGACCAACCCGGCAATGTCGACAAATTCCATGGTTGTCGGAATTACCTTTTGCGGCTTGACGATTTCGGCAAGCTTGTCGAGACGTGGATCCGGAACCTCGACAATTCCAACATTGGGATCGATGGTGCAGAACGGATAGTTCTCAGCCTGAATCTCCGCCCGGGTCAGGGCGTTAAAGAGTGTCGACTTGCCAACATTCGGCAAACCGACGATGCCACATTTGATTCCCATTGTTTTAGCTTGCCTATCTTCTCAATTTAAGGTGAAGCGAGGTTTTTAAATCTGCTTCCGCCTGAACAGGATTATGCCCGGTGAGTATGCAAATCGTTCATTACCTGTTCGTAGTTGCCGTGAACAATCTCGTCCACTTGCGCGAGCGCTGCATCAATCGCCGCATCAATTTGTTGCTGTTCCGCCTTGGGGGCCTTCTTGAGTACGTATGACTCTACCTGCGGCGCACTGCCGGGGTGACCAATACCGATGCGCAATCGCATGAATTCGCGCGATCCCAACCGATTGATGATGTCCCGTAGTCCGTTGTGTCCGCCATGACCGCCACCCTGTTTCAGGCGCGCGGTACCAGGCTGCAAATCGAGCTCATCATGAACCACGAGTATTTCTTCGGGTGCGATCTTGTAGAAATTTGCCAACCGGGCCACCGATTGACCACTGGCATTCATAAAGGTTTGCGGCATCAACAACCAGACGTCGCGATCGGCGATAACAACCTTGCCTGCCTCGCCATCAAAGCGGGACTCACTCTTGAGACTGGCGCCAAGGCGCCGCAGCAGGCCATCAATAAAACGGAACCCGGCATTGTGCCGGGTTTCCGCGTAGTTGTTGCCTGGATTGCCAAGACCAACGATGAGGGATATTCCCTGGGTCATGGTAAAAGCCCCTGATCGGGAACAGGCGAGGACTTACTCGCCTTCTTTGGCGCCTTCGCCACCTTCTTCGCCACCTTCACCTTCTTCGCCACCCTCAGCTCCCTCTTCTTCCTCAGCAGCGCCACGTACTGCAGCAATCGTGACAATTGCGAGATCATCACCACCATGGGCCAGAGAAGTAAGCTCTACACCTTCCGGAATCTTGATATCCGACAAGTGCAGGGAGTCGTGCAGGTGAAGCTCGGAGACGTCGGCCTCGAGGTATTCAGGCAGATCAGACGGCAGACACTGAACATCGACTTCCGTAATCAGGTGAGAAACGATGCCGCCCTCCAGTTTCACACCAGGAGCCACGTCCTCACCCTTAATGTGTAGCGGCACCATCATGTGCAGCTTCTCGGTGGCAGAAATACGCATCAGGTCCATGTGCATGATCAGTTGCTTGAACGGGTGATGTTGTACGTCACGCAGCACCGCTTTCTGGGAGCCGCCGTCCGTTTTCACATTAATAATGGAGGTATGGAATGCCTCGTTCTCCAGCAAATGGAAGACCTTGTCATGATCGAAATTGACCATCTCGGGTTCCTTACCTGCGCCATAAATAATACCCGGCACCTTGCCGGCACGACGAAGACGGCGGCTCGCACCCGTTCCCTTCGCGTCGCGCTTTTCTGCGCTTAGTTCAAAATTGGTAGTCATCTAAATACTCCTGATTAATCATTGGCCTTACCCGCGACCAGGTTCAGCCAGACCACTTACATAAAGGAAAAGCAGCATCTTGTTGCAATGCGACTTTCCCAGCGATTGGACCAACAACCTGAAAGGGTTGTTACTCCATAAACAATGAGCTTACCGAGTCATCCAGTGCCACCCGGCGCACAGCCTCTGCCAGCAACTCGGCAATGCTGAGCTGTCGAATTTTTTCCGATGCCCTCGCCTCGTCGCTCAAGGGAATGGTGTTGGTAACCACCAGTTCATCAAGCTCCGAGTCCTGGATACGAGACACCGCGTTACCGGACAGCACTGCGTGCGTGCAATAGGCCAGCACGCGTGATGCGCCCTTCTTCTTCAGGGCGCCTGCTGCTTCGCAGAGCGTTCCAGCGGTATCCACCAGATCGTCCATCAATACACAGGTGCGGCCTTTAACCTCACCGATGATGTTCATCACCTTCGACTCGTTCGGTCGTGGGCGACGCTTGTCGATAATCGCCAGGTCCGCTTCCAGGTGCTTGGCCAGCCCACGGGCACGAACCACACCACCCACATCCGGCGACACCACCAGCAGATCCGGGTATTCGTGCTTCCAGATATCACCCAGCAATACCGGACCCGCATAAATATTGTCCACCGGGATATTAAAAAATCCCTGAATCTGATCGGCATGCAGATCCATGATCAATGCGCGATCTGCGCCCGCCACCGAAATCATGTCCGCCACCAGCTTTGCCGTAATCGCAACGCGATTAGTGCGTGGGCGGCGATCTTGCCGGGCATAACCATAATATGGCATCACTGCCGTGATCCGGTTTGCCGAGGAGCGCCGGGCGGCATCGCACATCACCAGCAGCTCCATCAGGTTGTCATTACTCGGTGCGCAGGTGGGTTGAAGGATAAACACATCCTTGCCGCGGACGTGCTCCATGATCTCCACCATTACCTCCCCGTCACTGAAGCGGCCGATGACCACCTTGCCCAGCGGGATGCCGAGATGGTTGGCGACCAGCGCGGCCAGTTCCGGATTGGCATTCCCGGCAAATACGACAACGTTATCCAGTGACACCTGTATCTCTCCAGAGTGTGAGCAACTTACCTTGATCCATGATCATGTTCATGCAACTGGTTGGGGCGCCAGGATTCGAACCTGGGAATGCTGGAATCAAAATCCAGTGCCTTACCGCTTGGCGACGCCCCAAAACTGGACCCGAGCGACGATACGTATCCGGCTGTGGCACCTGCATTACGCCTCATGCTCGAGTCTTTCAACGAGCGGTGACTGGTTGAGCGCCCGGGCAACAAATCCGTCACAGCCGTCGGGTCGCTGCGTCAGTATTGCTTCACCAGCATCGCGATCTGCCACCGGTAAAAACAGGCAGCTGCCGGAACCGGTCATCCTCGGATCACCGAAGGCAGCCAACCAGTTCAGGGCATTATCTACGGACGGGTAAAGCGTTCTGACGACAGGCTCAAGGTCATTTCTGCCTTGCCCCTCGCGAAAGGCGCGTATTGTGATGGGAGGGCTATCACGTGTCAATTCAGGACGGGCGAAAATTTCCGCTGTAGAGACATGAACTTGCGGACAAATCACCACGTACCAGGACTCGTCGACCTCAACCGGCGTCAGCGCCTCCCCAACCCCCTCGGCCCAGGCCGCGTGTCCGCGGACAAATACCGGTACGTCTGCGCCCAATCGTAGGCCCAGCTCCGCCAATTGCCCGGTGGACAGGCCAGCGCCCCAGAGATGATTCAGTGCCACCAGCGTGGTGGCCGCATCGGAACTACCGCCGCCCAATCCGCCGCCAGCGGGCAGGCGTTTATGCAACGTGATATCTGCCCCCAGCGAAGTCCCGCTATGTTGTTGCAGCAATCTAGCTGCCCGCTGGCAAAGATCAACGTCATCGGCTACACCCGGGATCGGTCGGGTCTGACGGATGATGCCGTTGTCGGTGACCTGGAATTCCAGCTCGTCGCCAGCGTCCAGAAACAAAAAGAGGGTCTGCAATTCATGGTAGCCATCGTCGCGCCGACCGGTCACGTGGAGGAAGAGATTGAGTTTCGC
>JAJDNE010000125.1 GCA_022340825.1 Acidiferrobacterales bacterium | reverse complement strand
CGCTGCTGCCATTGCCGGACTGACCAGATGAGTGCGTCCTCCCTGGCCCTGGCGTCCTTCAAAGTTACGATTCGAGGTGGAGGCGCAACGCTCGCCCGGCTGTAGACGATCGGCATTCATCGCCAGGCACATGGAGCAGCCAGGTTCACGCCATTCAAACCCTGCCTCGATGAAAATCTTGTCGAGGCCTTCTTGTTCTGCCTGTTGTTTCACCAGGCCGGAACCGGGTACCACCAGGGCCTGTTTAATATTGGCCGCCACCTTGCGTCCCTTCGCCACCCTGGCGGCCTCACGTAAATCTTCAATGCGGGAATTGGTACAGGAACCGATGAACACCACATCTGGTTGAATTTCGATCATCGGTGTATTGGGCTCCAATCCCATGTACTCCAGGGCAGCCCGCATGCCTTCGCGTTTTACTTCATCACTTTCCGCTGCCGGATCGGGGACTTTACCGTCGATCCCAACCACCATTTCGGGAGAGGTGCCCCAGGTGACCTGAGGTCTAAGGCTTGCCGCATCGATATGCACGACCTTGTCAAACTCGGCATCCGGATCGCTATACAAGGTCTGCCAGTTAGCCACCGCCATGTCCCACAATTCACCCGACGGTGCAAACGGCCGCCCGCGGACATACTCAATGGTTTTGTCATCCACGGCGACCATGCCAGCGCGCGCGCCGGCCTCAATAGCCATATTGCACAGCGTCATACGCCCCTCCATGGAGAGGGCACGGATCGCATCCCCGCCGAATTCAATCGCATAGCCGGTGCCACCCGCGGTGCCGATGTGGCCGATAATCGCCAGTATGATATCTTTCGCCGTCACTCCTGCCGGTGCAGTGCCATCGACGCTGATGAACATGGCTTGTGATTTTTTCTGCACCAGACACTGGGTCGCCAACACATGCTCGACCTCCGAGGTGCCAATGCCAAATGCCAGCGCCCCAAATGCCCCGTGGGTCGAGGTATGGGAATCTCCACACACCACGGTCATGCCTGGCAAGGTCGCGCCTTCTTCCGGACCGATGACATGCACAATCCCCTGGCGAATATCGTCCATCTTGAATTCCGTAATACCGAAGGTCTGGCAATTCGCATCAAGGGTTTCGACCTGCAATCGGGAAACCGGATCGGCAATGCCCCGGGATCGATCAGTGGTCGGTACATTGTGATCTGGCACGGCCAAGTTGGCCCCCACCCGCCAGGGTTTCCGGTTGGCCAGACGCAGGCCTTCGAATGCCTGTGGTGAGGTGACTTCATGTACCAGATGCCGGTCGATATACAACAGCGCCGTACCATCACCGTTATCACGCACCACGTGGGCATCCCATAACTTGTCATAGAGTGTTTTGCCAGCCATCTCATCGATTCCTTAAATAAGGTGCGCTAATTGTAGACCCTGCTATACTATTCCTCTAATTCATTATTTTCATATTATTCATTCCATCTAGTTATATATGGACATCGCAGCACTCCAGGCCTTCGTCGCAGTGGCGGAAACCGGTTCCTTCTCCCAGGCCTCGGATCGCCTCTTCCTGACGCAACCGGCGATCAGTAAACGCGTTGCCCAACTGGAATCCGAACTCGACACACGCTTGTTTGATCGCATTGGCCGCACCATCACCCTGACCGAGAGCGGCAAGGCCCTGTTACCCCGGGCGCGGCATATTCTGCTTGAACTGGAAGACAGTCGGCGAGCGATTTCCAATCTATCCGGCAAAATCGCCGGGCAGCTTGACATCGGCACCAGTCACCATATCGGGCTACACCGCTTGCCACCCATTTTGCGCCATTACACCGCCTCTTATCCGGATGTCGAACTGGATTTGCATTTCATGGATTCGGAAGAAGCCTGCCGGGCCGTCTCACACGGGGATCTGGAACTCGGGGTGGTGACCCTTCCTCTGGCACCGCCACCTGAACTGCAAATCCGAATTGTCTGGCCGGATCCGTTGGATTTTATTGTTTATCCTGACCATCCGCTAATCAGCAAACCATCGCCAATCAGTCCGACCCAATTGTGTGAATACCCGGCGATTCTGCCAGCACCGGGAACCTATACCCGTGAGATCATCGAACGGGCATTTCGTCCCTATGGGCTGCATATTCCAATCCGCATGGGAACCAACTACCTGGAGACCATTAAAATGATGGTGAGTGTGGGACTGGGCTGGAGTGTGCTGCCACGTTCCATGTTGAGCGATGACTTGCGCGTTTTAACCATCAGTGAGCTTCATCTGAGTCGACGCCTGGGCGCGGTGTGGCATGGTGGCAGGATGTTATCAAATGCCGCTCAAGCCATGCTGGACTCTCTCCCTGCTTGTGAAGATGAGTAACCGGACATTGGGATTTCTGACACATTCCGCTATGCTGGTCAGCCATGAAATACGACTACCTCTTCTTCTTTAGCTTGTTGTTACCACTCACCAGTTGCACTAGTATGGTGATTGGCGGAGGCCAGCAGTCTGGCGAGTATGTTCTACAGGAAGGTCGGAGTCTGGAACAGGTCAGCGAGGATGCGAACATAACCCAGGCCGTACGCCGTATATTAACTAAGCCTTCTAATGTCAGTGTTTCCACCACCAATGGTATCGTCACGTTGCAGGGTACGATGGACTCACAACGGGAAATTCAACGTCTTATCAGTCAGGTTTATCGCGTCGATGGTGTTCAAGACGTGGATTCACAGTTAGACGTCAGGACACAATAAAAGCGTGCCAGCATCAAGGCGATGCTCATCACATGTGCATCAGGTCGTTTTGTCTGCGGGTATGAAATACCAGGCAATCAACATCGCAACAAAACTCAGGCATGCTGCGATCAGGAACATGGGCAGCGCGCCGAAATATTCATACACATAACCACTGTATAAACTGCCGATCGCCCCCCCGGCACCAAAACTCAGGCTGCTGTACAGGGCCTGGCCCTTACCCTGATGTTTGCCCTTGAAATAGGTATGAATTAACTGAATAGCGGCGGCGTGATAGACCCCGAAGGTGGCGGCGTGCAGACATTGCGCCAGCAACATAATTGGCAAGTGTTCAGGAAATATTCCGATTAATAACCAACGTACTACTGCCATTAACAAACTGATCACCAACAGGTTACGCAGACCATATTTTGGTACCAGTCGATGCATCAAGAGAAACACCCCGACCTCGGCGATAACACCCAGTGCCCATAAACCACCGATTAAACCCAGGGAATAATCGTAGTCCCGCATATGAATCGAGTAAAAGGTGTAATAAGGGCCATGTCCTGCCTGGGTCAGGAAACACACTAGTAACAAACCCACCACCTGTGGTTGTGACAAAATCTTACGCAATGGCGCATGATCAAGCGGTAGATGTCCGGCG
>JAJDNE010000071.1 GCA_022340825.1 Acidiferrobacterales bacterium | reverse complement strand
CTGAAAGATTGTGGTTTACAAGCTATCTTGATTTACATTTGCGCGCGAAAGGGTCGTGGGCAAGTCGCGCACCCAGGTACAGAAAGACCACAGCACCATCCCGGTCTGTACTGGTGTCTTCATCGGGCCATATGTACAGCCAGACAAAGTCAATTAACCAGCCAGGGATACCAGGGCGAGACAAGAAGCACTTTTCCCCACGTTGATCCTCCCGACCGGATTCCTGAATAAAATATACCTGCACGGGATTTCGCGTAATTGATCTCTGTCAAACTCTCGAGTTTAAATCGGGTCCAGAATATCCCGACTCGCTAATGTAATGACAAGAGACCTGATTAGATTAAGATGGAACGCAGTAAAAGGTTGCCCACGGCTGGAGGTTCCCATGGCAGACATTCTCAAGTATATCGTTGACGACGACCTGATCGACACTGATCCGTATGGATACTTGCTGAAGCTCGACGACTGGTCCGAAGACATCGCCCGACAAATTGCCAAGGAAGAAGACATTGCGCTAACGGACGACCATTGGGAGATCGTTCATTTCCTGAGGAATTACTACAGCCAGTTTGGTATTGCACCTAACGTTCGCACGCTGCGCAAGGCACTGAAAAGCGAGTACGACGAAGATAAATCAAGCAAGAAATATCTTTATGATCTGTTTCCAAAAGGTCCATCACGTCAGGGATGCCGCATCGCCGGATTGCCGTTACCAAACGACTGCGTCGACTGGCACGGTTGATCTTATAGATACCTGCCATGCTTAACCGTACCAGCGACGTTCCAGTCGCTGATGCTCCATTACCGTGGTTGCGATCTCCTCGATCGACATCGCGCTGGTATTAATAAAAGGTATGCCTTCCCGACGGAAAATTGATTCCACGTGCCGCACTTCATGCTCACACTGTCGCAGAGATGAATAGTCGCTATTCGGACGGCGTTCCGACCGGATCTGGCGCAAACGGTCCGGCAATATGCTAAGCCCAAATAGCTTTGCCCGATGTTCGGACAAGGCCTCGGGCAAACTGTCGTCACCCATGTCCTGCTCGATCAATGGGTAGTTGGCTGACAACACACCAAACTGCAGGGCCAGATAAAGACTGGTAGGCGTTTTGCCGGTACGCGATACCCCCACCAGGATAACATCGGCCTTGTCGTAGTTACTCGTGGTAATGCCATCGTCGTTGGCCATGGCATAGTTGATGGCATCAATACGGGCCTGATAAGTGGTGTCACTACCCACGCCGTGAGAACGACCGACGGCGTGTGACGACGCGATTCCCAGTTCCTTTTCCAGCGGTCGGATGAAGGTATGAAACATATCCATCACCAGGCCGTCGCTCGCCTCCAGCGCAGCGCGCAATGCGTCATCCACCAACGTACTGAACACCAGCGGCGTCACACCATCCGTTTTGGCGACCTCGTTGATTCGACGGGTCGCGGCTTCCGCCTTTTCCAGCGAATCCACGAACGGCAGGTTGATTTTGTCGAACTCAACACTCTCGAATTGGCTAAGCAGGCTGTGCGCAAGCGTCTCGGCAGTGATACCGGTGCGGTCGGACACAAAAAGCACGGTCCGCTTCAACTCAGACGTCCTTACCCGCCAGGTACAACCAGGTTTCGATGACCGTGTCCGGGTTAAGCGAAATACTGCTGATACCCTGATCCAGGAGCCATTTGGCCAGCTCGGGATAGTCTGACGGCGCTTGCCCGCAAATGCCGACGTATTTGCCTTGCTTGCGACAGGCCTCGATCGCCATGCGAATCAGCTCTTTCACTGCATCGTTGCGTTCGTCAAACAGGCTGGCAATGATCGCGGAATCGCGATCAAGCCCGAGCGTAAGCTGGGTCAAATCGTTGGAGCCGATCGAAAACCCGTCGAAGTGCTCAAGAAATTGCTCTGCCAGCAGTGCATTGGAAGGTATCTCGCACATCATAATGACTTTCAATCCGTTTTCGCCGCGTCGCAGACCGTTGCCCGACAACAGCTCGACGACCTGGTTGCCCTCCTCGACCGTGCGCACGAAGGGAATCATTATCTCGACGTTGGTGAATCCCATCTCGTCCCTTACCTTTTTCAGGGCGCGGCATTCCAGTTCAAAGCATGGCCGAAACGCTTCCGATACATAACGTGACGCGCCGCGAAAACCGATCATGGGATTTTCTTCCTGAGGCTCGTAGCGATCACCACCAATGAGGTTGGCATACTCATTGGACTTGAAATCCGACATGCGCACGATGACCGGCTGCGGGTAAAACGCTGCCGCCAGCATGCTGATGCCTTCTACCAGTTTTTCCACGTAAAACTCGACAGGACCGTCATAACCCGCAATACGACGCTCGATGGTTTCTCTCAGATCCGCTGACAGGCGATCAAACTCGAGCAACGCACGCGGATGGATGCCAATAGTGTTATTGATAACAAACTCCAGTCGCGCCAGGCCGACTCCGAAATTCGGTATCGACGAAAACTGAAACGCGCGGTCGGGGTTGCCGACATTCATCATGATTTTTGTTGGAAGATCCGGCATCTTGCCGGTTTCGGTGCGCTGGATCTCGAACGCCAGCTTGCCCTGATAGACAAAACCGGTATCACCTTCGGCGCAGGAAATCGTTACCTTGTCGCCATCGGCAATAGCGTCGGTGGCGTTGCCGCAACCGACAACCGCCGGTATCCCCAGCTCACGGGCAATAATGGCGGCATGACAGGTGCGCCCACCACGATTGGTCACAATCGCCGCTGCCCGCTGCATCACCGGTTCCCAGTCCGGGTCGGTCATGTCGGCCACCAGCACGTCGCCTTCCTGCACGCGCGACATCTCGTGGACCGAATGAATTACCCGGGCCTCTCCCGCGCCAATGCGCTGACCAATGGCACGGCCCTGGGTAACCTTGGTACCACTCTCTTTCAGCTTGTAACGTTCAATCACCTGGCTGCTTGCCTGGCTCTCGACCGTCTCAGGGCGGGCCTGGACAATGAACAGCTCCCCGCTCTCGCCATCCAGCGCCCACTCGATGTCCATTGGCCGTTGATAATGCTTTTCGATGGTGAGCGCCTGTCGCGCCAGGTCTTCGACTTGCTGGTCATTCAGGCAAAAACGTGAGGCCTCTTCCGGCGAGACGTCGACATTTTTCGTCGTCATGCCTTGCTCGTTGCTGTCGCCGTAGATCATCTTGATCGTACGACTGCCAAAGCTTCGGCGCAGTATCGAGGGTTTTCCTTCGGCAAGCGCTGGCTTGTAAACATAAAACTCGTCCGGGTTAACTGCACCCTGGACCACGTTTTCGCCCAGACCAAATGCCCCGGTAATAAACACCACATCCCGGAAGCCGGATTCTGTATCGAGCGTAAACATCACACCACTTGCGCCAATATCACTGCGCACCATTTGCTGGATACCAGCAGACAGCGCGACCTTGCTGTGATCAAACTGCTGATGTACGCGATAGGAAATCGCACGATCATTATATAAAGAAGCGAACACGTACCTGACTGCGGTGAGGACAGCGTCGACACCGCGAACATTCAGGTACGTTTCCTGCTGGCCCGCGAATGATGCAGTTGGCAAATCCTCTGCCGTTGCCGATGAGCGCACGGCGACAGACAGTTTGCCACCGTATTCCTTTTCCATCTTTGCGTAGGCATCCGTAACGGCCTGCTCCAGCGCCCCTGTCATCGGGGCTTCCAGAATCCAGCGCCGAATGGTCGCGCCGGCTTCGGCAAGCGCCACCACATCATCAACATTCAGGCTGTCGAGCAACTGGTTGATGCGCTTGTCCAACCCGTCCTGTGACAGAAATTCCCGATAGGCGTCAGCGGTGGTGGCGAAGCCGCCGGGCACATGAACGCCGGCAGTGGAAAGGCTGGCGATCATTTCACCCAATGATGCATTCTTTCCGCCTACCGTGGCGACGTCTCCCATGCCAAGCTTTTCGAACCAGATTATGTGCTCAGTCACACGACTCTCCTGATTGCGGGGCGACACGACATTCTGCGGTCTCTAGATTACGATAAGCTTATCCCAGTGCATGTCCGAATAACACCGGATCGATACACCATAGAAATGAAGCGGCATTTACTCAGCGTACTCCTCCTGATTCTCGGGCCAGGCTACTCAGTGTTTGCGGCTGAACTTTCGGACTTTGTCTACGCAAACTATCTGGGTTCAGGTCTTTACTCGGCAGCGGGTCGCGACGTCGGAGTGCTCGCGATCCCGTTCTCGGCGCCGGAGCCTGTATATCAACGCGACAACCTGCGCGTGATGGTCAACATACCGGTGACCTTCGGGTTTTTTGACTTCAGTTCGGGCTCACCGCTCCCGCCGGGGATTCCCGAAAGGCTGGATACCCTTACCGTGGTTCCCAGCGTCAATTTCGAGTACCAAATGAATGACAGATGGAAACTGGTCCCCTTTGTCGACCTGGGCTTTGGCAAGAATTTTTCGGACGGTAGCAATGTCGGGATCTATGCCACCGGTGTTCGGAGCAACCTGAACTTTCAACTCGCCGGAAGAACGGCGCGCCTGGGCAACAGGCTTCTCTACGCTGCCTACTCTGGCGGAGAAAATGTCCTGTCCTCATTCGACACCGGCATGGAAGTCATCCAACCACTGGAGAGCACACTGTTTGGAAAGAAACTGAACACCAGCCTTTATGTTGTTAATTTTCTGTACCTGCAAAACCTGCAGTTT
>JAJDNE010000057.1 GCA_022340825.1 Acidiferrobacterales bacterium | reverse complement strand
TATCGCCCGAATCGGAGGTACTGCGTAAAAACTGCAAATTGATTTATCAGTCTTACGGTCCCGCTTGGGAGAAATTGACTTTCGGGAAACTAAAGGAACTGTTGAAGACGTCACGGTTGAAGACGTCATCAATCTACCGTTGTGAACGAACGCCACACCAATAGTTAGCCGGGTTGAATCGGTTACTAAAAACTAGTGCCTGGTGATCATCTTCTGGTTTGATGCCAGGAGTTGCTCGATGGATGACTCGATAGCGTGAAATGTCTGCTTATCCGAATTAAGACGATTACCCGTATTGACAATCGCCACCAGGCCGGACAGATATTTTTCGTCCATCTCGATAAAACCCTGAGCGATGCGAGGCGCGAAAAATGTGTTCAACCAGAATACCGCGTTAATCTTGCGCCACTTAATCGTATTCCAGAATCCCTCGATTCCATCGTCTTTATCGGCATTTTTTTTCTGGAAGCAATCGATAACGATATTGTTATGCGTATCGGTATAGATGACATGAGGCTCGATAGTCACCAGGCGGTTTTTACCGTCAAGTCGAATCGCGACACAGCGTTTTTCATGAATTGCCTGGCTAAGAATTCGTAACGTGTTTGGGTTGCCCGCCATAGGTGCCTGCTGGTTTCTGAGATGACAACTCAAGTATAGAAAGCATCTCTCCGTCTTCGAGTTTTTCAAGACGGCAGTGATAAAGCGCCTGACAAGAGGAAATGCCCAGATTTATAGATGGAATTATTACGGGATGAACGCTGCGACACTGCCAACAGGCGGTTCTGGCTGGCAAGAGCAGTACTGGATTGTCCTTTATCACCGGATCGCCTATATTGCGAAAACGGGTTTGGCAGAAATCCGGTTGTTGGGCGAATTTTGCTACCTGTATTTTTCCGGTTAAGCGCCCTTCATATGTAAGTGGACCTGGATAATGAATTGGGATTTGTTGTTGTTTCTGAAGGCCTGGGTACGGTCACCGCGCAAGGTTGGAGCGGTGATACCGAGCAGCCCGATACTGGCGAAAGCCATGGCAAAACAGGTCGAGCTAAAACCCGGACAGCTGGTCGTCGAGCTGGGTGCAGGGACGGGTGCTGTCACTCGCGCACTCGTTGAGCGCGGCATTAGGCCAGAGGACCTGATCGTTATCGAGATGGATCCGGTGTTTTGTAGCCGATTGCGCCAGCGATTCCCGCAGCTTCGTATCCTCAATATCGATGCCACCCGGCTGGAACCAGTGCTTCGTCGCCACCATATAGATCGTGTCGACACCATTGTTTCAAGCCTGCCCCTCCTTAGCCTTGACCGGAAATCACAAAGCGCGATCCTCAGGCAGAGTTTTCAATTGCTCGGCGGTCATGGCACGTTTATCCAGTACACCTATGGTGTGGGATCGCCGATTCGCAGTCGTTTTTACCGGGGACTGGGCTTGAGTGGTCAGCGGCTTAGCCAGATCTGGCGAAATATGCCCCCGGCTACGATCTGGCGCTACCGACATAAATAAACGGCCAAAGGGTTGAATTCCGGTTTTTGTCCCTTATATATAGGAATGTGTGGTGTTTGTGGCCTAAAACCGGTTACACTACTCGGCGCTACATTTTCTATACTGGTTCTTGTCAGAAGTTCTCTCCAAGTTTTCTCCTGTTAATTACCTCGTAAGATTTGTAACACGTACTAATTTCTATTAATTTTTTTTGAGGTAATTATCATGGCAACAGGAACCGTTAAATGGTTTAACGAATCCAAGGGCTTCGGCTTTATCGCTCCTTCCGATGGCAGCAAGGATGTTTTTGTGCATTTTTCTGCAATCGCTAGCGAAGGTTTTCGCACTCTGGCTGAAGGCCAGGAAGTGTCCTTCGACGTAGAGAGCGGTCCTAAAGGCCCGCAGGCAACAAACGTAAAGGCATAACGCCCGTTCGTTTGTGTCCTGAGTATCCCCGCGATCCGTCGCGGGGATTACTTTCTCAATCTACGCGGGGAGCTTCATCGTGAAGAAACTATTTGTTGGCAGTCTACCGCCCAGCACCACCGAAGAATCCCTTCAGGCATTGTTTTCAGAGTTTGGTACGGTCCGTTCCATCAAGCTTGTGAAAGACCTGTTCTCAGGCACTTGCAAGGGTTTCGGATTTCTCGAAATGGAAGGGCATGAAGCCCGCGCCGCCATTGCCGGTCTGGATGGCAAGTCGTTTGAAGGCAATTTCCTGAAAGTGAAATTCGAAGAAGAGAAAGGCCGCGGCCAGAAAGGTCGTCGTCGCTAAAATTCAAATACAATCACCGCATCCATGCGGTGTTTGTTTTACCTAGGAAGATTCATGGCAGCTATTAAAGATGCAGTATCACCCGATAAAACCTACCATGTGGTCGCGGTCGAAAAGACCGAGCCACCCGTTGGTATCGAGGGTGGTAACTGGTATCGCTATGTCATCGCGCTTGAGGAAGAGACCATCGTCGGCAATCGCCGCGGAACCCTCAAACAGGTAACCGAGTATGCCAACGAATGTGCGCAGAACCTGAGTTCGCGCGTCGCCCGTGGTACCTCCTCCTGGTCTTCCCGCAACAAGAAATAAGCCCTCTGCACCATCCATTTCTGTCCCGGTTCGATATTCCGAGCAAGGGGCTAAATCCCAATTTCAGTTACAATATTGGCCTGACTAAAATTCAGGTCGAGGCACACTATGAGTGAATCCACTTCTCATGACGTTCTGATCAACCAGTCCGTGGCCATCCTGGTCGACGGCAACAATATCGAACGCAGTATCCACGAAGAAAATAACGACCCCAACACCATGATCAATTTCGATACCCTGATCCCGCGCCTGCTGGGCAACCGGGGTCTGAATCGACTGGTGTACTTTCGTGAAGGTAAACAAATTTCAGAAAAACTCAGCGAGCGACTGCATTCCCTGTATCACGGTTCTGTCAGGCCGTGTCACAAGAGTGCCGACATCCCGCTGACCATCAAGGCCACGCAGCTGTCGAGCAAGGTCGATACCATCATCATCATGTCCGGCGATTCCGATTTTATTGAGCTGGTCAGCCATTTGAAGGGCGAGGGAGTGCGGGTAGAGATTGCAGCAGTCAAGCGAACCACCCATCGGCTGCTGATTGAAGAAGCCGATCATTTCCATGAAATCATTCCGGAGGACTGGTTCACTCTCGGTCCCAAAAAGGGCGGGAAAAGAAAATAGTGGCTCGATGGTAGAGCTTGCCTGCACGAGATCCTGCTGACTTTGGTTTTGTGCTATTCGTGCCTTAACGCGTCGATCGGATTCAGGCGCGCAGCCTTTCGTGCCGGAAAGTAGCCGAATATCACACCGACGGCTGCAGAAAAGGCAAAGGCAATCATCGTGATTGCCGGATCAAATACGAACGGAATGTTGAGCATCGGGGAGACCAGCGCACTTCCGGACAGGCCCAGGGCAATCCCGACTATTCCGCCGACACAGGCCAACACCACGGCCTCCACCAGGAATTGCCGCAGGACATCGCTTTCCAGCGCGCCGATCGCTAAACGAATACCGATTTCACGAGTGCGCTCGGTGACCGAGACCAGCATGATATTCATGATCCCGATACCGCCTACCAGCAAGCTCACCGCCGCAACTGCGCCAAGCAACGCGGTCAGGGTTTCCGTCGTGCTGGTCACGCGTTCGGTAATCTCCCGAATATCACGTACATAAAAATTGTCTTCCTCGTTGGCGGAAACGTGACGCCGCTGGCGCATCAGCGCCTCAACATCCTGTTTGATCTTGTCGATGAGATCACTCGATTGTGCCGTTATATATATGGTATTCACGTCAAGGTTGCCGGCGATGCGGCGCTGGAAACCGCGGATCGGGACAATCACCACATCGTCCTGGTCCATGCCGAACGTGCTCTGCCCCTTTTCTGCAAGCACGCCAATTACCTCGCATGACAGCTTGCCAAGACGAATCGAGGCGGCCAGTGGATTCTGGTTACCAAACAGGTTGTCACGTACGGTTGCACCGATAACACACACGAGTTTGCCGGAACGCACCTCGCTGTCGGTGAATTCACGTCCGCTTTCAACATCCCATTCCCGGGCAACAAAGAAACTATTGTCGCTACCAATCACCGAGGTTCGCCAATTGGCATTGCCGTAGACGGTGAGCAGTGTCCTGGAAGCAACCGGGGCAACGGCCCGGACGCCGGCAATCTCGCGCTCAATTGCCTCGGCATCAGCCAGTTCAAACTGCTCGGCAGCAGTGCGCACGCCGCCAGGACGAAAACGCTCGCCGGGGCGTACCTGCAACTGGTTACTTCCGAGACTGGCGATTTCTTCTGTGACCTGCTGGGTGGTACCGCGCCCCAGCGTCACCATAATAATTACCGCGGCGACACCGATGACAATACCAAGGATCGTGAGCGCCGAGCGCAAAACGTTGCGTCGCAATTCCCGGAACGCCAGCTGTATGATGTTGCCGAACACTAGACAGTTACCTGGTCGTGGTTGAGCGTATCGGAATCGATACCGCCATCATGAAAATGAACTGTGCGCTGGGCGTAAGCCGCGACGTCCGGTTCGTGGGTCACCATGACAATGGTCAGGCCCTGATCGCGGTGGAAGCCGGTAAGCAGTTTCATGATTTCCTGGCTGTTGGCCGAATCCAGGTTACCGGTGGGTTCGTCCGCCAGTAGCAGCAATGGCTCGGTGACGATTGCCCGGGCAATCGCAACGCGCTGTTGTTGGCCACCGGAGAGTTCGGCCGGCGTATGTGTTGCCCATTGACTAAGACCCACCGACTCCAGCGCCTGCAGAGCGAGCCGGTGACGTTCCTTTGGCGGTACACCTCGATAGATCAGGGGCAGCTCAACATTTTCCAGCGCCGTCGTGCGGGCCAGGAGGTTGTAGGTCTGGAAAATGAAGCCAATGAAATTGCGGCGTAACAAGGCACGTTGATCGCGATCCAATGTGCCCACATCAACGTCGCGAAAACGGTAGGTCCCGGCGGTGGGCACATCCAGGCAACCGATGATATTGATGCAGGTGGACTTGCCGGAACCACTCGATCCCATTACCGCTACAAATTCACCTTCATGAACACGAAGGTCGATACCACGCAAGGCATGGACTGCGGCCTGCCCGCTACCGTAAACCTTGGTAACGCTGTTTAACTCGACAAGCGGTTCTTCGCCCGGTCTGCTGCTCATTTCTTCTTGGGCTTGACTACGTCTACCAGTACGATCGTACCGGGCTCGACATCACCGCTTACAATCTCGGTGACGCGCCCATCTGTGGCGCCGGCAACGACATTGATCGCTACCGGTTGATCGCCACGCAGGGTCCAGAGGGTCTGTTGTCGAGCCGACTTTTTATCACCGTTCACAGGTTTCTGTTCGACGGTGCGACCATGCGGACCGGGCAGCAGCGCGCGCATGCCACTCGTTTTTTGTTTGGTCTCTGGCTTAGGCGGGGTAAAACGCAGGGCGCCGTTGGGAACCAGCAATACATCCTTGATCACGCGGGTAACGATTTCTGCAGTCGCCGTCATGCCGGGGCGCAGTAGCAGGTCATCATTGTGCACGCCGAGAAGTGCTTCGTAGGTGACTACGTCTTCCTGGACTTTCGGTGCGTAATTTACCTTGATGATGCGGGCTTCGAAGCTACGGTCCGGATAGGCGTCCACGGAAAAGCTTGCCGTTTGCTCAGCCTTTACCTGCCCGACGTCAGCCTCGTCAACGTCAACATGCAGTTCCATTTGTGTCAGGTCTTCGGCAAGGGTAAACAACACCGGTGTCTGGAACGAGGCAGCCACGGTCTGGCCCGGCTCCACGTTGCGAGTGAGAACGATGCCGTTAATAGGGGAAACGATCACAGCCTTGGAGAGATCGGTCTGGTTTGCAGAAAGCGTTGCCCGTGCCGCCCTCACTTGTGCCTCGGCACTGGCAACGGCGGCGATCGCCCGCTCGTAGGTTGCACGCGCGGTATCGATATCCTGTTGTGAGTAAAGCTGCTTCTCGGCCAGGCCCTTCAGCCGCTGGTATTTCTGTTTGTTTTCCAGGAGCGTTGTCCTGGCTTCTTCCAGTTTCGCCTTTGCCGCATCGTAGGCCGCGCGCGTTTCGACGACGCGTGCCGTGAGCCGTTCAGTATCCAGCCGCGCCAGCACCTGTCCTTTCTTCACGATATCATTTACATCGGCTTCGACCGTGCGGATCAGCCCGGACAATTCAACACCAACATCTACCTGGTTTACCGGCTCCAGCGTACCGGTAGCGGTCACGATAACCGTGAGATCGCCCCGCGTAATTTCAGCGGTCTTGAAAAGTGCAGAGCCACTGCCGCGCTTGATGTACCAGACCGTGCCGACCGCCATCGCCAGGATGACGAGAGCGGCAATAACAACAACCCAGCGGCGGTCACGATTCAGTAGCGATACTTTTGAGGTACCAAGAATCTGGCGGATGTCGGGGATCTTGCGTTGAGGCTCATCGTTCATGTGGACTATTCTATTCCGGTACTCCAGGCGACGGTAGTAGTGATGCGGCAAATGAACAATCGTAATTTTCGATGCCGACAAACTTTTACAATACTTTACATCGTTCAGCTGGCATTCATTTGACAGTAGTCAATATACTGCCTATCTAAGATGGATGGATTGTATTTGTGAAGACAGATCGGGAATTTAACGAACACGGGGAGCGTTCACGATGAAAGGATTATTCAGACTGGTTGTAATGGGTTTGGCGCTGGCGTCAGTCTCGCTGGCGGGTTGCACCTACTCCTACTATGGTGAGCCGGGCTACGTGCGGCACGAGCCGGTGCACTACTACGACTACTATTACTATCCCAGTGTCGGTGTCTATTTTCACGTCTACTCCGGTTATTACTATTATCGCCGCGGCAGTGCCTGGGTACGGGTGAAGAGGTTACCGAGTTATATTCATCTGAACCAGCATGACCGCAGGATTATCCGCAGCAAGGACTATCGGCCGTACCTGAAGTACGATCAGCATCGCAAACAATACCCACCCAGGGGTAAACAGGAAAATGGACGCTACGATCGCCAGGAACGGGATCGCAACGCCAAGCGCTATAACGACTATCAGCGGAAATACAGCACGCGCGATGAGTACCAGCGCCAACGTCGCATGGATGATCAGCGCCAGCAGGAATACAAGCGCCAGTATGAGCAGCATGAGCGCAACCAGGAGTCACCGGGTACTCGTAAGCAATCGGGGCCGAGCCACAAGCAACAGCAATACGACCAACGCCAGCGCCCGGAAAAAGAGCAAAAGCAACAGAAGCAGGACAAGCGCCAGCATTCCGACAAGCAGGAGTATGAAAAGAAGTTATTCTTTCGTGACCAGTCAGGACATTAATGCAGGAGTATGACCGGCTACTCTTCAGAATCCGGGCGGACCAGGCCACAATCGCCGCCCGGGGTTCGGTACACGTCACTCAGCTCGTGCTTTTTTCGGCGCCAGTAAAGCAGGAATACGATCAGCGCGATAACGCTAATCGCAGACATGGCCCCGGCAAAATAGACCCCGCCCCACGTCCAACTGTCCCCATGGTGTGCACGGGCCGCCGGTTTAACATCAAAATCCACCCAGGGCCCGGTGCGCCCGAGCACGAAGATCAGCACCCGAACTGCATGCAGTAGTATCACCACGCTGGTGGCGCGAATCACCGCTCGCACCTGCTCCGCTTTGCCGCTGATCGCCCATGCCGCGCAAACCACCATGGTGATACCGTCGGCAATCAGCTCCAGCATCAGTAAGACAACGACCCAGGAAACGAATGTCTCCAGGGCCCCCGCGGAAACCAGCGCCAGGGTGCGATAAAGCAGGAATGCCGCGCCGATAAAGAGCACCGTGGCCAGGCTGCGTTGTGACAAGCGGCTCATCCAGCAAGCATACGCCGAGCTGTCGGCAACCAGAACCATATAAGCAATTGGTTGTTTACTAAAGTTTGCCGCGCCTGTTTTCAAGTCCATGCGGGCCAATATTTGTACTATCGGTGTGCCGACAATTTGGCTTAGTATGCGATGACGTTGATGGCAGGAGAGATAGCAGGTGGTGAGATTAATCAACATGTCCGGTGTGCCAGTGTCTACACGACGCGTCCTCATTTGGTACAGCTTCACTATCTTTCTAAGCTCCGCAATTCTGCTGGTTCTCGAGATTGTCGCCGGTCGCCTGATCGCCCCCTATGTTGGCGTCTCGCTCTATAGCTGGACCTCCATTATCGGTGTCATTCTCGCCGGCCTGTCACTCGGTAACTGGCTTGGTGGTCGCTGGGCAGATCGCGGCGGCAATGAACTAAGCGTCGGCATCGTCCTGTTGCTGGCGGCAGTCTTCAGCATTGGCAGCCTCATGTTCCTTTCCCTCATCGCCCCATGGCTGCAGGAAAGCCAGCTCGACCTGATCAGCGCAAGTTTTCTCTACGTGTTGGGCATGTTCTTCATTCCGGCGGTGTTACTCGGCATCCCGACACCGTTGCTAACCACGCTGGCACTGGGGCTGGATAGCCGCACCGGCCACATTGTTGGCCGCATGCATGCACTCGCCGCGCTCGGCAGCATCCTCGGCACCTTTACTACCGGCTACTGGCTAATCCAGTATTTTGGCACGCGCGTCATCATCATCGGCTGCGCGGTAGTGCTGGTCGTTCTGGCCGCCCCTTTCCTGCGCAAGGTGCGAACCAAACAGGCGGCGTTCCTGGTGGTGTTGGCCGTTGGCTCGCTGGTTGCGACCCATGCGCGCAACGGTTTCGCTAACCCCTGCGAGCGCGAAAGTAACTATTTCTGCATGCGTGTCGTTGACGTGTCGCAGCCGAGCTACGGCCCGGCCAGGGCGTTGATACTCGATCACCTGATGCACGGTATCAATCACGAGTTCGAGCCGGCCCTGATGATCTCGCCTTACGTGCACGCGATGGACGAAATCATGCGCGTCCATTTCAAGGGCAATCTGAATTATCGCCAGCGCTATTTCTTTATGGGCGGCGGGGCGTATACGCAGCCACGGGCAGTGAGCGCCATGTATCCCGAGGCGCAGGTTACCGTCGCCGAGCTGGATCCGCTGGTAACCGCTACCGCGCGCGAATCCCTGTTTCTTGATACCAGCAAGATGGAAATCATCCATCGCGATGCGCGTGCGGTCTTGCAGTCGCGTCAGCAGCAATACGATGTCGTGGTGGCGGACGGGTTTCACGACATCTCCGTCCCCTATCACCTGGTAACAAGAGAATTTGCCCAGTCGGTCAAGAGCCGGCTGGCGCCCAACGGGATCTACCTGATCAACATTATCGATCTCCACCCGGACCCGAAACTGGTGAAGAGCCTGGTTAAAACCCTGCAAGCCGAGTTTGAGCATGTCGATGTCTGGCTCGACAAGGTGCCCTTTGGTACGGCGCGCGTTACCTATGTCATCTCGGCGCAAAATACCGCCGCGTTTCCGGAAAATATCTCTTCGCAAACCGGCTTTTCACGCAACTGGCAGAAGGTGAAGCAGCGCCTGGTTTCGTTCGGCACGCCGATGGCGGAGCTGCCAATGCTCACCGACGATTTTGTGCCGGTAGAGCGACTGCTCGCAGGCATGCTGTTTGCGCCGGGGGATCGCTAGGCCCAACGGAAGCGCCTGCGATATAATCGGGCAGGTTTAGTCAACGCCACTTCACCAGGAGCGCACGTGAAAAAGACCCTCGTCGTCATTGTTATTCTATTGCTCATCGTCGCTGGTGGTGTGTATTACTTCCTCAGCAATCTCGACATGCTGGTCAAGGCCGCGATCGAGAAATACGGTTCCGAGGTTACCCAAACCGCGGTGCGCGTCGATCGCGTCAAGATCGATCTCAAGCAGGGCGCCGGCGGTATTTATGGCCTCACCGTGGCCAACCCCCGGGGCTTCGATACCAGGCAGGCCTTCTCACTGGGCGAGACCAGCGTCAAGATCAATCTCAAGTCCATTGGCGAAGACGTCATCGTTATCGATGCCATTACCGTGCGCGCACCGAAAGTCATGTATGAAATGAATGCCGCGCGCGAGGGCAGCCTGAACAAACTCTACGACAACATCAGCAAGAGCATTCCGGCAGGCAAGGCCGGTAAGGAAGAGTCTGCCGATGCCGGGCCGAAATTAATCATCCGCAAACTCGTCTTCGAGGATGGCGCTGTCGATGCCCGCCTGGTCCCGCTGGACAACAAGACCTACTCGGTAAAACTGCCGGCGATTAACATGGCAAACCTTGGTGCGCCCAGGGGCGCCACCGGCAGTGCACTGGCAAAAGAGATTCTCGGTCGCATTACCAAAGCCGCGCAGGAAGAGGTCAAGCGCCAGGTCATCGACAAGCAGCTGAAGTCAGCCGTCGACGCCGAGCGCAAGAAGATCGAGAGCGAGGCCCAGAAGCGCATCGAGGAAGAAAAGAAAAAGCTCGACCCACGCCTGCAAGATCTGCTCAAGCGCTAGTCGCGGAGTGTGAGAGCATGAGGCCATTCCTTCTTGTTGCTGCATGCCTGCTGGCGAGTTCCAGCACCGTTTCGAACGCAGGTGAAGATCAACGGCAACTGGTGCAGATGCCGGAGAAGATGCAGCAACACATGATGTCGAACATGCGCGATCATCTCGCGGCGCTGAATGAAATACTGGCCAGCATGGCAAAGGGCGAGCTGGAGCAGGCCGCGCAAGTTGCCGAGTTTCGTCTGGGTACGAGTTCGCTGGAGTCACACGGGGCTAGCCACATGGCCAGGTTCATGCCGGAGGGGATGCAAAAGGCCGGCACCAGCATGCACAGCGCGGCCAGTCGATTTGCATTGAAGGCGCAGGAGGGCGAGGCACTGCCGGCCTACAAGGCGCTTTCAGAAGTAACAAAGGCCTGCGTTGCCTGCCACGCCGCGTATCGCATTCGATAAAGTGTGATTCATTCTGGGGCAAAGCATTAATTAGTCTCAGTTGCCTTGGGCGAATATTGGATGCCGCTGATGCAGCGGTTTGTGCCAGCACCCGCCATCGCCTATATTGAATGGACAACTAGACCTAGGGAGGGGTGTTCATGTCAGTTTTGCCCAACTTCCGAAACTTTAAATCAGTTGCGCTCGCCAGGGTGTTATCGGGCGGATGTCTGTAATAGGAGTTTTGTGTGTATGTGGCAATTCAAATTAGGAAATGCCCACCC
>JAJDNE010000013.1 GCA_022340825.1 Acidiferrobacterales bacterium | reverse complement strand
CAGTCGGCGAGTTTACCCGGCAACCCGGCGATATCGAGCGCGCCCTTGCGACGCGTCATTTCGCGTGCCTTGCGTGCCGCTTCGCGTGCCCTGGCCGCATCCAGAATTTTACTGGTAATGGCCTTGGCGTCCGACGGGTGTTCCTGCAGGAACTCGCTCAGCTTTTCATTGACCAGTGACTCAACCACGCCCTTCACCTCGGACGACACCAGCTTGTCCTTGGTTTGTGAAGAAAACTTGGGATCGGGTACTTTCACTGACAACACGGCAGTCAGGCCTTCACGCGAGTCGTCGCCGGTTGGAGCTATCTTGGCCTTTTTTGCCGCGCCGCTGGATTCAATGTACTGGTTCAGGGTGCGGGTCATCGCGCCACGCAGACCAGCCAAATGGGTGCCGCCATCACGCTGGGGAATGTTGTTGGTGTAGCAAAATATATTTTCCTGGTAGGAGTCATTCCACTGCATGCACAATTCCAGGGTAACCCCGTCTTTTTCACCAGTAATATCGATGGGCTCCGGGTGCAGCGGGGTCTTATTGCGATTCAGATGCTCAACAAACGCGACGATGCCGCCTTCATATTCGAAGACGTCTTCCTTGCCGGTGCGCTCATCGAACAGCACGATGCGCACCCCTGAATTCAGGAATGACAGCTCGCGCAGACGCTTGGCCAGAATATCGTAGTGAATAACGGTATCGGCAAAGATTTTGGGGCTTGGCTTGAAATGGATTTCGGTGCCGGTTTCGTCACTATCGTCGACCGCTGCCAGCGGCGCCTCGGGCTCACCCAGATGATAAACCTGCTGATGAGTCTTGCCTTCGCGGCGAATCGTCAGGCGTAACGTATCGGACAGGGCATTCACCACCGAAATACCGACACCATGCAGACCGCCTGAAACCTTGTACGAGCTGGCGTCGAATTTACCGCCGGCATGGAGAACGGTCAGGATCACTTCGGCCGCAGAACGGCCCTCCTCTTTCATGATGCCGACCGGGATACCACGGCCGTTGTCTGACACCGTAACCGAGTCGTCACTGTGGACCACAACCCGTATTTCGGAGCAGTGGCCAGCCAGCGCCTCGTCGATGGAGTTATCCACCACCTCGAACACCATGTGGTGCAAACCGGTGCCATCATCGGTATCACCGATGTACATGCCGGGGCGTTTGCGGACGGCCTCGAGGCCTTTTAGAACCTGGATACTCTGGGAATCGTAGGCGGGTTGCTTGCTGCTCATACTGTGAAAATCAGTCAGGAAAAAGAAAGAGATTTTACCATTTTTCCGCCTGTGACGTGACAGAAATTACGGTCCAGAAACGGTGGGTTTCACCTCTATTCGGTGATATGTCCCTGTTCCACGTGGAACACCTTGAACCCTTCCCAAGCCCCGGTATCTAGGTGGGACTGCTCGGTAGCGGTGGCAAAAACCTGCAGGGGCAGTGATGCAAGCAGGGCCATTACCTGGCGACGTCGTTGTTGGTCGAGTTCTGCTGCCAAATCGTCCAGAAGCAAAATGCAGTCCCGGTTCGTCTCAATAACAAAGTCCTCAAGTTGGGCCAGACGCAACACCAGCGTCATCAGTTTCCACTGTCCCTGCGATGCCTCCTGACGGGCGTCAAAACCGGATAACAACAACTCCAGATCCGCGCGGTGTGGTCCTGAGTGGGTAAACCCCTGCTCCCGGTCGCGCGCCCGGTCCTCTTTCAGCGCCGGGGCCAACTCCTCGCCCTGGCGCCAGCCGGAACGCAGCCGAAGCGTCATATCAGCATCGTGCAACAACTGTTTGCTGTACTGGTCGATATATTTCTTGATTCGATCCAGGTATGAGCGGCGTTGACTCTGGATCTGTTCGCCGGCTTCGGCCAAGGAGTCATCCCAGACATCAATCGCCTTTCCAGGCTGTTTAAGCGCTGCGTTTCGCTGTTTTAACAGGCGTTGATAGCGACTCCATAATCCAAAGAATTCCGGTTCCACGTGGAACAATCCCCAATCGATTGCGCTACGGCGAAAACGGGCGTGCTTCAGAAAAGAAAAATGCGTGTCAGGGGAGATAATCTGTAACGGCAGGCGTTGGGCCAAGGCGGCCAAATGGTCGGCCTTTTCGCCATTGATATGGATCTCGTTTTCCCCGTCTCGACGCTGATAACCGAGCGCGACATCGTCCGCGCCGGTGTGACAACGACCAAAAACGGTAAGGGTATCGGTATTGTGCTGTAAGACCTTTTCCAGACGATTGGTGCGGAACGATTTGCCGGTACCAAGCAAGTGGATCGACTCAAGCAGGCTGGTTTTACCGCTGGCGTTCGGCCCCACTACCAGATTCAGCCTGGGATGAATCGTTAAACGGGCAGGAGAAAGGTTACGAACTCCGGAAAACTCAAGAAGTGCCAGCGGCATACCGGTTGCGCCAAACTACAGGCGCATTGGCATCACCACATAAAGAGCGGCGTTGGAGTCGGAAGCCAGCAAGGTACAACTGCTATTAGGATCGTTCAGACCCAGCTTGACCTGATCGGACTCCAGCGCGCTGACCGCCTCGATGATGTAGTTTACATTGAAGCCGATTTCGAGGTCTTCGCCGCTATAGTCGATGGGCATTTCTTCTTCCGCCTCCTCCTGCTCCGGATTGTGGGCAGTAATGGTTAAACTACCCTTGGCCAACGCAAGCCGAACACCCCGATATTTCTCGTTCGACAGGATGGCGGCACGACTCAGGGCGTCTCGGAAACCCTGGCGGTCGATCAGTATTTCTTTTGTCTGGTTGGCTGGCACCACCTTGTTGTAGTCCGGAAAACGGCCGTCAATCAGTTTCGAGGTAAAGGTTAAATCCGGTAGCTCTACTCGCACATGGTTGGTGCCGAGGCTGATTTTGGCTGGTGTATCGCTTTCTTCCAGAAAACGAGTCAGTTCCAGCACCCCCTTCCTCGGTACGATTACCTGTCGGTTTCCACCGGAATCCACTTCCAGTTCCAGTTCAGCAAGCGCCATTCGGTGCCCATCGGTAGCAACGGTCTTCAGGGTCTTGCCGTCGAGCTCCAGTAGCAAGCCGTTCAGGTAATAACGCACATCCTGGTGCGCCATACAAAACTGGGTATTTTCCAGTAGCGTCTTGAGCGCCTTTTGCGGCATTTCGAAAGTCTCGCTCCATTCAGATGCCTCGATCGCCGGAAAATCCGTGGTTGGCATAGTAACCAGTGTGAAGCGACTACGACCCGAGCGAACCACGGCCTTCTCCCCTTTTAAACTGATCTTTATCTCAGCGTCTGCTGGCAGGCCGCGACAAATATCCAGGAGTTTTCGAGCTGGAACAGTCATTTCACCATCGGTACCGCCGTCCAGTTTGGCGCCAGCCAATACCTCGACCTCGAGATCGGTACCCGTGAGAGTCAATCTTCCGTTTTGTTGCTTTACCAGCGCATAGGCCAGGATAGGTAGGGTTTGACGGCGCTCTACTACGCCTGCCACCTGGCTCAAGGGTTTAATCAGATCATCACGTGAAATACTGATTTCCATTTCTCACCTTGTCTTTTAATTAATTTAGTTTTCTTTATATAAAACCAGTAGCAGTAGTAATTACGTACCCGTTTTCCTGTGTATAAGTCGTTTTCTCGTTTTCCAAACAGCTGCTTAGCCTGTTTATATCCCTGTCCATAACCCTGTTCCGCTGGCTGTGGGGTGCCTGCGGATAAAGTTGAGTAAGTCGGGCGACATTACTTCGCAGCCGACCTATCCACAATCCACACACATGCTTGTCAGGTGGTCAGGATCCGCATCAGGTTATTGTAATCTTCCTTGATGCGACCATCACTATCCAGCAGCTCTGCCACCTTGCGTTTGGCATGCAATACGGTGGTGTGATCGCGGCCACCAAAGGCATCACCGATTTCGGGCAGGCTATGGTTAGTCAGTTCTTTGGCCAGCGCCATGGCGACCTGGCGCGGTCGGGCGACCTGGCGCGCACGACTCTTCGACAACAGGTCAGCAACACGGATCTTGTAATACTCGGCGACGGTTTTCTGGATGTTGTTAATAGTGGTGTTGCGGTCCTGGAACGCCAGTAGATCCTTAAGGCTTTCAGTGGCCAGCTCAATATTAATAGGTCGACCAGTGAAGTGGCTGCTGGCCATCACTCGGCGCAGCGCTCCTTCGAGTTCACGCACATTGGAGCGAACGCGGTTGGCGATAAAGAAAGCGACATCTTCCGGTAGCACGATATTTTCCTTGGATGCCTTTTTCATCAGGATGGCGACCCGGGTCTCAAGTTCCGGCGGTTCAATTCCCACCGTTAGCCCGGATCCAAAGCGTGAAATCAACCGCTCTTCAATACCTTCCAGTTCTTTCGGGTAACGGTCGGCGGTAATGATGACCTGACGCTGCCCCTCTAATAACGCATTAAAAGTGTGGAAAAATTCTTCCTGTGAGCGCTCTTTGCCGACAAAGAACTGAATATCATCAATCAACAGTGCGTCGAGACCGCGATAGTGTTTTTTAAAGTCGTTGATGGCGTTGTGTTGCAGGGCCTTGACCATGTCAGCGACAAAGCGCTCGGAGTGAACATAGGCGACATTGGCTTCGGGGTTGTGTTCCAGCAACAGGTTACCGGCAGCCTGCATCAAATGGGTTTTGCCGAGCCCGACGCCGCCGTAGATGAATAGTGGGTTGTAGGCGCCGCCGGGATTTTCGCCCACCTGTCGGGCCGCAGCCCGAGCCAGTTGGTTGGATTTACCTTCAACGTGGGTCTCAAAAGTAAAATCGCCATTTAGACGCATCAATGATGCTGGTGCCTTGTTGGCGACACGGGAAACCGCGCCGACCGCTTTCTTTTCAAAGCCTGGGCCATTGTCGCCGGCAGTGCGCCGGTCGCCGACATCAATCGTGACCCGTAACTGCTCCTTGTCGCTAAATTGACCCACCAGCTCGGC
Source organism: Acidiferrobacterales bacterium (assembly GCA_022340825.1). GTDB lineage: Bacteria > Pseudomonadota > Gammaproteobacteria > Acidiferrobacterales > JAJDNE01 > JAJDNE01. Next base: position 3,208 of record JAJDNE010000013.1, on the reverse strand, counting down.
GATGCGATCGAGAAAGCGGTCACGGACCCAATCCATAACAAAGCGGTTTGGCGCCATCAGGCGTAGGCCACCACGGCCCTGGACAGCCTGTAGCGGTCGAATCCAGGTATTGAATTGCTGGTCGGAAAGCTCGCTTTCCAGCGAATCCAGACATTTTTTCCAAACGGGCGGTTGGCTCACGACTAATTTCAGCGACGACTAGGCGGTAAAAAATGGACAGAGAGTCTAACCAACCGCTCCGGACTTATCCACAGATAGTTGTCGCCGCGAAAACGGATTCTTTCTATTGAAAAATTCCTTATAAAGCAGTACTGTGCGCAGCCTTTCCGCAGACGGAATAACCAGACAGGGTGGCAAGACCATGAAAAGAACTTTTCAGCCGAGCGTACTGAAGCGCAAACGTACCCACGGCTTTCGCGCACGCATGAGCACACCGGGCGGCCGAGCCGTTATCCGGGCTCGTCGCGCCAAGGGCCGGGCTCGCCTGAGCGCCTGATCCCCGTGGCCCGCTTCGGGCTGCCTGGCTCGCGCCGGCTGCGCAAACGAGCGCAGTTCGACCGGGTCTTTGATCAGAAGTGCAGCTCCAGCGACAGGCTGTTTGTGGTATATGCCTCGACAGCCAGCGGTGATGGACCACGACTGGGGCTGGTTGTATCACGGCGCGTGTCGACCAAGGCGGTCGTCAGAAACCGCATCAAGCGCCAGGTGCGAGAACTTTTTCGTCATACCGTACCGGAACTCAATGATCTAGATGTCGTTGTTGTGGCAAGAACCGCCGCCGCCACTGCCGACAGCTTGAACCTACGGTCTTCTTTGGAACGACACTGGAATCGAATTATCAAGCAATGCGGAAACTCCTGATTCACTTCCTGCATTTTTATCAGTGGGCGTTAAGCCCCTATCTCGGCAGTAACTGCCGGTTCTATCCTTCATGTTCTCACTACGCCGTCGAAGCTGTGGACAAGCATGGGGCTGCCTGTGGTTCATGGCTCGCATTTCGTCGGGTGTTGAGGTGCCATCCTTGGCATGCAGGTGGTTATGATCCGGTGCCGGAAAAACCTTGCTGTCAGCACAAAGAGGTGAAGGGTGGATAATCAGCGTACGTTGTTACTTGTTATCGCCGCGTTTCTGGTGATGATGATCTGGTTCCGCTGGGAAGACGCACAACGCGCGGCTCATCCTGAAGCACCGGAGTCTGCAACTACCACTACACCTTCCGCCACCGGCGACGCTCCCGCGGTGCCAAAGGCGCCTGTCAATGCAAAACCGGGTGCCAGTGGCACTGCACCGGCAGTTGGCGCACCAGAACAGGCGGCCCTCGAACGAGGAAAGCGCGTACACGTCAAGACTGATTTGCTGGATGTCGAGATTGATACCCTGGGTGGCGATGTACGTTACCTTGGTCTGCGCAAGCTCCCACGGACACTCGAGGACACCAGCGAGCCGTTCCCGTTGATGCACGATGAGGGCAAGACGATTTACATCGCCCAGTCCGGGCTGGTCGGCCACGGTAAGAACTACCCGTTCCATCGCACCCGCTTTGTTGCTGACAGTAGCAGCTACACCCTGAAAGATGGCGAAGACAAGCTGGTCGTCGATCTGCACTACAGGGCACCGAACGGTGTGCGCTATACCAAGCGTTTTAGCTTCAGCCGAAATTCGTATGTGGTTCGGACAGAGTTTCTGGTGGACAACCGTAGCAACAAGCCGTGGGAAGGTTTTCTCTACGGACAGTTTCTACGCCACCCACCGGAAAGTAAAAGTGGATTCATGGCACTACCGACATTTAGTGGCGGCGCCATCTATACCAAAGAAGACCACTACCAGAAGATTAAATTCTCCAAGATGGAGGAAGAGAATCTCAAGCGTGACGTGACTGGCGGTTGGGCTGCAATGATGCAGCATTACTTTGTTGGTTCATGGATGCCGGCAGCCGAGCAAAAGGGCCAGATCTATACAAGCAACCCTGCCAGCGACCGTTATGTAATCGGCTACAAGTACACGACGCCATTAGTGATTGCCCCAGGCAAAACGGGCAGCGTTGGCATCGACATGTTTGCCGGCCCGAAGGAACACAAGCGACTGAAGAAACTGGCGGAAGGCATGGAGCTCACCGTCGACTTTGGCTGGCTAACCTTTATCGCTTCTCCGCTGTTCTGGTTGTTGACGGCGATCCATGGCCTTATCGGAAACTGGGGCTGGTCGATCATTGTGCTGACTATCATGATCAAGGCGGTGTTTTTCCCGCTGAACAACGCGCAGTACAAGTCCATGGCCAAAATGAAAAAGGTCGGACCGCGCATGAAGGCGATGAAGGAACAGTATGGTGATGATCGCGAACGCTACAGCAAGGAAATGATGGAGCTGTACAAGCGCGAGAAAATCAACCCGATGTCGGGCTGCCTGCCAATATTCATTCAGATACCGGTGTTCATCGCGCTCTACTGGGTGCTGCTGGAAAGCGTGGAAATGCGCCAGGCCCCGTTTATGTTATGGATTCAGGATCTTTCGTCACAGGATCCTTATTATGTTTTGCCGATTCTCATGGGTGCCAGCATGTTCGTGACCACATGGATGAGTCCGACCACAGACCCAATGCAACGAAAAATGTTCCTGGCGTTGCCACTGGTATTCACCGTGTTTTTCCTGTTCTTCCCGGCGGGTCTGGTGCTCTACTGGTTTGTGAATAACGTGCTGCAAATTATTCAGCAGACACTCATCAACCGCAGCATGGAACGCAGCAAGTAGTTTTATTGCCCCGCTTCACCACCAGGTGAACCGCCATGTCCGAAGAAACCATAGCAGCGATAGCCACTCCGCCCGGTAGAGGCGGCATTGGTGTGATCCGCATCAGCGGCCCGGATGCGACTGTCATCGCCACGGCTATCGCGGGCAAATTACCCGAACCACGAACTGCTTTATTGACAGCATTCGTCGACGGCGAGCAACAAGCGATCGACGAGGGCATCCTCCTCTATTTTGCAGCACCCAACTCGTTTACGGGTGAAGCGGTAATCGAGCTCCAGGGACATGGCGGCCCGGTCGTGCAGGATATGTTGTTGCGACGCATCGTTGAGTTGGGCGCGCGCCTGGCGCGGCCGGGGGAATTTTCCGAACGCGCATTTCTCAATGGCAAGCTGGATCTTGCCCAGGCCGAAGCGGTCGCCGACCTGATTGAAAGCGGCTCCGCCCAGGCCGCGCGCTCCGC
>JAJDNE010000001.1 GCA_022340825.1 Acidiferrobacterales bacterium | reverse complement strand
GTATTTACAGAACAGAAGGTTCGTTCAGCTAAATATAACGGGGTTCGATCTATAGTGGCGAATAAGGTAACAGGCGCCATCCAGTCAAAATAGTCTGCTAATGGCCGAAAGCGGTCTCGCAACAATGGAAAAATGATGTGTGGCATAGTATGTCTGCTTAGCATCCGAAAGCAGACATTGTTCACGGGGACAATAACGACGATTCGGGAAACCAAGTTTTACACTTCTACCTACGGATGGATCGGAAAAAATGGTAAACAAACACGTCAGTTTTCTGTTCGCAGCCTGGGCGCCAATGATGCTATTGATCAGCTGTGCGAATGCAACCGGCGCAAAACACAATCCGCTGGACGCGTTTCCTGAGGCCAAAGAGGGTATGCGGCGTTTCGTGATTTCCCTGCCTGGCAAGCAAGGGAGTGAGGAAGAGTCACTAAAAGTGGAGTTGATTGTCGGCAAGGAGATGCTGACCGACGGCGTCAACCGTGTACGCCTGGCCAACACCATTGAAGCCCACACATTGAAAGGCTGGGGCTACAGCTACTATGAAGTCACCGGATCATCCGAGGTCATGTCCACGCTGATGGCGCCACCCGAAGGGGCGCCCAAAGTGCAGCAATTTGTCGCTGGTGCACCGGTCCTGGTGCGTTATAACAGCCGGTTGCCCATTGTCGTTTACGTGCCTGCGGGACTTGAGCTGCGCTATCGCATCTGGCGTGCAGCCGATACATTTAATAAAGCGGTAGAGAAGTAGGCGAGAGAGCAATTCAGGATGAAAGCGGCAATCATCGGTGCAACAGGGCTGGTCGGGCAGCGGCTGCTACAGCTACTGCTGGACTCGGATCGGTATTCTGAAATCCATGCGATCGGACGCAGAAAAATTGATCTGGAACATCCAAAGCTGACCCAGCACGTGATCGGGTTAGATGAACTGGGCGCGCTCACTATTTCCGGCGGTGTTGATCACGGTTTCTGCACACTGGGTACGACCATCAAGCAAGCCGGTTCGCCAGAGGCATTCCGGCGCGTGGATCATGACTACGTCTGCGCCTTTGGTGAAACGATGAAACGTCTAGGTGCCAGCGCGCTCGCGGTAAACAGCTCCATCGGTGCCGATTCGAAATCAAATAACCTGTACCTGAAAACCAAGGGCGAGATGGAGGACTGTCTGCGCAGATGCCATTTCAACACCCTGGTGATGGTCCGGCCATCGTTGCTGGTGCCGACTGAGCGCCGCGAATTTCGCCTGGGCGAATTGGTGGCATTCAACTTTTTTCGCTTGTTTGCCTGGTTGTTTCAGGGGCCATTGCGCCGATATCGCCCGGTTGAACCGCGGGCCGTCGCCACGGCGCTTTTTGAAGGAATCCAGGCAGAAAATGCCGGTGTCGTAATTATTCAAAGCGAATCGATTGCGCGCAATTGACTGAATCGGGATGACCAGGCAACTCTATATTCTTCGTCACGCCAAGTCCGATTGGAGCAGTGACGCCGCCGATGACTTTCAGCGTCCGCTGAATGGTCGGGGAATCCGCAACGCCAGAAGAATGGGCAAGTGGATGGCGGAGCAGGGCATTCTGCCAGAGACCATTATCAGCTCATCGGCACTGCGGGCATGGCAAACCGCTGCACTGGTTTGCAACGGGTTGGGGGTCGACGAAATCCGGATTCAGTTTAAATCTGACCTGTATCTGGCTGACCTTAGAACCCTGATGCAAACAGTAAACAACTTACCGTCAGCGTCGGACAGCGCCATGCTGGTCGGGCACAATCCCGGGCTCGATCAGTTGGTGGCATACCTTGCCAGTAATGAATTGCCACTCGCGCCGGATGGCAAAGTGATGGCCACCGCGACACTGGCACAGCTCGAGCTGGACGGCGACTGGACCGGGGTAACCGAGGCCACCGCGACGCTGGTGCAGCTGCATCGCGCCCGCTGAGATCGAGACGTCAGAAGTTTACTGTTCCCATGCGGTCCTCACGATAATCGTTGGATGTCACCATGAAGCGATTCCTGTTAGTGCTTGGCGTTGCCACCTCCCTGGCGGGATGCAGTACGGTGCGGGTTGGCTATAACCAACTGGACTGGCTGATACCCGTCTGGTTCCAATCCTACGTACCACTTACGGAAGAGCAAGAAGTTCGGTTGCGCCAGCATACCGATGAGCTGATCGCCTGGCATTGTCGTACCCAGCTTTCCCGCTATGCCACGTGGTTGCGCCAGGTGAATGCGGATTTTCAGGCCGGCATCAACCATACTCAATTGCTTGGTCACTATTTCGCACTGGACCGGGCTTGGATCGAATTAGCCGAAGCCGTCATCCCACGTGTCGCAGACATATTCGCCGGGTTGAGCGATGACCAGGTCGGTGAGTTGCTCGAGAACATGGAGAAAAGCAACGCCGAATATCGAAAGGAGTACATGGATTCGTCCGATGAAAAAATGCGGCGCGAGAATATCAAAAGTGCTACCGATGGATTCAGTCGCTGGTTTGGCCGACTGACGCCAGAACAAAAGGCTGCGATTGAACGCTGGAGTCACAAACTAAAATTCATGCGAGCAGAGCGTTGGGAAAATCGCCTGCGCTGGCAGGGCGAGTTCAGGGCGACATTAAAGTTGCGGCATGATCGGGAAAAGCTGACAGCTGGCCTGCGCAGGCTTACGCTCGAATGGGATCAGAAATACTCTGATGCCTATCGCAGGCAGTACCTGGCGAATAGTATTCTGGTAATGGATCTCATCGTGGAAATGGGGCGGACCATGACCGAGGTACAGAAACAGTACATGACACGCAAAACTTCCCGCTATGCTGCCGATTTTGATTACCTGGTATGTCGCCCGCCCGTCGATCAGGTTGCAGGGCTATTGCTGCCGGGTATCAGGGTTGCCGAAACACTAGTGAAATACGACCAGCCGGAGGTTGGCGATCGCCAGTGATATCAGCACGACTGCTGTAATTAACGTACCCCAATAGCGACCGAACGATTGCCCCGTAAAGCGCGACAGCCAGAAGGCATGCAGCATCCGGCCGATTACAATCGCAATACCATATATATGAAGTTCCCAGGCGGCTCCACCATTGAGTTCAAGCAGCACCATCAGGATGAAGACGAACGGTAAATATTCGGCTGCATTGGCTTGCACTCGTATGGCTCTACGCAATGGCTTACTGGCGCCATGACCCAGTGGTACCCGGTCACGCCGACGCAGCATAATCACGCGCATGCTCAAGGCGATGAATAGCAGGCCAAGCAGGGATGCATAGACGGCAGTAATGGGGGCGACCATAAAACACTCCTTGTTAGTTGTTATCGATGAACTCCACTACCTCATGGATGACTGCGCGGTCTCGTAGTATCCGGCGGTGACCGAGACCGGTGGTTTTGATGAAGACTGCACCGGGCCAGGCATCCGCGAGCGTCTTTCCCTGTTCCCAGGCAACATCATAGTCGTGGTCATCATGGACAATGAGCGCCGGGATATTCAGGCCTCTCGCAATCTTGTTGAGCGCCACCTTGTCCCAGATATCTTTGCCATAGTTTGCTTCGATTCGTTGCACCAGTGCATGGTGGGTAGGCGCGGGTATATTCAGGATCGTTTCGAAGCGCTCGACCAGCCAGTGCAGGGAGTTCGGCGGGCTGATGGCGGCAAAACGATGAATCTCCAGACCCTCGCGCAATGCGAGCGTCGTGACCATGACGCCGAAGGAATGGGCGATAACGCCATGTATCGGGCCATAGGTGTCGCCAATTGCTTCCAGTGTCTCAACTGCTTTAAAGATATCGGTACTGTTACCGGGTGAGCGGCCATGAGCAGGCAGGTCAAAGGCAACGACGCGGTACCCGCGATCAGCGAGGGGCTGGGCGAAAGAACCCATCTGCGAACCCCGGCCGTTCCAGCCGTGCACGAGCAGTACCGTCGGGCCGCCCTCCCACACGTTTACCGCCAGTGGCCCATATGCATGTTCCACTACATCCTGGCGCGCGCCGTTCAGCCAGCGAAGTTCGCGTGCCGGTTCACTAAAACGCCTCGTCTGGAACCAGAGCCTGTAAGCGGTGTTGACAGCAATTCCTGGCAAGAAGCGTCCGACGGTCTGGAAGTAAAGCCGAAGCATTCGCAATGACAGGGGCGTTTTCCGACGCGCCTGGCGCTTTTTTCTGCCGGCCTTGTATTTGTCATCTGATGACATAGCAATTCAGAACAGTGTCGGGGTGCCATTCCCTGGTTCACGATGCACCAGCATGGAACGAACATGTACCGAAATATTACAACATTCGACGGGGCAAAAACCGGTTTATTACCGAAAAACAGGGCGTTTTCGCGCTGGCGGAACAGTCGACCTCGTCTATACTGAATAAGGATTGAGTGGTGTTGGCAGGTAATCCACCTGCACTGCAGGTACCCCATAAAAAGCCTTCGCTGATTCCATTCTCATCAAACAAACAGAACTTGCTGACAGCACTCACTGCCGGCGCCGGATTTTTTGTGTTGGGAACTTAGGGGATTTACTGCAACATGAATCACGAACAAGCTGTCTCGTACCTGAACAACCTGCTCAAGGCCATGATCAGCAAGGATGCCTCCGACCTGTTCATCTCTGTGGACTTCCCACCATCGATGAAGATCCACGGCAAGATGACGCCGGTCACGCAGCAAAAGCTGACCGCCGCTCATAGCAAGGCAATTGCCTACGCGGCCATGAATGACAAGCAGCGCGCCGAATATGAAGAAGAGTTTGAGTGCAACTTCGCCATCAGTCCCGAGGGCATCGGTCGATTCCGCGTAAATGTCTTTCGCCAACAAAACCATGTTGGCATGGTGCTGCGTACCATTACTACCGAGATTCCAAATTTTGACTCACTGAAATTACCTCCAGTGCTGAAGGATGTTTCCCTGGCCAAGCGGGGCCTGGTCATTCTTGTCGGGGGTACCGGCTCGGGCAAGTCTACCTCCCTGGCAGCGATGATCGACCACCGCAACGTCAACAGCCACGGCCATATTATTACCATCGAAGACCCGGTGGAGTATGTTCACCCGAACAAGAATTGCCTGGTTACACAGCGTGAAGTTGGCGTGGATACAAAGAACTGGTTTGCCGCTTTGAAGAATACCCTACGGCAGGCGCCGGACGTGATTCTCATTGGTGAGATTCGCGATCAGGAAACGATGGAATACGCCATTGCCTTTGCCGAGACCGGCCACCTGTGCATGGCAACCCTGCATGCCAATAGCGCCAACCAGGCGCTGGATCGCATCATCAATTTCTTCCCGGAAGAGCGTCGACCGCAACTATTGATGGATCTGTCGCTCAATCTTAAATCGGTGGTTTCGCAGCGGCTGGTGCCGACCGTTGACGGCAAGGGCCGCGCTGCAGCCATCGAGATCCTGATGAATACGCCAATGGTGCAGAGCCTGATATTCAAGGGTGAAGTGCACGCCTTGAAAGAAATGATGGCGAAAGGCAAGGAGCAGGGCATGCGCACTTTCGATCAGGCACTGTTTAAGCTCTACGAGGAGGGCCGCATTAGCCTGGAAGACGCCCTGCGCAATGCCGATTCCGTGAGCGAGCTCAAGTTGGCGATAAAACTGAACGGCACTCGGGGCGACAAGATTTCCGGTGAGGACGAAGTCATCAAGAAACCAAAACTGGAACTCTCCATTGATGGTGCCGAGGAAGAAAAACCGGTCGACGGGCCGGCAAGCTTCGCTAGTTCGTCGGAGGCGGCGGCGTAATATCCGCAGGATTGTTTCACGATCCAGATGCCCGGTCTGCCGCCAACCGGAGGCAGGGACGAAGATAATTTCCTGTTACTGCCAGATGAAAGACGCAGGCAACATTGACCCAGATCATACCTGCCTTCAGTACTGACTCGCTAAACTGGTAGCAATCCAGAGAGTCAGCATCATATGAAATTAACCAGCTACGGTGCCGCAGAGGAAGTGACCGGTTCCTGTCACCTGATTGAGGTGGCCGGCCAGCGCGTGCTGCTTGAGTGTGGATTGATACAGGGGCAGCGAGAGGAAGAGGCGCGTAACCAGGAGCCGTTTCCCTTCCCACCGGAATCCATCGATGCCGTCGTGTTAAGCCATGCCCATATTGACCATAGCGGCCGTATACCGTTGCTTATCAAGTCCGGATACGAGGGCCCGGTCTACACGCAGAAAGCCAGCGTAGACCTGTGCCAGATTATGCTCAAGGACGCTGGCTACATAAACGAAAAAGATGCGGAGTGGGAAAATCGCAAGCGCGAGCGTAAAGGTCTGCCGCCGGTGACGCCACTTTATACCGCCGACGATGGTGAGCAGGCCATCTCGCAGTTTGAGGGCGTGGATTACGACCAGAAGCAGGCAATCTTGCCAGGCGTGAGCATTCGTTTTCGCGATGCCGGTCATATACTGGGGGCGGCGATCGTCGAATTGTGGCTGACGGAAAACGATGAGACCCGCAAGCTTGTATTCAGCGGCGATCTTGGCCATAACGGTCGGCCAATCCTGCGCGATCCGGTAAGAATCAAGGATGCCGATATTGTCCTGATGGAAAGCACCTATGGTGACCGGCTTCATCGCGACTGGCAGGAAACCTACGACGAACTCGCCGAGGTGTTCAGCCAGGCCAGTGCATCGAAGGGTAACGTGCTGATACCGGCGTTTGCCGTGGGACGCGCCCAGGCATTGCTCTACCTGTTTGCGCGATTTCGTGAAGAATGGGGTCTGGATCGTTGGCAGATATTTCTCGATAGCCCGATGGCAATCGAGGCTACCGAGGTTCATTTCCGCTACAGCGAGCTGTACCGCCCGGAAGCAATGCAATTCTGGCAGGTAGGCAGCCACGAGGATGTCAGCGACATGGTCTACTTCTCGCGCACATCAAGCGAATCCATGCGCATCAATAAAATACGGTCAGGGGCAATTATTGTTGCTGGTAGCGGGATGTGTACCGGTGGCCGCATTCGCCACCACCTGAAGCACAACATCTGGCGCGAAGACTGCCACGTCATTATTGTCGGCTATCAGGACTATGGCACCCTCGGGCGTGCACTGGTGGATGGTGCGAAGGAAATTACGCTGTGGGGTGAAACCATTCGTGTTGCAGCAAAAATTCATACCATTGGCGGCCTGTCTGCGCATGCGGACCAGCACGAACTAATAGACTGGTATCGGGCATTCAATGGATCGCCGCCCTTGTATCTTGTTCATGGCGAGCCCGATGCCCAGAATGCGCTAAAAGAAAAAATCAGGGCGGATCTGGGAGTCGATGCAAATATTCTCCATCGCGCTGAACCGATTGATATCCTGGCGGTTGTTTGATTGGCCTTACCTCGGTTAACGCACCGTTATATTTATGTAATCAAGCATCACAATGTCAACGGTATGCCTAAGATGACCATTAAATACTCAGGCTCTAGCATGTCCGATGCCGTCGAGGCTTTAACAAATGTTTGAAGCAGTGGAACTGGACCAGACGCTTTCCCGCGAAAAATTCAAGGCGCAGGAACCGGAAACCCGGGCCGCACTGCTGGCTGCGCAACGTGAACTGCGGGAAAAGAAAATTGCCACATTGATTCTGGTTGCTGGCGTCGAGGGAGCAGGCAAGGGCGAGGTTATCAATCGGCTCAACAAGTGGTTTGATGCACGTGGCGTATTCACCCATGCCTTTTGGGATGAAACCGATGAAGAACTGGCGCGTCCTGCGAACTGGCGTTTCTGGCGCAAACTGCCGGCAAAAGGGGCGATGGCCTTTATGTTCGGCGGCTGGTATTGGGATCCACTTTATCAATACACCCGAAAAGAAATCTCCGCCGCAGAGATTGATGAGGCGGCAACGAAAATTACCGATCTCGAGCGCATGCTGCACCAGGATGGCATGCTCATTATCAAGTTGTGGTTCCATATTTCCCGCAAGACGCATACGGCACGACTAAAAAACAGGAAGAAGCTGAGCAAGCACATCAGCGTGCTCGGCGATGAAAACCGGGAACATGAAAAGTATGGTGCCTTTATAAAAAGTGCGGAGCGCCTGATCCTGCATACCGATAACAGCGACTGTCCGTGGCATTTGATCGAGGCTGACGACAAATGGCATCGCGATATGAGCGTAGCCAAGGCCATTCTGGCGGCAATGGAGCAGCGCCTGCATGAACACCGCACAAGAGATCGCCGCGCAACGGTTCATCCATTTGTTACACCGATTGAAGACAAACCGGTAACGATACTCGATCATGTTGATCTTGATGTGTCACTGAGCCAGGAGGACTATGTTGAACAGCGTAATCACTACCAACGCCGGCTGAATGAACTCGCCTGGCAGGCCTACGATGCCAGGCGATCTACCATTGCTGTGTTCGAAGGCTGGGATGCCGCTGGCAAGGGCGGCGCGATCCAGCGCGCCACCAATGCCATCGATCCCAGGTTGTACCAGGTCATCTCGGTGGGTGCGCCGAGCGATGAGGAACGCGCCCATCACTATTTATGGCGTTTCTGGCGCCACGTTCCGCGCGCCGGGTACATGACCCTGTTTGACCGATCCTGGTATGGCCGGGTACTGGTGGAGCGGGTGGAGGGATTTGCCGAGCCCCATGAGTGGTTGCGCGCATATCATGAGATCAACAGTTTTGAGGAACAACTGGTCGAGCAGGGCAGCATTATCGCCAAGTTCTGGTTGCACATCAGTCCCGAGGAGCAGCTTCGACGCTTCCAGGAACGGAAAACCAAGCCCTGGAAACAGCATAAAATTACCGACGAAGACTGGCGCAATCGCGAGAAATGGGAGGCCTACCGTCAGGCGGTGAATACCATGGTTGAGCACACCAGCCTGGCCATCGCACCGTGGACACTGGTGCCCGCGAATGACAAGCGCTATGCCCGCGTAATGGTACTGAAAACGCTTTGCACCGCTCTCGAGCAGGCGCTGGCCAAATCCTGATCGGGCTCTTGAATTTGGCCCAGAGATGCCCAATTCTTTTGATCAGCATCTGACTCCCCTCGGTCGAAAATAAGCGTAAAATTCGTGGGGAGATGAATACACCGTACAGTGCCTGGTTTACACTCATGCCTGTGAAACAAGAAATGAGAGGAAGCAATGACTGAAACTGCTATTAAAACTGATGGTGACGGATTTCTGCTTGATCGCGGAGATTGGTCGGAAGAAGTGATGTATGAGCTCGCCCAGAAAGACGGCTTTGAGCTTACTGATGAGCACGTAAAATATATTTTGTCTGCTCGCGAGATCTACGAGGAAGAAGGCACTGTGCCGCCGCTGCGCAATTTTGCCAAGTTTCACGGTATGGATCGAAAAGCAGGCCCGTTGAACGAATTGTTCGGTGGCGGACCGATGAAGAAAATTGCGAAGTACGGTGGGTTGCCCAAGCCGACAGGCTGCGTTTAATTTACAGTCGTTCTTCCTCGGAAGGGTTGAAGGGGCAGGTATACCTGCCCCTTTTTCATGCGACTTCTCTCAGGATGATGCGATTTTCACCCTGTTCTTCAATTTGGTACGGGTGCGCGCTTGAACGGAAACAGACCAGGATCCGGTTGGCCTCCTCATGAATTGAAGCGCTTTCGCCGCAAAGCTCGATCCGGTCCGGGAAATAGTGAACCTCTATTTTTGAGCCTCTCTGTATCGCCATTCGACACCTCCGCTGACGCTAGTTGCCACTCGTTGCTCGCCTCTGTCCGGACATGTGGTATTTTTCCGGGTATAAGCGGCCAGTCAAAATCTCCAGGTCGCTTCAAAAGAATTAGTGCATCAGTCGTGCCAGTTTTGGCCAGCCTGGTGCGAAAACCCGTTCTGCGACTGTGTTCCGGAAATAGTTTTGACGGTCAGGAATTCTGGCGAATAGTGCGCTAGGATCTTACCCGCAAGGAGAAAGTCTGGAGACGTATTATGCAGGCCGGATGCCATACAATTCGCCATCGTTTAAGTACCCGCGGTTCTTTCAAACTGTCTTGTCGATGGGTGATGCTGGTAGCGCTTGTTACGCTGGCCGGTTGTGCCGGCCTGCCCAAAGACTACTCACGCACAACAAGTTACGCGCTTACCCCGGACAATAACGGTCGAATCGCACACGTCTTCAGCAAAGAGGTCGAGGCCCATCCCGGCCTGTCTGGACTCTATCCACTGGAAGACGGGCAGGATGCGCTGGCAGCACGGCGAGCACTGATTGATACAGCAGAGCATAGTCTCGATATTCAGTATTACATCTGGCATCAGGACGCTACGGGTATGCTGTTGCTTGATCACATACTTCAGGCCGCGGATCGTGGGGTCCGGGTGCGGCTGTTACTCGATGATATCGGCAATATCCCCAAGGATGAAACGCTGTTGTCAATTGCGACACATCCCAATATCAGTATCCGAATATTTAACCCGACATCCACCCGCGCATTTTATCAGCTCAGCCTCGTACTTGAGTTCGAGCGCATTAATGGACGTATGCACAATAAATCCATGAGCGCCGATAGCCAGGTAACCATCATTGGTGGCAGGAACATTGGCGATGAGTATTTCGGGAATCATGAGCAGCTGAACTTTGGTGACCTCGATGTTCTGGCAGTGGGCGCAGTGGTGGAGCAGGTCGAGGATTCGTTTGACATTTTCTGGAACAGCAAATATTCAATACCGATAAATGTGACAGCGCACCGTGAAGCGAAGCCGAATGCACTGAAAACAATCCGGCCACAACTCGCCATGGGAGTGAGCAAGCTGGAACCTGAATACCGTCGACGCCTGGACAGGTCAGCATTAAACAGGATATTCAAAACCGGGGGTTGGTTACCGCTGGATTGGGGTAAAGCCCACGTGCTCTATGATGAACCGAACAAGGTAGAAAATGGTAATCATACTGCACGAAAATTGATGCCATTACTTCAGCCTGCCATTGATAGCACGAAACAGGAACTGGTAATTATTTCATCCTATTTTATTCCCGGGAAGGAAGGGCTTGCCTTTATCCGTAAGTTACGACAAAAGGGAGTCAACGTAAGAGTCGTGACAAATTCGATTACCTCTACCGACGTATTCCCTGCCCACGCTAATTATGTGAAATACCGGGTGCCATTGTTGCGTGAAGGCGTGGAGTTGTACGAAATCAAATCTGATGGCGCCGTCTGGTCAGACCGGAAAATGCGCAAACAGCGCAAGAAGGAAAGCGGTATCGGTGGCAGCTCTCGTTCCAGTCTTCATACCAAGGCATTCGTGTTTGATCGAAAACGTATCTTTATCGGCTCATTAAATCTTGATCCCCGTTCAATCAATATCAACACCGAAATTGGGCTCCTGATCGACAACGCGACATTGGCAAGAAATACAGTGCGGCAGCTTGACAGCAAATTGATGGATAACGCCTATCGTCTCGAGCTAAAAAAAATTGATGGCAGTGACCCGAACTCTGACGTCCGTATCGAGTGGGTCAGCCGGGAAAACGGACGAACGGTGCGTTACCGAAGTGAGCCCAATACCAACATATTTCACCGGATTGCGATGTGGTTTGTATCGCTGCCCGCGTTCGAGAGCCAGTTCTGACAATTTTGGCGTTGAGTACTCGTCGGTAATTGCGATGCCATTTCAAGCGACTGTACTTCGATGGATCGCTGTTTAAGCAAGCGCTGATATTCCAGCTGTGTAGCGACCCCTTATTTTTCCGAAACCCGCCAGTTATTTGTGGCAATCCAAGGTTGATGTACCAGCGTTCCGGGATGATACTTGTAAAAACCACCAACCAGGATTCGGTTGCCCAGGCGCATCATCATTGTGCCGTGAACAGTAGAGGGCAACGAAGCGTTTTTCATATCTGACAGGAGGTTTGTCATGCACGAAGATTCAAAAAGTCCGCAATCGATGGAAGAAGTCCTCCATCCCGGCTCGGATGCGGCTCATGTCCAGCCAGGATTTCCCGATGCCCCGAGGGGATGGAGCCAGGACCAGGCAAAACAGGTCGCGAAGGATGACGCGCTGACCCTGATCGAGGATCATTGGGAGGCGATTCGAATGCTGCAGGATTATTTTAAACGGCACGAAGACGATCGCATCAATCCTCGGGAATTACATGATGCACTGGATGAGAAGTTCCACGCCAGTGGCGGATTACGCTACCTCTATGAAATCTTCCCGCAAGGTCCGGTTGCCCAGGGTTGCCGGTTGGCGGGATTGAAAGCCCCCGCCGGCGTAACTGATCCCGGTTTTGGTCACGCCGTCTGAGATCAACGGCCAGACTTATGGTGGCACCGTAACCATATTGCAATGAGCTTCCGGGTTACACTTGCGCCGAGTGGTCGGTCGATTTCAGTAGCGCCGGACGAGACCATTCTGGAAGCTGCGCTGCGTGATGGCCATGCAGTCAGTTACCATTGTGCAAACGGCAGTTGTGGAGACTGCCGTGCCCGCATAATCGAAGGCAAACTCGCCGACCATCTGCATCACGATTTTATTTTCAAGGGTGCAGATCGGTTGCAGCCGATGTTGCTCATGTGCCGAGCCAAGCCGGCGAGCGACATGACCATCGAGGTGCAGGAAGCGCAAAGCGCAGAAGATATCCCGCATCAGGAGATCACGGCAACGGTGGTGCGCCGCAATTTCCTGACGGACGATATCATCGAGCTACACTTGCGTACACCGCGCTCGCAAACCCTTCGATTTCTTGCAGGCCAGAACGTAGCGCTGACCATCAATAGTCTTCCCCCGCGCAACAAATCAGTCGCCAGCTGTCCATGTAATGGACGAGAGTTACAGTTTCATTTTCGCCGCTCTGCGGGTGATCTTGTAACCCGGCACGTCTT
>JAJDNE010000027.1 GCA_022340825.1 Acidiferrobacterales bacterium | reverse complement strand
GCAACCACCAGATCCAGATCAGAGGTCTTGAGTTCTTCGGCAGTCGGGTTCAGCAGGTACTCACCATTGCGGTACCCCACGCGGGCAGCACCCACCGGACCGTTAAACGGAACGCCGGAGATAGACAGCGCGGCAGAGGTGCCGAGCATGGAAATGATTTCAGGGTCGATTGCCGGGTCACTGGACATAACCGTCAGGATGACCTGGACTTCGTTGTAAAAACCTTTGGGGAAAAGCGGGCGAACCGGACGGTCAATCAGTCGGCAGGTAAGAATTTCCTTTTCCGAAGGACGACCTTCACGTTTAAAAAAGCCGCCTGGTATCTGGCCGGCGGCATAGGCTTTTTCCTGATAGTCGATGGTCAGCGGGAAGAAGTCGAAACCGGGGCGCGCCTCTTTGGCGGCAACGACAGTAGCGAAGACAACTGTATCGCCCATGCTCGCCATGACGGCACCGGATGCCTGGCGGCCTATTTCGCCTGTTTCGAGAGTGACTGTGTGCTGACCGAACTGAAAACTCTTAGTAACTTTTGCCAATGTATTGCCCCCCGGCCTTTGTTTTTACTTACGTAGACCGAGACGCTCAATTAGCGAACGGTAGCGATTCACATCACGATTCTTCAGGTAGTCAAGAAGCTTGCGACGCTTGTTCACCATGCGCAGCAGGCCGACACGGGAATGGTTATCCTTGCCGTGTTCCTGAAAATGACCGGTCAGGTCGTTGATGCGGGCTGACAGCAGTGCTACCTGCACTTCAGCTGAGCCGGTGTCACCAGGCTTGGTCTGGTATTCCTTAACTATGTTCGCTTTGTCTTCTGCTTGAAGAGCCATTTCTACCTCGTTGCTTTTCTATTCCGCTTGCCGGATTCCGGTTGTCTTAAGGGCGCGTATTCTAACCGCGAGAATCCCCTCCCACAACCAATTTTCGTTGAAAATTCAGGCTTTTTGCTCTGATTCCACTATTTCTGACGCTTTCAGCATCAGTCGCTTGGGCGCAACCCGCCCATCGTCCAAAACCTCGCCCATGCCCAGAAATCGCTCTCCCTCTTCGTACAGGCGAATCAGCCCCGGTTCATGGGAATGTGGCACCGAAACCGGTTGCCCCTGGACCAGATAATGGGCCGCCAGTGAGGTCAAACTCACCTCGGGAATATCGTGCAGGGCCTCATCGACGGGTAAAAGCAGGGCATCCCGATCCTCTGGAGACATTGCCTCCAATTCTTCCAGTCCCACGGCTTCTTCGATATCGAAGTCGCCAACACCCAGGCGTCGGAGTTCGGCCACGTGTGCCCCACAGCCAAGCACCTGCCCCAGATCATGGGCCAGGGACCGCACATAGGTGCCCTTGGAACAGGCCATTTCCAGTTCCAGCACGTCATCGGCGAATGACAGGAGCTTCAGTTCGTGAATCGCCACCGTTCTGGGCTCGCGTTCGACCTCGATACCCTTTCGCGCCAGCTTATATAGCGCTTCCCCGTCCTTCTTGATGGCTGAATACATGGGCGGTAATTGCTCAATTTCGCCCTCGAATCCCTTCAACGCCCGCTCCAGCTCCCGCTTGCCGATATCCACCGGCCGCGTTTCCACAACGTCGCCCTCGGCATCGTAGGTAGTGGTCTCTACACCCAGGCGAATACTGGTCCAGTAACGCTTGTCAGCGTCAAGCATGAACTGCGACACCTTGGTGGCTTCGCCAAAACACAGCGGCAACAGGCCGGTCGCAATCGGATCGAGGCTGCCGGTATGGCCCGCCTTACAGGCCCGGAACATGTTTTTGATTTTTTGCAGTGCCTGATTGGAGGTAAATCCAGCCGGCTTGTCCAGTAGCAGGATGCCGTTCACATTGCGGCAATTGCGTTTGTTTCGTCTGGCCAATGAAACTCCCCGGGAATTCAGTCTTCGGCGTCGCGCCGAATAGCCCGATCGATCAGTTCGCTGATATGGGCACCGCGCTCGACAGACTCATCATAGACAAAGCGCAGGTGGGGTACGCCGCGGAGATCGAGACGTGATTTCAGGTGATGGCGCAGGTAATCCTTGGCGTGATTCAATGCCTTCTCCGCAGCCTTGGCGTCGCTATCGGTATCGAGACAGGTAAAAAAAACCTTGGCTCGGGACAGGTCGCGACTGACTTCCACGCTGGTGATGGTAACGTGCTGCACGCGCGGATCGTTGACCTCGCGCTTGATAAGGTTCGCAACTTCGCGTTGCAACAAATGGGCGACGCGACGCGGGCGATTGGTTTCCTGATGCATGAACGGAGCCGTTCGATTGGTTAGGCGGCTGAAAAAGCGGGAAGAGACGGAACCGAACTATAAGGTTCGCGCGACTTCCACCCTCTCGTAGACTTCGATCTGATCACCGACCTTAACGTCGTTGTAATTCTTGACGCCAATACCGCACTCCGTGCCCGCCTTGACTTCGCTGACGTCATCCTTGAAGCGACGCAGGGATTCCAGTTCGCCTTCATAGATAACCACGTTCTCGCGCAATACGCGGATCGGGTTATTGCGCTTGACTGTCCCTTCCAGCACAAAGCAACCGGCAATCGCACCCAGCTTGGGTGACTTGAACACATCGCGTACTTCGGCAAGGCCAACAATTTCTTCCCGAATCTCCGGCGAGAGCATTCCGCCGAGCGCTTCCTTGATGTCGTTCACGGCATCGTAAATCACGCTGTAGTAATGCAGATCGACGCCCTCGGACTCAATCAGTTTGCGTGCAGTGGCATCAGCACGAACATTGAAACCAATAATAATAGCGCCGGAGGTAATGGCCAGATTCACGTCGGACTCGGAGATACCACCGACCATGCCGTGGACAACCCTTACCGCCACTTCATCAGTGGACAGCTTCTCCAGTGAATCAGTCAGCGCTTCAACCGAGCCCTGCACGTCGGCCTTGATCACGACGTTCAACGTCTGGATCGCGCCTTCCTGCATCTGGTTGAAGACGTTTTCCAGTTTCGCCGCCTGTTGGCGCGCCAGTTTCACTTCCTTGAACTGGCCCTGACGGAACAGGGCAATTTCACGCGCCTTGCGCTCGTTCTTGACGACAATGGCTTCATCACCGGCAGCCGGTACGCCGTTGAGGCCCAACACCTCGACCGGGATCGATGGCCCGGCGCTGGTAATCGGCTGACCGTTCTCATCATTCATTGCACGGACGCGGCCAAATTCCTGACCGGCCAGTAGAATATCGCCCTTGTTCAGCTGACCTTTCTGTACCAGTACGGTGGCGACCGGACCACGTCCCTTGTCGAGACGCGCCTCCACCACCAGGCCAGCAGCCGGGCCAGTATTGCGTGCAGTCAACTCCAGCACTTCGGCCTGCAACAATATGGCATCCAGCAACTCGTCAATACCTTCGCCGGACTTGGCCGAGACATTGACGAAAATATCATTACCACCCCAGGCTTCGGGAACCACCTCGTGCTGCGTCAACTCGGTACGAACACGTTCGGGATCAGCCTCGGGTTTATCAACCTTGTTCACCGCCACCACCAACGGAACGCCTGCTGTACGGGCATGGTGAATCGCTTCTATCGTTTGCGGTTTGACCCCATCATCAGCGGCAACCACCAGGATCACCAGGTCGGTAGCCTTGGCGCCACGCGCACGCATTGCTGAAAAGGCTTCGTGGCCCGGAGTATCCAGAAATGTAATGACGCCTTTCGGGGTTTCTACGTGGTACGCGCCAATATGCTGGGTAATGCCACCTGCTTCACCAGTCACCACCGATGCCTTGCGGATGTAATCAAGCAAGGAAGTCTTACCATGGTCAACGTGGCCCATGACGGTGACGACAGGTGGTCGCGGCGCAACTTCACCATTCTCTACTTCCTGTTCGATCAGCAGCGCTTCCGGATTCTCCGGTTGCGCCTCCTTGACTGTATGGCCCAGCTCCTCGGCAACGATGGTCGCGGTATCGCGGTCCAGAATCTGGTTGATCGTCACCATCGAGCCCATTTGCATCAGGGCCTTGATGACCTCGGTCGCCTTGACCGACATCTTCTGCGCCAGATCGGCAACAGTAATCGATTCGGGTAACAGTACTTCACGCTTGGCAGGCTCGGTCGGCATCTCGAATCCATGCTGACCCGAAAGGCTGGTCTCAACCGCCTTCTTCTTGGGTTTGGCCGCCGGGCGACGACGCTTGCTGCGCTGTACCTGTGCCAGTTGCAGCTCTTCGCGCGCCTGCTCTTCTTTTTCGCGGCGCGCTTCCTTGATTTCGTCTGCTGACTTCTTCGGTGGCTCTGGCTTGGCTGCGGGTTTGCCGGCAACGGCTTCAGTGACTTCTGCCGGCACTTCCTTTTTCTTGGTCTTGGCCTCGCGTGCTGCCTTGTCTTCTTCGGCCTTCTTCTCGGCTTCGGCTTTCGCTTTAGCCTCTGCCTCGAGCCTCGCCTGCTCTTCTGCCTCAGCCTGCGCCTTGGCTTCTTCCTCGACCACGCTGCGCTTCACATAGGTCCGTTTCTTACGAACCTCTACCTGCACCGTGTGACTGCTACCGGTACGGCTCTTCTGTTTAACTTCGCTGGTCGTCTTACGCTTGAGAGTAATTCGCTTTTTTGCCGGCTCTTCTGTCTGATCACCGCGCAGGAAAGTCAACAGCGTCATCTTCTCTTCATCGGTGAGCGAGTCATCAATCCCTTTGGCGGCTATGCCAGCAGATTCCAGTTGACGCACCAGAGTCTCGGCGGGGACGCCGATTTTCTCTGCAAAGGACTTAACGCTTGTATCAGACATAAATTTTCAATAAAAACTCAAATTGTTTGGCGAGCAATCTTACTACTCTTCGGCAAACCATGGGGCACGGGCCGCCATAATCAGTGTCTTGGCGCGTTCTTCGTCGATGCCGAGTTCTTCCAGCTCCAGTAACTCATCCACTGACTGTTCGGCAAGATCTTCACCCGTAACAATACCATTGCTTGCGAGTAGTTTGGCCATGTGCTCATCGATGCCTTCCACGTCCAGCAAGGTCTGATCGGGCTCGGCACCACTGATTTTTTCTTCCATCGCGATCGCCTTGGTCAACAAGGCATCCCGCGCACGGGTACGCAATTCCTCGACGATGTCTTCGTCGAAGCCTTCAATTGCGACCATCTCCTGCTTCGGTACATAGGCAACTTCATCGAGGGTAGTAAAGCCCTCTTCGACCAATACTTCGGCAACTTCCTGGTCGACATCCAGGCTCTGCATGAACAGGGAAATGACATCCTTGGTTTCCGCAGCACCTTTTTCCTGGGCCTCTTCATCAGTCATGATGTTGAGTTCCCAGCCAGTGAGTTCGGATGCCAGTCGCACGTTCTGGCCACCGCGACCAATGGCCTGCGAAAGCTGTGTTTCGTCTACGATCACGTCCATGCTGTGCGACTCTTCGTCAACCACGATACTGGCAACCTCGGCCGGGGCCAGGGCGTTAATCACGTACTCAGCCGGATTATTCGAGAACAGGATAATGTCGACGCGCTCACCGGCCAGTTCATTGGAAACACTCTGGACACGGGAACCACGCATACCCACGCAGGCACCGATTGGATCGATTCGGGCATCTGAGGTGGAAACGGCGATTTTCGCGCGCAGACCGGGATCACGTGCGGCGCTATGAATCTGAATCAGACCTTCGCCGGCTTCCGGCACTTCCAGACGGAACAGCTCAATCAGCAGTTCAGGTGCAGTACGACTGAGAAACAGTTGGGGGCCGCGCGGTACCAGTTGCACATCTTCCAGATAGACACGAATACGGTCACCTGGGCGCAATCCCTCGCGCGGGATCATTTTACCTTTGGGTAACAGGGCCTCGGCACCGCTCAGTTCAATAATGGCGTCGCCGCGTTCCATACGCTTGACGACACCCGTCATCATCTCGCCCTTGCGATCCTGAAACAGTTCGACGATTTGCTCGCGCTCTGCTTCACGCACTTTCTGGACGATTACCTGTTTCGCAGCCTGGGCAGCAATACGACCAAATTCAACCGGTTCCAGCGGCTCTTCAATAAAGTCGCCTACCTGAATGTCGGGGTCACGTTTTTGCGCAGCCGCAAACAGGATCTGTCGCTCAGGTGTTTCAAATTCCTCTGACTCATCATCCATTACTTCCCAGCGACGGAAAGTCTTGTACTCACCTGTCTTGCGGTCGATCTCGACACGCGCATCGATATCCTTCGGATGCTTTTTACGTGTTGCAGTCGCCAATGCCGCTTCAATTGCACGAAAGATAATCTCTTTCTCAATGCCCTTTTCACGCGACACCGCATCAACGATCATCAAAATTTCTTCGGTCTTCAACGCTCAGTCTCCACCTGTTTCTAGAACTTCGGCACCAGTCGAGCGCGCTCTATGTGCTCCAGATCCAGCTCGTATATTTCATTGTCTACTTCAATCAGGATGAGGTTGCCCTCGATTCCTTGCAGCCGGCCGGTAAAATTCCGGCGGCCCAAAACCTGTTCCGACATCCGTATCTTCACGTCTTCGCCAACATAGCGCTCAAAATCCTCGCGCCTGACCAGCGGTCGATCCAGTCCGGGAGACGACACCTCGAGGGTGTACTCACCCCGAATCGGATCCTCGACATCAAGTACCGCACTGACCTGCCGACTCACCGCCTCGCAATCATCAATCGTGATGCCGCCGGGCAAGTCAATATAGACCCGCAGTATGGTGCTGCTACCGTCACCGGTCAGCTCAACGGCGACCAGGTCGTAACCCAGCGCACTAACGCTTGGCTCAATCACGTCTCGCAGTGCCGATGTATCCAATGCCATCTTCCATGGGGCCAGTATCCATCGATACCGTTCCCCAAAACGAAAAAGTGGGCCGTTGGCCCACTTTCTTATTTATCGCGCATTATTTGCCCGATTTGCCCGGATTATAGCACGCCAGGCGGGAAAACAACGCACTCCAGAGTGCTTGGTGGCCGGGCCCACGTTCGCAATAATCGCGCTCGGAGCATCCGGATACCTCTGATTCAGAGGAAAAAAGATTAACAATTCCTTAGGAATCGACTCTTTACATCCCGTTGAGGCGGCGATTCTATAGATAAAGCTCTTCAGAATCTACTGGTTGCACCATGGATCCTGTGGCACTCATTCCTGTTTTTATATTCAGGATGAGTCGCGCTCCGTTTCCTGTCGAGACCGGCGGTACCCGGCCGGACGCCGGAGACACCCATCCCCAGGTTGAAGAATATCTAAAAAATCAGGAACCGATTCTGGCTCCCTGTTCGATATCCTGCGACGCATCAATAGCCATATCGCCTCGAAGTGGTCTGCGCTCGATGAATGGATTTCCCTAATATTAGTCACATCTTCTACCGGTCTGACACCCAACGTCACCCATTACTATAAGAAGTATGCCACCGACCGGTTGGCCGAATTAATCCCGTTTCTGTCTAAGCTATTGATTTTATAGCTTGTTAATTTCCTAACATGGTCTTTAATCATACAAATAATGTATTGTTATTGTTGGCGTGTTTCTTGAAGTTAACCCATCCGAGTACAGCTAATTTTCCTAAAAAACA
>JAJDNE010000119.1 GCA_022340825.1 Acidiferrobacterales bacterium | reverse complement strand
CTGGTGGAAGACGAAGCAGCGGTGTACGACGCAATGGCGGCGGGTAGCCTCGGTAAACTAATCGCGAAAATGGAAAAACAAATGTTCGATCATGCGAAGAACCTGGAGTTCGAAGAAGCAGCCGCGTTGCGCGATAAGATTGATGCAATAAAACGCAGTCGCTTTGGGGTAATCGAAGACAAGCTGAAGAAGGCATAGAGTTTTAAGAAACTTCGGTATATTAGAAGATAATAATTAGATTGTTGACTAAAACCGCGGGTTGAATCTCCTTGATCATAAGCCTAGAGTCGCTGATCAGAATAACAATAAAAACAAGTATCAGAAAAAGAGCGCCGAAAGAGCGACAGAACATAAAAAATACTTGTTGGCACTGGCGGTTAACACTGCAGCGAAAACAATAAACAGGGACAAAGATTTCCAGGGAAGTTTTCCCGAACTACGGGAAGTCGTCGTGCCAGCAGTCCATTGATGAGGAAGGGAGCTTGCAATCTGGCATGACGGTCCATGATGGAATCGGCGTTCAAGACCGATAATCAAACCGACTTTGACTTACGTGATCAATGTAACGCTATCGCCGTTATGTTGATGCGCTGAGCTGCGCCCGGTTGCATCAGTTGTAGCGAACCATCCCCCTTCCTGTCAGAAACCGATGCGCGATGGAGCATGCTGACATGCTGCATCGTGTTGAGACGATCAGAGGGGAAGGAAATGACGAGAACCACCATTCTGTCGGCACTGTTGAGGCCTTTGTTGGCCATACTTTGTGTCGCCGCATCTCTTAGCGTTGTGCCCGCGGTTTTTGCGGCCGATGCCAGTCTGTCATCCGATAGCGTCAACATTGCTGTTACCGAAAATGGTAGCTGGACCATCAGTGGCAATGATGGTGGAAACCAGCGCCAGTTCCGTTGGAGTTTGCCATCAGGCCTGAACGTCAGCACCGGTGCATCGTCCAATATGTATCGTTTCCGGGTCCGCAGCGATCGTGGTTACCTGCAGGTGTACACAAATGGTGGAGGCAACTTCTCTGCGACAGTGAATGTGTCATCTAACAATGCCGGCACGTACGTCATGCAAAATATACGGGCAGATATTTCCCTCAGCCCTGATGATGTCACCGTAAACGTCGGCGGTTCAGGTGGGTCATCAGGCGGTTCGACGGGTGGCGGATCAGGAGGATCGACGGGTGGCGGATCAGGCCTTACCTTATATATCGAAGCCGGTAGCCTCTCGATCAACGGTGCAGGCGGCGATGTCATCGATGTCTGGGGCTACACCGATACACCGGGCAGTGGTCCGATGGTGCCGGGTCCGATCCTGGAATCGCGCGAAGGTCAGAGCGTGACGCTGACTGTCGTCAACAACCATGATCGCAGCCACAACTTCGTTATCAAGGGCGTCACGTCTGATACCGGATCAATCGCACCAGGAAGCAGCAAGACCTACACCTTTAACACCAATCAGGCCGGTGTATTTTTCTATCGTGACACGCTTGCCAGTAACCTTCACCGCGAGATGGGGATGCATGGCGCACTGATTGTGCGTACTGGCGATGGCAGCAATCGTGCCTGGTCAGGCGGGCCGAGTTACAACTTCGAGCGTTTGTGGGTATTGGCGGACATGGACAAGCCACGCTGGAATGATCGCGCTGCCGCTGGCCGGTCAGTCAGTACCGGCACCTATCGCCCGAACTACTTCATGATAAACGGACAGGGCGGTTTTGACGGCATGCATGATCCCAACACTGTGTTCGAGGGCAATGTCGGCCAAACCGGAATTGTACGTATCGTTAATGCCGGGCAACTTGATGAGTCACTGCACTGGCATGGAAATCACTTCCGGGTGATCAGCCGTGATGGTAGCCGACTGAGTCAGTTTGAGTGGCAAGACACGATCAACGTCAAGGCGGGTACCACCATGATGGTTTTATACAAATTCGACCAGCCGGGAATCTTCCCCATGCATGTCCATACCGCACAGATGGAGACCGCCAATGGTGTCTATCTAAACGGTACGGCGACATTAATTGTGGGCAACTAAGGGGAGGATGAAACAATGAATTCAACGAACAAAATAATTGGTGTATCAAACCGGCTGATCCTGCCCTGGCTTTTTGCGATTTTCGCATGTCTTCTCGGAATGCAATCCGCCATCGCTGCCAGCGCGAACCTTTCTACCGACACAATAAATATTGCCATTGGTGAGAGCGGGTCTTTCACTATTAGTGGAAACGATAGCGGAAGTCGCAAGCAGTTCAGCTGGAGTTACAGTTCCGGGCTGACAGTAGGCAAGGGCTCTTATTCGAATCTGCGATCGTTCAGTGTCTCCAGCAGCTCTCGCACGATCTCGATTCAAACGCGTGGAAGCGGTAGCTTCTCGGCGACGCTCAATGTTTCGAGCAATAGCAGTGGCACTTACGCCATCAACAATACCCGCGCCGACATCAGCCTCAACCCAAGAGACATTAGCGTCAGTGTCACCAGTTCCGGTTCAGGCGGTGGCGGTACGTCCGGCGGTGGAAGTATGGGTGGTGGTGGCGGCGGCGGAATGGGCGGTGGTGGTGTTGCGGCTGTGCCGGTTCTTGACGCTACCAACGTTACCCTTGTCGTGCGCCAGATCTCCAAGACCATGAGCGACGGCCAGAATGTTAACTTCTGGGTGTTCTGCCAGGACGGCATGGGCGGTGGCGGTGGTTGTACGCTGCCAAGTCCGGTGCTTGAGCTACCCGTCGGCGCCACGGCCAACATCAATCTAAATATGATGATGGCGCCGCAGGAGAATCCGCCGTATCACGGCCACACCATTCATCCACATGGTGTTGATGTGCCGCAGTCAGAAGACGGTGTACCCGA
This sequence comes from Acidiferrobacterales bacterium, assembly GCA_022340825.1. Lineage (GTDB taxonomy): Bacteria > Pseudomonadota > Gammaproteobacteria > Acidiferrobacterales > JAJDNE01 > JAJDNE01. The sequence continues at coordinate 1,904 of JAJDNE010000119.1, read as the reverse complement.
AACCGGTGCAGCCGTGCTGGGAGATACATACAACTTTAGTGTCGACAGCCGCTATGTGGGTGGCCACATGTACCACTGCCATGTGCACACGGTGAAACATCTCGAGATGGGCATGTACGGTGCGCTTGTCGTCAAGAATGGTAACCGTATAAACAATGGCGGCCCAACCTATGACTACGAATGGAACATGGTGTTGAGCGCGGTAGATCCTGCCTATCATACCGCGGTGCAGGATTCGCCTGTATTTGCCGACTACAATCCGCGCTACTTTCTCATTAATGGCCAGGAGGGGCTGAGCACCGGTTCACCGTCAGAAGTTTTCACCGCAGCACCTGGAGCGCGCGTGGCGATACGGCTCATCGGTATCCATTCCGTGAACAGTACTTTCCGCGTTCGCAACAGTGGCGGCAATAATCAGGCATTCACCGTGCATAACGTTGATGGCTTTGCGCTCCCCACGCCAAAAACGGTTACCAGTGTCGAAGTATCACCGGGACAAACCAAGGATATTATGATTACCCTGCCGAGCGGCAGCGGTAGCCTGTATCCGCAGGTGACTTATTCCAATCTGCGTAACAACGGTAACTATTCCAACGGCACGGTTTATACACGACTGGACTACTAGGTGATCAGGGTCGGTCCGTGCGGCAAAGGGCCGACCTTTTTCAAAACAGAAGCAATGCCTGGATTTAAATTAAAAAAACAATTTCCAGCACGAGCCTGGTCGGCAGTCGTGTTGCTTTGTATGGTGTCTACAATATTTGCCGCCGGTAAAGCTAATGACCCCTTTGACTACAATTTTTGTGGTGGAGAACGTGTGTACCCGATTGTTGGGGTGGAGTTCTCTACGATTTGCGGTCCGCGCAACATGGTAGCGTTAGGTCGACGCGGGAAGATTATGTGGTTTTTCCCTTCCGCTGACGGAAAGATGAAAACCTCGAAAAAAGGTCAGTACAAGTTGAATGATATGCAGTTGCTAAGGTTAAGCATGCTGGCCGAAGTGACACAAGTATCACCTCCGGCGAAACCCGTGGCGGCTAGGGTGCAATACAAATTGGGCGTTAATTTCTCAGGTCGAGCATTCAGCGAAGTGCATACCGGGCTGACAGGGAATTACCTGCCGAGCTCACAATTATTCAAGGCCATGCTCGAACTGGTTCCCGACCAGCCTGACTTGCCTGATTGTTCAGGGTCGCTTCAGGTGTTTGATCCGATCAAGACGCGGATTGAGCGGGAACAGCTTCACAAGGTTTCTCGCAATGAATAACACCGCTAATTTCAGGATTGCGGTTGTCGCTGCGGTCGCCATTTTTCTTGGTCTTCCGTCGAAAGCGGCGCCAAACGGCCTGGAGGGATTACGGGTTGTGCCGCCCAAGCCGATTACTTCTTCACTTTTAGTGGATCACAACGGCCACACGCGGGAATTTCCCGCGCAGGACAAGCGCTGGAAACTGGTATTTTTCGGTTATACCCGTTGTCCGGATGTCTGTCCCACAACCATGTTCACCGTGCGTCAGGCGCTGAACAAACTGGGCGATGATGCAAAAAAGCTCGATATTGCCTTCGTTAGTATTGATGGCCAGCGCGATAAACCGGACGAGTTAAGGCGTTTCGTCAGCTATTACGGTGAAGAGGTAACTGGCTTTACAGGTGACCTCAAGAATATCAAGTCGATTGAGGCCCAGTTCGGCGTAACCACGCGCAAGTTTCAGGGAAAGACTGCACTCGCGTATACACTGCAGCATTCAATATTTCTTTACCTGATCGACCCGAACAACAAACTACGGGTGATGTACTCGGGGGCGACGCTGCCGTCTATCCTGAGTGAGGACATGCGAAAATACCTTGTCGGGAACGGTTGATGCAGATACGTCACTATGAAAACACTTATATTGCGACGGAAA
>JAJDNE010000109.1 GCA_022340825.1 Acidiferrobacterales bacterium | reverse complement strand
GGACAATTTGATGGTTTTTGGTTTCGGCAAAGAACGTCGGCAATTCGAACGACAGGAAGTTGAACGTAAAACAATTGTCTCGCTGGATGGCCACGAAACCACTGTCATGACTGGCGACATCAGTGAGGGCGGCGCATTCCTGAAGCGCGGCAGTGAGCCGCTACCTAGTGAAGGTGCCGAGATCTATGTCGACATTCAGACCGATATACCGGGTGAAGACCCGATGATTGCAAGAGCCCGGGTGGTACGCGTAACTGAAGAAGGAATTGGTATCGTCTTTATTGATTAGACATAGCGATCATCTCTCACTATTATTTCCAAACCAAAATAAACCCCGCACCAAGTTATACTTTCCCGCCAGTTAAGGTAGAGTTTTAGCCAAACAACTGGAAACGTTTCGGTTTGAAGCAGACCATCAAAGGTATACTCGCCCCAATTCAGGATAGCGTCAGGGACCTGTTGCCCATTATTGTCGTGATTGCCTTTTTCCAGTATGCCGTATTGCAGCAACCGATCCCGAATCTCGGTGAAATTCTAACCGGCACCGTGCTCGTCATTCTCGGGCTAACACTGTTTATTCGCGGCCTGGAAATTGGGCTATTCCCAATCGGGGAAGCCATGGCCTATGGTTTTGCCCGGAAAGGTAGTCTCGCCTGGTTAACTATTTTTGCTTTCGCTCTTGGCTTTGGCACAACCATCGCTGAACCTGCCCTGATCGCCGTAGCAGCGGAGGCAGCGGACGTTGCCGCGGCCGGCGGCATGATCGAGACCCACGAGGCGTCACGCCACGCCTATGCGCTCGGACTTCGCATCACGGTCGCTGTTTCAGTCGGTATCGCCATCGTCATTGGCGTAATCCGTATCCTCAAGGGCTGGCCAATCCATTATCTGATCATCACTGGCTACGCTTGTGTCGTGGTGATGACCGAATTGGCACCAAAGGAAATCATCGGCATTGCCTATGATTCAGGTGGCGTCACCACCTCCACCGTTACTGTACCTCTGGTCACAGCGCTGGGCGTCGGACTAGCCTCTAGCATCAAGGGTCGTAACCCCATGGTTGATGGGTTCGGTCTTATTGCCTTCGCCTCCCTCACCCCGATGATATTTGTCATGGCCTACGGCATGGTGGTGTGATGGAGTTGTTGCGAGATATTTTTTTCACACTGCTACTTACTGTGAGGGATGTCATCCCGATTCTGGTCATACTGTTAGGTTTTCAGCTGCTTGTGCTGAGACGCCCTGTTCCAAACCTAAGACGCACCATAATAGGATTTGTCTACGTCCTGCTGGGTCTGGGCCTTTTCCTGGTCGGCCTCGACAAGGCGCTCTTCCCGCTTGGGAAACTCATGGCCCATCAATTGACCGATCCCGACTTCATACAACGGGGGCTGGAATCGGTATCCGGAATTTTACGTTGGCAGGACTACATGTGGGTATACCTGTTCGCTGCCGCCATCGGCTTTGCCACCACTATTGCCGAGCCATCATTGATGGCTGTCGCGATCAAGGCCCAGGCAGTCTCGGGTGGTGCCATCAGCACCTGGGGCCTGCGTCTGGCAGTTGCAGTCGGTGTGGCACTGGGCATTGCTCTTGGCACCTATCGCATCGTCACGGGCACACCGCTGCACTATTACATCGTCGCCGGTTATATCGTTATTATTATTCAAACCATATTCGCCCCCAGGCTGATTATCGCACTGGCGTACGACTCGGGCGGGGTTACCACGTCCACCGTCACCGTTCCGTTGGTAACGGCACTGGGGCTTGGATTGGCAAGCACCGTACCGGGGAGAAGTACACTTATTGACGGATTCGGTTTGATCGCATTCGCCAGTCTGTTTCCCATGATTACGGTGATGGGCTATGCTCAAATCGTGCAATGGCGCGGGAAAAGAGCTGCATCTCATCACCGTAAGGAAATATCCCGAGATGAAAACTAACTTGTCGCCTGAGTCAGGAGGTTAACTGATATGCATTTCAAGTTGATAATCGCGTTAGTCGAAGACCACAAAACGGAGCCGGTAATGAAAGCCGCGAGGGAAGCCGGCGCCAAGGGTGCCACCGTGCTCAATCAGGCGCGCGGTGAAGGCATCGATACACCCAAAACTTTCCTCGGACTCAGCCTCGAAACCCAGCGAGATATGTTGATGTTCCTGGTGGAAGAACACCTAAGCAGGCCCATACTGGAAAAAATTGCCGAGGTAGGCGAGTTTGAAAGCAAACCGGGTACCGGTATCGCATTCCAGATTGATGTTGAAGATGCAGTCGGCGTAACACACCAGATTGCAGAGTTGAAAGAAGTGGTGGAGGAAAAAATATGAGCGAGAACGAAATCATTCGCGTGCGGGATGTGATGAAAAAGAAATTCGATCTTATCGAGGGCCTGACAACAGTAGCCGAAGCCCTCAAAACCATGAAGCATTTTGATACCAAGTGCCTGCTGGTTAACAAGCGTCATGATAATGACGAGTATGGAATCGTGCTGATTTCCGATATCGCGCGGGGTGTGCTCGCCGTTGATCGTGCACCGGATCGCGTTAACATCTACGAAATTATGTCCAAGCCTGTAGTAACCGTCGATCCCGACATGGACATTCGCTACTGTGCGAGAATGTTCGACAAATTTGGACTTTCGCGCGCGCCGGTCGTCGAAAACAAGGAGTTGATCGGCATAATCAGCTACACAGATATGGTTTTGCAGGGAATGTGCAAGCAGCTCAATATCGAATAGCTATAAATTACTTTAGCTTTCCACAGACTCCTTTTATCGGGCTGTCCCCGCTTGTGGGCATAACCCGTGCCAGATTTGCTGTGCCCCTACAAACAAAGTTCTTTAATTTTGATTGCAGCAACGTAGACTGAACATAGCTTTCTGCCGGTAGTCCTAATACTGGTAAGCAGTCCCCTTACAATCATAAGGAAGGAGGTTGTTATGAGAGATCGGCTCTACTTTCTGTTACCCGATGTCAAACACGCCCAATCGACCATGCGCCATTTGCTTTTGGCGAGAATCGAAGAGCGTCATGTCCATGTACTTGCCAAAGACGGAACTGACATCAAGGATCTGCCACCAGCCACCTTGGGGCAGAAGAGTGACTTCTATCATGCAATGGCACTTGGAATTATCGTTGGCGGCATTACCGGTATTGCCGGCGGCATGACCGTCTACCTGTTTCCGCCGGAGGGCATGAACATCACTCTGAGCGTGGTCGCGTTGTTTGCCATGCTGGGCTCCATCTTTGGTGTCTGGACATCCGGACTGATCGGAACTGATGTGCCGAATACACAACTGGCACGATTTCATCGTCCCATTGAGAAGGGAAAAATACTGATGATGGTCGACGTGCCACGAGACAAGGTTGGCGAAATCAGGTCGATCATGAAGAAGCAGCACCCCGAAGCGAGTGATAATGGCGTGGATGCCATGTACCCCGTTTTCCCCTGATACAACAAACAGGTTGTTTCCGTACAGGCGCCATTCGGCGCCTGTTTTTTTGCGTTCACCGGATGCAGGTGACGACCCGGATCAAACTGGTATACTGTCGGCACAAATTTCCCCTCAAGGAGGCCAACAAAAAATGAATGCTTTTCGAAAAATGTCTCGCACTGTCAGCCTGATCGTCGTTACTGCGTTTCTAGGCTTGGGGCTACACCTTCCCGCGCAGGCGGCCATTGTCGGCACCGACGCCACCATTCATGCTAACCAGAATTCCACGGCCTATGACCTCCTGGCACGCCAGGACGTACGCGACCAACTGGTACGAATGGGTGTGAACCCGGATGACGCCATGGCTCGTATCAACAGCATGAGTGAGCAGGAAATCACAGCACTTAACGGCAAACTCAACGAGTTGCCGGCAGGTGGTGATCTTGTCAGTACCGTTGCGCTGATCTTCCTGGTCCTGCTGTTCACCGACATCATGGGCTGGACTGATATCTTCCCGTTCGTAAAAGGTAAAAAATAAATTTGCTTTCGGGCAGGAAAATCAGAGCCGCCGGTTTCGCCCCCGGCGGCTTTTTCTTTGCTGCAGTGCTTTTACTAGCCGGATGTAGTCATTCGCTCGGCCAACAGATGTCACAACTGCGCGCCACGGATTTACCACCAACTGCTGAAATTCAGCAGACGCCATTTTTTCCCCAGGAACGTTACCAGTGTGGTCCGGCAGCACTGGCGACAGTACTGACGAACAGCGGGGCCGATGCTGATTCGGAACAATTGGTGCCGCAAGTCTATCTGCCTGCACGTGAGGGCAGCCTGCAGGCAGAACTGCTGGCTGCAACGAGGCGACATGACCGCTTACCTTATGTCATCAATCCAGTAATGAAAGACCTGCTGCGGGAAATCAGTGACGATAGACCAGTGCTGGTGCTGCAAAACCTTGGCCTTAGCTGGTACCCGAAATGGCACTATGCGGTCGTTGTCGGCTATGACTTGAATTCGCAACGAATGGTGCTGCGATCCGGCACCATGCGTCGCAAGACGATGCCAATGAGCCTGTTTGATCACACATGGCGACGCAGCAATCGCTGGGCAATGGTAGTGACCAACCCCACTGAAGTACCGATAACTGCCACCGAAGCCAACTTCCTCATGACGATACTTCCATTTGAGCAGGCCAGAAAATGGAGTACAGCAAATACCGCCTACCGCGCGGCCGCCAAACGCTGGCCGGAAAGCCTCGGCGCCGCAATGGGTACGGGTAACACTTATTATCAAATGGGGAAAAAGGCCGATGCTGAGCAAGCGTATCGAGTCGCGCTAACAATCGATAGTAACCATGCCCCGGCTCACAACAATCTTGCGCAAGTATTACTTGAGCGTCATCGGTTGATCGAGGCACAAGAGCATGCGCGGCAAGCGGTCGCGATAGGTGGGCCGTTGCGAGAAAGCTATCAGCAGACACTCAACGAAATCGAGCAACAACTGAAACGACGTTAACTACTCGTCGGTAACGCAGCCATCCGATGCGTTTTTCACGTTCTTGATGTATTTGTATAAGGTACCGCGCGTCGCCTTGTAAGGCGGCATCTGCCATTCCTTCCTGCGCTGCGCAAGCTCATCTTCCGTCAGCGCGACATCAAGTTTGTTGGCCCTGGCATCGATGGTAATGACATCGCCATCACGGATCAGCCCTATCGGCCCACCTTCCTGTGCCTCGGGCACCACGTGACCAATAATGAAGCCGTGAGAGCCGCCGGAAAAGCGACCGTCTGTGATCAACGCTACATCGTTACCCAAACCTGCACCCATGATCGCCGAGGTCGGCGTCAGCATTTCAGGCATACCTGGACCACCCTTCGGGCCTTCGTAGCGAATCACAACAACATCGCCCTTGGCGATCTTGCCGTCTTCCAGCGCCTTGAGCATATCTTCCTCGGCATCAAAGACCTTGGCCGGGCCTTCAAAATTCTCGCCTTCCTTGCCGGTGATTTTTGCCACTGAACCGCCCGGCGCCAGGCTGCCATGCATAATACGAATATGGCCGCTCTCCTTGATCGGCTTCTCCAATGGCAATATAACCTTCTGACCTTCGCTCAGGCCGGGCAGGTCTTTCAGATTATCGGCAATGGTCTTGCCGGTAACTGTCATGCAGCTACCATCGATTAGTCCTTTCTCGAGCAGATATTTCATCACCGCTGGTGTGCCGCCAACGTTGTGCAAATCTTCCATCACGTAGCGGCCGCTGGGTTTGAGATCTGCAATAAACGGAATGCGGTCACTCACTGCCTGGAAGTCGTTGATAGTCAGATCGACTTCAACGGCTCGCGCCATGGCAATCAGATGTAGTACCGCGTTGGTCGAGCCGCCAAGAGCCATGACAATCACCATGGCGTTTTCAAACGCGGCGCGGGTCATGATGTCACGCGGCTTGATATCCTGTTCCAGCAGATGGCGTACCGCCGCGCCGGCGCGAACACACTCTTCCGCCTTCTTTTCATCCACGGCCGGGGTGGATGAACTGTAGGGCAAAGACATGCCCATGGCCTCGATGGCAGATGCCATGGTATTCGCCGTGTACATGCCGCCGCAGGCGCCCGGACCGGGGCAGGAGTGCTCAACGATATCCTGCCGTGTCTTATCGTCGATCTTACCGGCGATAAATTCACCGTAACTCTGGAACGCTGAAACGATGTCCAGCGTCTGACCTTGTGAGTGGCCTGGCTTGATGGTGCCGCCATAGACCATCAGTGAAGGTCGATTCAGTCGACCCATGGCAATCAGGCAGCCGGGCATATTCTTGTCACACCCCGGTATGGTGATCAGCCCGTCGTACCACTGGGCGCCCATTACGGTTTCGATGGAATCGGCAATCAGGTCGCGCGACTGGAGGGAGTAGCTCATGCCTTCCGTACCCATCGAGATGCCATCACTGACGCCGATTGTATTAAAGCGCATGCCGACCAGATCCGCTGCCTGCACACCGTCCTTAACGCTGGCCGCAAGATCATTCAGATGCATATTGCAGGTATTGCCCTCCCACCAGACGCTGGCGATACCAACCTCGGCCTTCTTCATGTCCGCGCCATTGAGACCGGTACCGTAAAGCATGGCCTGTGAGGCACCTTGCGCCTTGGGTTCGGTAATACGGGAACTGATCTTATTCAGCTTTTTCGACATTGCTATCTCCGCGTCGGACAATGATTGATACCAGTAACGTCCGGACGCAACCGCGCCCGAAAGGCGGCAGAGAATAGCAAAAAAAAGGTGGGATCGCGATTCGCCGAAACCGGCGAATGTCGGGGTTAGCGGGTCAACAGCAGCGCCAGCTGACTCCGACGCTCGCTCAGCAGCTGGTCATAGGCTTTGGCCAGGAGCTTTTCACAAGCGCTGTCGTCGGCGGCAGTCATGTCCGACAGGCGTCGTTCCAAAAACCTGATTTCGTCACGGATTTCCTGTTCGCTATTCCCGCGGGCAGCTACAATGCCGTCAGCGTATTGTTTGTCCATCATTGTTATATTCCTGTTTGTGATTTCCAGGCTAGCCTAACGCGTTAATATGAAGAGTTTGTTACAACGTAAAACCCGAAGCTGGCGGGTAAGCCTGATATGACCGACGAAAAGGTACGTTTATCCAAGGTGATGGCACAGCGGGGTATCTGCTCCCGTCGTGAGGCGGATGCCTATATCGAGAAAGGCTGGGTTCGTTATGATGGCGGCAAACTGGCCGAACTTGGTGTTCGCGTCGACCCGGGAACCGATATCGAGCTGGATCCGCAGGCCCGCAAACGACAGGCGGAAGTGCTGACGATTCTGCTGAACAAGCCGGTCGCTTATGTCTCCGGGCAAGCCGAAAAAGGCTACCGCCCTGCAATTACCCTGATTACCCCGTCCAATCACTATGCCCGTGACCGCACACGTCGGCGGATTCAACGGGATGACCTAAAAGGCCTGGCCCCCGCCGGGCGCCTTGATATCGATTCACAGGGCTTGCTGGTACTGACTCAGGACGGCCGCGTGGCCCGTACCCTGGTCGGGCCTGACTCCCGTATTGAGAAGGAATACCTGGTACGAATTCAGGGACAGGTTACCGAGTTAGCCCTGGAAAAACTGCGCCATGGACTGTCTCTGGACGGAAAAGCATTGAAACCGGCGAAGATCACCCAGATCAATCCTGAACAGCTCAAATTTGTGCTGACTGAAGGCAAAAAACGACAGATTCGGCGAATGTGTGATCTGGTCGGCTTAAAAGTGACCGGCCTCAAACGCGTACGTATTGGCCGCGTGCGTCTCGGTTCCCTGCCGGAAGGCGAGTGGCGCTACCTCGGCAAGGACGAACGATTCTGATTGGGTTATTATTCCAATCCCGGATCAATTTCAATAATTAACCAGCCCAATTCGTGTACCCGTTACTTCGCCAATTACTGTTCCTGCTCGATCCGGAACAAGGCCATCGTCTGATTCTGAATCTGTTGCGCTTCGCCCAGCGGATCCCGGGTGCGGTGCCGCTGTTACGTGCCATCTACGGCGTGCGCTCAAATCGGCTGGCAACCGAAGTGATGGGCCTTAGCTTCCCCAATCCGGTGGGTCTGGCAGCAGGGTTGGACAAGAACGCCCAATGCGTCCCAGCGTTGCTGGGGTTGGGTTTTGGATCAGTTGAGCTCGGCACGGTCACGCCGGTTGCCCAACCAGGTAACTCGCCGAAGCGACTGTTCCGCCTCCCCAGACAACACGCGTTGATCAACCGCATGGGCTTTCCGAGCGTCGGGGTCGAGAAGTTTCTGAAAAATCTGCGCACCGACGGCAAACCCGGTGTGATTGGCATAAATATTGGTAAAAACAAGAACACGCCCAACGAAAAGGCGGTCGATGACTACCTGACAGCATTTCGGTCGGTCTACGCCATCGCCGATTACGTAGCCATCAATATCTCTTCACCAAACACGCCCCAACTGCGCGCGCTGCAAACCGGAGATGCCCTTGGCGATCTGTTAACGGCACTCAAGCATGAACAAATCATGTTGGGTAAAACCCGGCGTGTATATGTTCCGATTGCGCTGAAAATTGCACCCGATCTCGACACCAACGAACTTGAGAATATCGCCGCACTCGCGCTGTTGCACAAAATTGATGCAGTGATCGCTACTAATTCCACAATTGATCGATCTGGCGTTGAGCACGAACTGCTGTCGCAGGAGATTGGCGGTCTGAGCGGTCGACCGTTAAAAGAAAAATCTACCGAGGTGATTCGCACGCTCTACAACCAGCTCAAAGGCAATATTCCGATTATTGGTGTCGGTGGCATAGAAAACGCGGACGATGCCTGGGAGAAAATGGTTGCCGGCGCCGATCTGGTGCAGGTCTACACCGGCTTCATTTATCAGGGGCCAGCAATAGCGAAACGCATTTGTGGTGGACTGGAGAAACGCATTCAGGTCTCGGGCTGTAAAAGTCTTGGTGAAGCCCTTGAGAAGGCGCGATCCGGTGTGCACTTGATGCGTTAACGATCTGGAGGAGACGATGCCGTATCTTAAAATCCAGAGCAACCAGCCAATCCTCGCCGGCGAGCAAGCGAAAATCGTGACAGATGCATCAGCCTTGGTCGCAGCCGAAGTGGGAAAGCCCGAGAAATATGTCATGGTTGCGCTCGACCCGACCCTGCCGATGTCGTTTGCCGGTAGCGATGCGCCCTGTGCCTACCTGGAACTAAAGTCCATTGGTTTACCGGAAAGTAAATGCGAGGCGCTGTCGTCGAAACTTTGTGAATTTATCAACCACGCAATGGGCATCGCGACTGATCGTATTTATATAGAATTTGCCGATGCACCACGAAGCATGTGGGGCTGGAACAAGGGAACGTTCTAGCCAGTCATTCGACGCGGGTCCCAGGTAGCAATGCGATTCCG
>JAJDNE010000075.1 GCA_022340825.1 Acidiferrobacterales bacterium | reverse complement strand
CTGATGTCGATATCTTCGGGATCCACCGGAATCGCATTGTCGGTATTGGTCACGGTGGGCGTTGCGCCTGAACAGAACTTCTCGAAGGTCGCTTCGACTGTGTTGCTCAGTGCCGCCATTGCCGATGGGTCCGTGGCCGGGCCGGTTTCTGGCGTGACATCGAGGTCCGCGGCCTGGTCGTAGTATGTGCTGTTGATCAGCACGATACGGAAGGTGATGGTGACACTGTCCCCGTGGCGTAGCATGTTGAACTGGTCCGGGTGAGGTGCAGTTACTGGAAGTGGGGGGCTGGTGAGATCAAACTCGGGCGCGGTGTTAGCAAGGAAGTTTGCTTCACTGGCGAGCGACGCGGCCGGCGTTCCACCAGCCGGGTTGGTCCAGGTAACGGCGTTGATCGCACCGCTATAACTGTTGCCATAGGCATAGGTCCAGTTGATAGTCGGTGTGAATGTGGGATCGACCACATAATTGGCCGGCAATACATCGCGCAGGTGGATGTTCTTGACCGTGCCACCGGTGTTGTTATCGACCGTGATGGTAACCAGTCCGCGTGCACCGACATCCTCACCCGCATTGAGACCCGTAACTGCCTGGGTGATGTTCAATTGGCTGTTATCAACAAAATTGCTGACAGTTGCGGTGGCATCCGCTGGCGTGCCACTCGTTGCTGATGCGGCGATTCCACCGGCCGGTGCGTTGACGGCACAACCCCATTCCAGGCTGCCGGCGGTATTGGTTTCCAGGCTACATGCGCTATTCAGTTTGCCCACTAGATAAATTTGAATAGCACTCGTGGCATTCACGTCCTGTGGCGATCCGGCAGCACCAAAAGGATCGGTGACCACGAAGTCGCTGATATTGTTGCCAATGCCATCGGAGCTATCGAGACAACCGGAAGTTGCCGGGCTCGGATCAACGCCGTCGTTAGTGGCAACAGCAACCGCTGCCCCTTGAGTGGGACATGCGTAGTTTACGGTCATGTTGGTGCCTGCCATCAGGTCATTGAACTTCAAGTCCTGCATGGCGACAGCGCCACCGTTAGCGATATTCAATTGCCAAATGACATCATCTTCCTCGTTACCATAGACATCTGGCGTATACCCTCCCTGCCCGGCATCAACGTTGCGACCGTTCTTGGTAATGACAGGCAACGGTTCGACTATCGGTATGGTTTGCGCGCCGGTAGAATGTGTCGCGCGTGGCCAGTAGGTTAAATCGCAACGTTGAAAATCGAACGAAGCTGATGCGTTAACTACACGGCTGGCGGAAACAAGATTCTCCGCGATACCGACAGCTCGAACCTGGAACACGATCTCGTAGGTCGTAGCGATCGGACCGGGTGCGCCCGCCAGATCCGGTAGCTGGGCAGCGGACCACGTTAATGTCTGGGCCGGGTTAACGTAAGACGGGTCGTTGGCCGGCACCGCGGGGCTTCCGTTAATGCTAGTGGTGCCGGGTACGTATTCGAGACCCGAGCCGGTGAGGTCTTCGGTTACCGACAGGTTGGTCAGTTGCTGGCTGTCTTCATTTCTTAAAACAATGTGGATTTCACTCGTGCCGCACAGTTCACAGAAGCTGTTGCCGGTGTCATGTGAAATAACGCTGAAACCAAAAGTTGCAGGTGTGGCTGGGTTGGTCGCGCAGTTGGCGCGTGCGTCGCTAACTGGAAACAAGGCTACGCTCGCAAGCGTGATGACACTGAAGAACCACAGGCGCAGATGTGAGGCGAGGCCCTGCATCAAATCGACCCACCCGGTTTTGCTGTGGCAGAAGGACACAACAAAAGACAGGCAGATATTAATCTGCCTGTCTCGAGTAACCGTCGCTGTAAACTGCTAGTACCTGCCATTCTTCTTCTGTTGTTCGACGCTGACTCCTACCGGCTTCCCTGTTCTCTGGCCGCGCCAAAAACCCCTCGATCAATATATAAGAAGTATAGGTACTGATTTAGAGGGAAATGCACATAATCCGATGTGCCGTCAGAATCGACCGGCGAACTGAAAAAACGGGGATATTACCTACCTTTTGTCAGGCTTATGCTACCGCCGAGCGGCACTTTTTTGGTGCACGTTTCGGTTTTTTTGACGGTAAAAGAGGGTAATTCGCCGATTTTCGCTACCGGATTAAGCCGGCAGGAAGTCGATCGGATAGGTGATGGTCACTGCGGATACGTCTTTCTTGCCAAAGTTAAACAGCTTCACGCGCTGTGCAATCTTGCGTTCGAGTTCGGGTGACTTGAGGGTGCTCGACTCCACCTTACACATGGTGACCTGGCCAGATGGCGCAATCGTTAGCTTCAGCACAATCTTGCCCTGCAGTGTCGGGTCCTGTCGCAACTCACGATTATAGAGTCGGTACAACGCGCTCTTGTTGCGATCAAACACAATTTGAATCTCTTCATCGGTACGTGATGCCTTGCCTGAACCAACGATACGACGATCGGCGCTGGCGGCGAGTGAATCGGCAAGCCCACTGCTGACGCGACTGGTACTTCTTCCGGATAACGCCGTACCACCGGTACCACGACTCAGGTTGGAAGTGATGATGCCGCCACTACCGGTCTCGGCACGAGACGCGACAATAGACCGCTCCAGGTTCGATGCACGCCGGCCCGCAGTGGAGATATTGGCCTGGGTTCCCAGCTTCTCTTCAAAACTGTTCTGCTTCAAGCTTTCAAAGGTGTCGCTCAATGCAAGCAAGCCGCTTTGCTTTGCCTTCTCGCGCGCACGGCGTTGATCTTCTGTCTTCGGCGCCGGCGCCTTCTCACGCGCCTGCAGGTCTTTCTTCTCGAGCTTCTGTTCCTGCGGGATCTGCATTGGTTCCTGCTTCTTCTCGCGCTCGACAATCAGTTGCGCCAGGCGCGACGGCAGCTCCACTTCTTCTTTCTCTGGTTCGGGAATGATGATCATGCCAATCCCGATAGATAACAGCAGGGTAAACAGGAAAACAATCGCAGAGATACGACGCAGGCGTTTGTCGTCTTCAGTCTGCCCGCCCCAGGGCAACGCCATCGAGCGGTAGAACACATCGCCTTCGCGCGCCTGGAAGCCTTTTTCCTTGATCTCGCGCCGATAGGCCTCCAACGCCTCGCGCCGGCGTTTCTTTTCATCTTCTTCCAGTTTCTTCGCCAGCTTGTCGAACTCGGCGGTCGCCTTGCCAACCTCGGCCTGGGCTTGAGTCAACTCTTCCTTAAGCTTCCCAACTGTCGCGTGATACGCGTCCGCCTCACCGGCGATTGCCTCCAGCGCACCGGCATAGCTGTCCTTCTTTAGCTTCTCACCGGATAACGGATCGGTACCACCCAGCTTCTGAACCTCGGAAAGGGCATCGCTGAGTCGAGCGAGCGCATTGATACGCTTCTGGTCATCATCATGACGCTTCAGTTCCGCCTCAAGCTCGTGCGCACGGCGGTCGGCTTGCGAGACCTTTTCCCGGGCCTCATCGATTGCCTGCTGAATTTTTTCTACACGAGACGACACGATCAGGACGATTCTTTCTTGAATTGCGAGGCCTTCTGGATGACGGCGAGGTTAATGGTTTCGTAACCGGCAGCGGTGCAGGAACTCATGATTTTTTTCAACAATTTGAACGGGATGGCGCGGTCACCCATGATGGTAACTTCTTTCTTCGCGGTCTTTTCCTTGCCACTGATACCAACTGCGCTCTGGGCGATTACCAGCAGCTCGTCGCGAATCGCCGGAACATAGATTGCCTTGCTTGCCTCCACGTCCGCACGGTTTGCTACCACCTTGTTCTGCACCAGCACCTCGGTTTCAGTCACCATCACCACCGCGGTTTCTTCCGGTTTCTTTTCCGAAATCGATTCCGGCAACTTGACCTGTTCGGTGCTGGGAAGGTCCTGGGTTTGAGCTGAATTGACCAGAAGGAAGAAAACCAGGATCGTAAAAATATCCATCAGCGACACCAGGTTGAAGCCCGGCATCTTCTTTGCGCGGCCACGACTCATGCGCTTCATACGACGTGTGGTCTTCATCTCGCGCTACCCCTTACGTCCCTTGCCCGCCGGTGCATCACCGATGGAGATCTCCGGGAACAGGACCACTTTCTGTACCGACAGGCCTTGAACCACCTCGGCGGTGCCAATGGCATCCATCAGTCTTACCAACGCGTCGTATTCAATATCGGGTTCCATCAGGATGGTGGCATCTTTCTTGTTCGGGTTTTTCTTCTTGATGCTGAGCAACACGTTGGACAGTGCTTTGACGTTGTAACCTTCTTCTGTGTTGCGAATACGCTTGATTAGCCGCACACCATCACCGATCTCGATCTGGTTGCGGCGTACCACCACCTCGATGCGTATTTCTTTCTTGTTGTTTTTGGTCGCGGCAGCACTGGACGGCAGGTTCAACTGCAGGATCGTAATCTGCGAAAATACTGCCGATATCAGCAGGAACGGAACCAGCACCACCATCAGGTTCATGAATGAGGTGATGTTGAGCTCTGGTGGCTCTTTGTCGCGGTCGTGATGTCTGCGTCCTGCCATGATCCGTTACCCTTTCTTGCCGACTTCACCAATGAGATTGAGCGTTTTTACCGACGCCATTTCCAGGTTGTCGACCACTTCGGAGGTTTTAGTGGTGATCACTGCGTGCAGAATCAGGAGCGGGATACCGGCCATCAGACCGAAGGCCGTGGTATTCATCGCCACCGAGATACTGGCAGACAACAAGTCGGCTTTTTCCGCCGGGTTGGCCGCCGACACCGCGGTAAACGCCTCGATCAGACCCATAATCGTGCCGAGCAGTCCAAGCAACGTGCAGATATTGGCAAACAGGGCCAGGTAGTGCGTGCGCTTTTCGAGAATCGGGATGACCTCCATCATGCCCTCTTCCATGGCAATTTCGATGTCGTCACGACGTCGAACGCTGCCCTGCCTCGCCAGACCCAGGTTCAGGATCTTGCTTACCGGGGTTTCTGCCTCTTCGGTAAAGGCGAGCGCCTCATCGAATCGGCCGTGTTCAAGCATTGGTTGCACCGTCTCCCAGACTGAAATGCTTTCCCGTCGCGCCTTGGTAATGGCGATGTAGCGCTCGATCGCTATGGCTACGCCAAATGCCAACACCACGAGAATCGGGTACATAAATGCACCGCCAGTCTGGAAGAACCGGAAAATGGTGAAGATGAACTCCATGATGTGCTCCTCTGGATAAACTTCCTGATTTACTTTACGACTGCTGCCGGTCGCGGTATGTCTTCGCTAGCCTGGTTTGCAGCAACTACTTGCTTAATTCATAGTACTTTAGCTGACGACCGAACTCCTCCTGGTCGACAACCTTCAAACGCTCGTTCAACAGGTCACGTGAAAGATCTGTTTCGGAATCAATATCGGAATCCTTCCACGGTACGATATACAGGGTCTTCGGTAGTTCGCGGTTACCGATAATCGACATGCCGCCGATTTCTACTACCTTTTCCTTCTTGTCGGCCGCGTGCAATGGTATCGAAAACACGATCAATGCGCTTGCCAGGATTGTCGTCAGCGTTTTCATTGTGCTTTCCCCTTGTCTTTCCCGGAACGCTTTTTCAGATCCACGATCCAGAGACCGACTGTTTTGTCTTCACTCCTGGCCAGGCCCTGGTAGCGCTCGTAGTTGCGAATGGCGCAACGGAAATCCTGCAGATAAATGTCGCACAGTATCCCTAGGTTTCGATAGGCCGGGCCGTATCGGGAGCTGTTATCAATACTCTGCTCGTATGCGGCCTTTGCCTTGTCGAACTCGCCCAGCTTGCGATAGACAAGACCGAGCTCATTAAAGGCAATGGCACTCTTCTTGTTGGCCTGGGTCGCGATTAATAAAACCTTTTTTGCCTCATCGTATTTACCAAGCTCACGGTAGGCGATGCCCATGTTGATATACGGCCCGGCACGGGAAGAGTTGTTGCGGACGACGGCCTCAAAGGCGCTGATCGATTCTTCGTATTTTTTCTTTTTCAACAACTCTACCGCGGCGCCGTACGCCTGCTCGTCGAACACCGCCTGTGGTGCCTCGCCTTCGCCAACGGGAACGCCGGAAGGCGTCGTGCCACAGGCACCGACAAACAACGCCAGTACCAGCAATAGTAGCCGTGCTCCGTACCGAGTGTAGTCAATTACCGGTTTCATGCCCTGTTCTTTTGTCGCGCTAATTTCCATCATTATCGGCTGGCGGCCACGAATGCCTCGCCCTCCTCCGATTTGGCGAACTGGATTGGCAACAGCTCGCCCAGTTGCTCGATACTCTTGTCGATCCATTCGTTATAGATGCCACGTCGCAGCAACTCGATGTTCTTCTTGTGCAGGTTGATTGCCTTCTCCTCGAACGGATACGCCTGTTCCTCTAGCAGGATATCGTATTGCTCCAGTTCCAGCTTTTTCAGGCCCTTCGGCCGGTCTGACTTCAGAATAGCACGCGTTAAATCGTAGTAGGTGTCGGCAATCCGATAGGTTGCTGCCGCGGTGACATCTGCAACGCCGTAGTCCAGCATCGCGGAAAATACCTTGAGCGACTTCTCCATTGAACGCTTCTTGCGCGCCATGCTCTTTTTCAATGGCAAGGTCAGGCGAATACTCTTGTATTCCGTCACCAGTGGCTCCGACAACTCCAGTGTCGCAACCGCCGCCAGGTAGCGGATTCGATCGGTGCGTTCCTTACCCGCGGTCTTGTCTATCTGCACTATCTGCCGCAAAACCGATTCGTACTGACGGCGATTGTTTGTTTTCAGATAGAGCTTGGCCAGGCGGTCGCGCGCCTCGACCGACTGGGCAATGGGCGTGGGGTAGGACCGGATAAACAACTGGTAGGCCTCGATCGCGGCCTTGGAATTGTTGCCCCGATCGTAAAGCTCGGCCGAACGGTACGTCGCCTCGCGCCGGATTTTGGCATCCTTGGTGGTGACACGAATACGATTGAACTCCACTGCCGCCGGTTGCCACTGGTTGTTTGCCTCGTAGGCGACCGCCAGCTTCTCGGTAACGTCTGATTCGTGCGGATTCCTGGGGTAGCGTTTGCGATAGGCCTCGAAAATACCGGTTGCCTTGCCCCAGTCCTTGAGCTGAATCAGGGCGGCACCGGCATCGTAGTCGGCGGCCATGCGGATCTTCGAATGTGGCGCCAATTGACCGACGCGCAGGTAATCGTCCACCGCGCCACGAAGATCGCCCGACTTCTGACGCGCCTCCGCCTGCTTGTAGATCGAGGCAGCGAGACGTTCGGTCAGGGCACCGCGATCTTCCGAGGATTTTGGTAACCGGCCCAGCGCTTCCTGGTATGCCTTTTCCGAACCGCCATAGTCACCGAGATCAAATGACGCATGCGCCACAACGGTCCAGGCGGATCGCTGAATTGTAGTGCTGGCACCGGGGTACTGTGTCAACACCCGTTGCGCCAGCTTGCGTGACTCGTCAAAGTCATTGCGCTGGAAGGTATCGACAGCCGCCTGTTCCAATACACTCGCTGCGTTTTTATCCTGAGGATAGGTATCGGCGAAACGAATCGAACTGATAATGGCGCGGGATATGATTGCCGGCTTCTCTTCCTTCTTCACCTGCTTGGCTTGCTCACGATACGCCAGCACGGCGGCATATCCGGCTTCCGCCGATTTTTCGTGGACTGGATACTGATACGCGGTCTTCTCATACTCGATCGCGGCGGCCGGGTAATCACGTTTGTCAAACAACAACTCTGCGAGCAGGAAGTTCATCTTCGGCGCCTGGGCATCGTCCGGGAAGGTAGCCAGGAATTTGCGATACCAGACAACCGCTTCCTCCTGATCTTCCTTATCGTGACGCTTCTGCGACAGCGCATGATAGTGGCTGGCAAGATCGATCAGGTTCTGCTTGATAAAGGCAAGCACTTCCGGCGAGCGATTGATATCGTGGCTTTTCCAGTAGTTGCTGTCGGGTGAATAGATGCGCGCGAACTCGCGCTTGCCCTCGATCACCAGTTTCGGGAAACCACCCTTCTCGTAGACCTCGATCACGCGCATCTGGAATATCGGCGCCTGTTCATGCAGCGGGTTGCGGGCAACAAAGGCGGAATACGTCGCGGCAGCATCGGCGTAGCGTCGCTTGCTCAGGTAGTGCTCACCCAGATCGGCGAACAGCATGTCTTCATAAGGCCGCCGACCACGTTTATCGAAATACTGGTCGATCGCCTGCGAACCACCCATGTAGGAAAAACTGAAACTGATGACACGCAGGGTGTCATCAAACCGCTGGCGCTCAATGGGGCTGAAATTCGCCACCGCGGCCCGACCGCCGGCCGCTTTCGAGTCGATCAGCTTAATGAATGAATCCAGCGCTTCTTCGTAGCGACTCTGCTTGAACAGTGACCAACCGTGTTTGTACAAGGCCTGATCGTAGAAGGTGGAACGTCTTCCGACACTAAGCACCTTTGCATAGGCGGCTTCGGATGCGCGGTACTGTTTGCGAACAAACAGGACCTCGCCCCGTCGAAACTGCACTTCATCCATCAGCGGGGTATAGGGATATTCCTTCACGATGCGATCGAGGGTGGCCATGGCCTGCTCGGTCTGCCCACGAATGCCGTAGGCACGCGCCAGTTGGTACAGCACCTGGTCGTTGCGCTCATAGTCCGGGAATTTTTTCAGCAACTTCTTGTAGATCGCGATCGCCTCTTTGGAGTTGGCATCGTCCTGGAGCATTTGCTGCTCTATTGTGTTGCCGGCTGGCAAAGCGCCCAGCTGGCTGTCTGCCCCGGTTTCCTCCACTGGTGCGGCACTGCGTTTCTCCAGCGCCTGTAGTGACTCGGGCTTGGCCGACTTGCTATCGTCCGACGGCTTTTTCGCCAGCGGTGAGGTGACCGGTGTCTTGCCCGCCCGGGCGGGCGCAGACAGTTTCGACGGTTCGTCGTAAACTCCTTCGACCGACTGGATCTTCAGATCTGCCAGTCGCCGGAGCGCTTCCGGCGTCATTTCCTCTTCCGGTGTCTGCTCCAGGAATTGCTTGTAACCGGCGATGGCCTTTTCCAGCCCGCCTTCAATATGTTCTTCTTCAACCACCACCCGTTTACCCTTGAGGCTGGCGATACTATCGCCCGATTCCCAATTACCGGTGCCGGCACAGCCATGCATCAACCCGACGAGCACAGACAGAATCGTGATTGAGCGCAGGGGCATCATTCCGGTTTCGCCTTTGCCTTCAGTTTTTCTTTCTCGTTTTGCAGCGCCTTGTCGTAGCTTTCCGCCATCGCGAAACGTGCCTTGGTACGGTAACGCCGCAGACGGTCTTTTCGCCGGCGCAACTCACCAATGGCGCGCCGCTCCATGTACTGACCCTGGTAAGCCTTGAGTCCGTCAATCTTGATCTTGAGAAAATCCAGTCGTTGCTTCAGGTCGGTCAGCGCGCGATCGTAACCCTGGTAGCTTAACGCTGCCTCCGACTTGCCGCGCGCCAGCTCGGCCTGCGTCTTCCTGGTCATCGCAATGGTTTCATCCAGCTGTCGCAGGTGCTGATGTGCCTGTGACAGGCGGGTTTCATACTGGGTATTCACCTGCCAGTAGAGCAGGCCTTCGAGTCGCTCGTGTTTTTGCTTGAGCATTTCCAGGCCGGGCTGAGGACGCAACCGGTCAATGCGTGCACGAATCGAGCGCAGCTGGCGCAGCATTGTTTTCTCCTGTGCCGTTGCCATCGCCATCGGGTCGCGCTTGCGCAATAACGTCTTCAACTGATCCGCGATCTGGTCGCGACGTGCACTGATTTGAGTCAGCCGACGATCCAGCTGATCGTAGCGACTGTTCACACCCGGCAACAACGGGGCGTAATAGTTACGGCGCACACGCAGCAAGTCACGATACCCGGCAAACTGGTCCTGCCAATAGGTAACGTTGTCTTCCAGGTCCCTGAGATCACGATAGTTGCGATAGGACTCGTTAAACACATGGCCCGCCATCAGGTCACGTATGTAGCGCGTCTCCGGGGCATCGGGCAGTTTGCGCAGGTCGAACAGCCATGCCGTGTCGGTTGTGGCCTCGTCGCGCAACATCGCATCGAGAAACTTACCTTCGCGAATGCTGACGATGGAATCATCAACGCGCTTTGATTCACGGTCGAAGACTTCCACCGCCTCACCATACAGTACGGCTGAACGACCAAAGGCCTTGAGCTGACTGTAGCCATAGGGTGCCGCCAGCATCGCTTCCTGAACGGCGACGTCGGTAATGTCACGTTTGCGCAGGATCATCCACGGTACCAGGGCCTGGTCGTAGCTACCCTGTGCCGCATCACTCCAGCCAACCCAGAGCAGCGCCTTGTTGGAAAATGGCCCTTGCAGGTGCACGCGCTCAAGATAAGATCGCGCCTCGATGGTCTGCTTGTTTTGCAGCAGCGTAAAACCGAGGGTGAGGTTCGCCTTGTCGCGTAGAGCATCATGCATCTTGTCGCCGGCAGTCCCGGTGCCGACCTTGTTCAGCTGCTGGTATCCCGCCAGGGTGTCGCCGGATTCCAGCAGGGCGATGCCATAATTGTAGGGGCCGAACCCTGCCAGTTCCGGCTCGGCCGCGACCGGTTGCAATACCGAGACAGCCTCTTTGTGGCGCCCCAGCGCGATCAGGCATTGCCCGCGCAACAGTGCGGCCTGCAATTGCAGCTTGCGCGGCGCATTGGCGCTAATGTGATCAAGAACCTCCAGTGCAGTTTCATAAGAGGATTTGATGAAGGCGACGCGCCCCAGCCGATACGCGGCACGGTCGCGTATCGATTCATGCACACTCTGGTCGAGCAGCCGCTGCATGGCGCGACCTACCTTTTGATGCATGCGATAGGATAACTCCAGGTCAGCAACAAATAATTCCGCTTCTTCACGATGGTAACTAAGGGAATTGCTGCGGGGATCATCAAGTGAGTAGTACTGCGCCAGCTCGGCATCGAGCCGGGTGACTGCGGAAAAATAATTCTTCTGCTCTGCCTGATACAAGGCCTCGCCAAAATACAGATCATGAATTCTGCGCGACTTGTCTTTATCGGCGGCGTTGGCAACCGGCAACAGCGCCGACACCACGATCAGCAACGCAGCGGCAAGCAACGTGATCCACTGACGGGGTTTGGCAAATTGATGAGATAAAACTTGCATTAGACCATTGGGCTAACGGGCTGAATTGTTGTGCGCGTGACTACCATTCCTTGGTGGTGATTGTCGGTTGTGCGCCACCACTGCTCACCACGCGTAACTCAACCAGTTTCGGGCCGACGCTTTTCTCCAGCGGGAAGGATGCAGTCCTGGTATAGGCACTGTTGCCGGACGTCATGCCGCGCACGGTGACACCAAGCTGATGTTTGCCGACGGCCAGGTTGCCGGTATGCAGTCGTTGCACGCCTTTCTTGCGCAACGCCTCCAGTTCGCGATAGGTATAGAGATGCTTTTGCACCGGCTTGCTGTCAACCGTCAGCTCGATCGCATCCAGACTGAATTTCGAACTGGCTTCAAGTGAGACAAAGACTGATACCTGGCTGCTCGACGGATACAACAGTTTTTCCTGAAGCAGCAGCATCTCGCGGTTGATCTTGATGACATCTTCCTTGAGACCCTGAACCTGCTCGTCGAGGCTGCGGAATTCCTGTTGCTCCGGTGACATGCCCCCCGGTGACTGGGCGTAAACACTGGTGCTAAGCATGAAGATGGCAATAAAAGCCTGCCAAAACCTGTTTGTCATTTAACCGTCCCACCTTTTAATTAAAGAAACGCCCCGCCGGATAAGGATGGGGCGTGAATCGCTCTCTACCTTTCATAATATAGTATATGGGCCAGACTCCAGCGGCACATGAGGGATGGCGCTGGTTATCGGGAAAACACTGCCGTTTAAGTAGTTTGGCGCATCCTTTCGCCATTTGAGCCATCGTTCTCGGGTCTAACTGGCGGTCGACTGGCCGACCACGCGAAGTAGTTCAGGGGCGCACATACACCTGTGTTCGCCAGGTTTTGGTCTGGTTTTCATACTGCTTGCTGAAGCCTTCATCAGTAATCCATTGCTCCAGTGTCGCCGGGCTGTGCACGTAGTTGCGAAAATCGATACGCAGCAACCAGAAGATGCCAGCCATGGCCTTTGATCCAAGGCGGATAAACCAGCGATCACGCGGATAGGTTAAGGCATACACCCGGTTGGTGTGGGCAAGGGATTTGTGCACCAGCGCATCGGCATCCGGGTAGCAACAAACGACCTTGTCGAGAATGGTGACATCCGCGCTATCAATGGTTTCTGAAATATTAACGAAATCGTCCTGGATATACCGGGTGCAATCATCAAGTCCCTTTTCTTTCGCGCCGGCCACGGCCTCGGCAATCATCTTGGGTGAGAGATCAATACCGGTGGCAGAAACTGCGCCCTGCTGCAACAGGGTCTGGTGCAGATAACCGACGCCACTGCCAATCTCGAGCAGGGTATTGCCGGTAAAGCCGGCTTGCTGCAAGCCTTCCACTAACTGCTTCTGCGATTCCTCGAAGCCTTTTTTTGCGTAGCGCTTACGGTAGCCACGCGCAAAAAAGGAGAAGAATCGACTGGCACTATTGGCTTCCGGGCAACAACAACTCATCGTTTGGCTCGCTTCGACTAATTCAGGATGAGGATGTTAGCGCGCAACTGATGCAAGACCAAGCTGAATGCGATCGAGCAGCTGAACCAGTTTCTCAAGCTGGACTGCGATAAGGGCATGTTGCTGGTCCAGCAGTCCGGACTCTATGGTTGTCGCGACTTCTGAAATTTGCGGATAGCCGTAGCCACCGCCCAGACCTTTCAAATCATGAATTTTTTCACTCATCGTATCCCAGTCTTTCACATCATGGAGCTTCTGCAGATCCTGAATCAGCCCGGGCAATTCGTCGACAAATGCCGCGACCAGGTCATAGTAATCCGGCGCCTCAATCAGCAGTTCCGATACCAACGGCCTGGTCATGATGGTAAGAGTCTCTGGCGCATTCTCCACGATTACTCTAGATATGATTTCGCAGCATCAACTCTTTCGGATGGGGGTTGAGATAATACTGCTGATCCATATAGGGATCAGGGTGTTTTCTCAGATAGTGTTTTATCAGCGTGATCGGAACGATTAATGGCACTTGTTCCAGACGATAGGAATCAATCAACTCGATCAGTTCCTGCTTGTCATCACTTTCGAGGTGCTGTTTTACGAAACCCATGATATGCATCAGCACATTCGCATGCATCTTCGGTGTCGCGATCTTTTTCAGTGCTGCCATCAGTGTCGTAATATACGGGCCGATGCGTTCTTCGATATCGCCCTTACCGGCGTCGGCCACAAGGCGTCCCAATTCCCGGTAGGCAGGTTCGTCGTGAGCGAGCACGTTGAACTTGTGGCGTGTATGAAAATCGACCAGACCAGCCGCGCTCAGCCCCTTGTCCACCAGCTTCTGCCATCGGTGATAGATAAAGACGCGCTCGACAAAGTTTTCACGCAACCGGGGGTCCATCAGGCGACCCTCTTCTTCCACTGGTAGTTGGGGCAACAGTCGCATAATGGTCTCTGCATACTTGCCACTGGCCGAGTCTACCGGGTTCCCGGCGTCGTTATAGACCTTTACCCGCTCCATGCCACAACTCGGTGAGCCCTTCTTGAAAATGTACCCACTGACGCCTTTCAACTCCGGCACTACCTTCTCGCCATAGGCCGCCAGTTGATCCGTCACATCCAGGTCCGGGTTCTCGGTACCCACCACCCGCACCTCGCCGTTTCCCTTGACCAGGCGAATGGGTTTTCTCGGTATGCCAAGACCAATGGCCACTTCCGGACAGTACGGCACGAACTCGAAATAGTCCGCGAGACTTCTTTTCATGTAGCCATTGAGTTTGTGCGCGCCGTCGTAGCGTACTTCCTGTCCCAGCAGACAACTACTGCTGGCGATACGTATATTCTGATTTTGTATTTCGGAGCTGGTATCGTTCATGGTAATTCCGGTGCCGAATGATTACTGACATTTGCAGCGCTCCGAACACTATAGTCCTGAGGGCACTTACGTCGCAATGAAGATCGCCGAACCCGATGTCTCGCTGACTGATTTTCTGCTTACCGCTGAGTGCATGGCACTCGCGTGGCTGCTGACCGGTCCTGCAGAAAACCCGTTGGTGCAGGCGTGGTTTATTGTCGCATTTTTATCGGTCGGTATTTCTGCGCTGCTTGGCGGTATATCGCATGGGTTCCTGACCAAGAATGAAAACGCCGTGCACAAGCTGGTCTGGCGCAGCACGATTGCGATGCTTGGTGTGACAGCATTATCCATGTGGGTACTGGCAACCGAAATCATCTTCGGCGCAACGGCATCCGAATATGTGACTATTGTTGCCGGTCTGGCATTGGTGGGTTACGTTTTCGTCGTTGTGTCGCGCCATCCGCCGTTTGCATTGGCGCTTGCCTACTATGTGCCCGCGGCGGCATACCTGCTGCTTGCCTTCAGCGTGGCGGCAATGCATTCGGGTAACAAGCTGCTGCTGATTGGAACCGGGGGGATGGCGTTGTCACTGATTGCGGCGTGGGTACAGCACAAGAAAATCAGTCTTCACCGCAGGTTCTTTAATCACAATGCCCTGTATCATGTGTTGCAGGGCATCGCGCTGGTGGGAATATACGTGGCGGCGTACGAACTGCTTCGCACGCCACCCGTTTCCTGACGTCTAGGCGGTCACTTTTTTCTTGCTCGTTTTCTTTTTTGCCGGTTTACGTTTTACCTGGCGCTTTTTGTGCTCCTGCTCCCACTTGGCAACAAATTCCTTGATCGCCCGTTGCTTGGCGGCTTCCCGTTTCTTTTCGGCCTCGGCGGCCTTGACTGCATTATTCAACGCCTTTTCTTCTTCCTGGAGACTCTTGCGCAAATTCGTCCACAGGCCTCTAGCATGTTTTGCTTGCTCTCGCGCTGCAGCAAGCGCCTCCTTTGCGGTCATGGAACGTGCACGGGAAACCGTGTTCGCTGCGGATCTGGAAACGTTTTCTGCAGTTTTTCGGGCCTGTTTCGCCGCCTTATCGGACATCTTTTGCGCAGTCGATTTTGCCTGTTTCGCCGCCTTTTGTGCGCGTGCGTAGGCCTGCTCCATCTGCTTCTCGGCCTGGGAGGCCTGCTTCGCTGCGGCATCCACCGCGATCATGCCCTTGGCAACCAGGTTCAATAACTGTTTATGGGTATCACTCATCGGTTTGCTGGCCGCAACTTTCCCTGGATGCGCACCGCCAGCCGTTGCCGCTTTTTTCTTGCTGGTTTTCTTCTTCACCGCCATCGTTGTTCTCCTGTATCTACGCCGTGTTGCAGTAAGTATTCAGGCCTTCGCAAGAAGGCCGCTAGTGACCCTCTTCTTCTCCAACTGGCTCGGCGTCGTGGCTCTGCGGGTGAGCAGTACGCAGGCAACTCGCATGCGTGTCCCAGTACACCGGTTTTTCGGTTTGCAGCAAATGCAGCATGATCCGAAAGTCATCAGCTGGTAAATTCTTTAAGTAGAAGAGATCGGTGAGTTTGTGCGCGCTGCGCAAAATCAGTCGACCGCATCCCGCCTCGTCCCCTTTGGACGGCGCCATCCATTCCGCGTAGTAGTTGCCAATCGTTATTACCGCCATGACCCACTTCTCCCGAACAATTCCATATACAAATTCTCCACGTGACCCCGATTTTTAGCTTTGACGCAGATCAAGCCCCGCCGGGGTAATCAATCCACGCATGTCGGAGTATGATGTTCAGTCAATGAGATTGGCATACCCAACAATAAAAAACGCCGGATGGTTTGCGATGGCTGGCTCGATGCATGCAAGGCTTCTGCTTCTATTCATCGTCGCGCTATCCATGGCGGGTTGCGTCAGCACCAAGCCGGATCTGAAGCGACTCTACGAGCATTCCTCCCAACGAGCGTTCTACACCCCGGTTGTCGTCATTCACGGTTTCGGTGGGTCCCGTTTGCGCAATCGCGATACCGGCGTCGAACTCTGGCCGCCGGGTCTGTCCGAGGTGTTGAGTCGAGAGACCTACGAGCTGGCATTGCCAATCGACCCGGTCACGCTCAATACCCTGCCGTCCAGCATCGAGGCCTATGCACTGTTTGACCAGTTGGGTGGCATTGATTTCTATGCCGGCTTACTGGCAACGCTCTCCCAGCCCGGGGGCTACCGGCACACCGTTCCGGGAACACCGGTGCAGGCAAACGAGCGACGGTTTTATACATTCATCTACGACTGGCGCCAGGATATCGTGGCTAGCGTTCGCAAGCTGGACCGGCTCATCAACCAGATCCGTCGTGACTATGGCCGGCCGGATCTTAAGGTGGATATTGTCGCCCACAGCATGGGCGGCCTGATCACTCGCTACTATGCACGCTATGGCACACGAGACGTTCTTGACGATAACTCGTTGCACATCAGCAACGCCGGTGCCTCGCGTCTTCGCAAGGTCATCATGATGGGTACCCCCAACCTGGGCGCGGTCAGCGTGGCATATACCTACATCACCGGGTTCGGGATTGGGTCTTATGGTCTGCCAACCGAGGTACTCACCACGCTCCCGGCGGTTTACCAGCTTTTCCCTCACCCGCTTGTCCCATGGCTGATCGATATCAATGGTAAGCAGATCCGGGTAAGCCTGTATGACGTAGAAACGTGGAAGCGCTACCAGTGGGGCGTTTACGACCCACAGGTCATTCATCGCGTCATTGAACATGCTGCCGATGCCGAGCGAGGCAAGGCGCGGCTCGAACTGCTATCCCGGTTTTTTGCCAGGCAACTCGCGCGCAGCGAGCGACTCAGCTGGGCATTGTCCAGCCCGGCAAACGACACACCGCTGCACTATGTAATTTTCGGCGGTGACTGCAAGCTGACCCCGGCTCAAATCCTGGTGGAAAAGATCGGCGCTAGATACGAGCCACGCCTCTTTCCAGACCGGATCGCCGATCCACGCGACAATGTCGATTACACCCGACTCATGTTGCAGCCGGGTGACGGGCGCGTCACCAAACCGTCACTGCTTTCCCGGGAATCGCTCGATCCGACAGCGGCGCGTGATCCGAATATCGAGTTACCGCTACTTTATTCGATCATGTTTTGTGAATCCCACGGAGACCTGACCAGCAATATCCACTTTCAGGACAACCTGTTGAACATCCTACTGACAGCAGACTAAATAAATGATGTTAATCCGAAGCAGTCTTGTCGTAGTGGTTTTATCGTGCACCTTGCTCGGCGCCTGCACAACGACTTCTGATGGAAAGCTGGATGACTATGAACAGGCAACCGCACCGCCGAAAGGCCCCGATACCCTCGAAGTGGTCAGAAAAGAAGTGGCCACGACCGTCGGCAAGCTGGCTAATCGCGTGGATGCCTTCTTCGCCGGCAAACGTGCCTACGATGAAACCAAGGGTAACTACGCCCAACTGAACCTGCTAACGCTATGGCAGGATACCGGGCCACTGTCCTTCAACACCAACATTGAAGCCAAACTGGTATTTCCCAATACAGAAGAGCGCTGGAAACTGCTGATTGAAACCGACCGTGACCGCGATCAGGA